>SCQT01000157.1 GCA_004322015.1 Chitinophagaceae bacterium
CGCCCGGCAGAGTTCATTGTGATCACTTTCCAGCAACAACAACAGCAATCTTAATCTTTTAACAATTTTTCTAACTCTTTAAAACTTTAGTTTATGCCAGACGATGGAAAAGAACAGTCAAAGACTATATGGCCATTAGTTAAATTTTCATTCCAGGTTAAATGGGATAAAGATGAAATGATCTTTCAGGAAGTTACCGGACTTTCATCCGAAACACAGGTAATAGAATACCGCGGCGGGAACAGCAAAGTGTATTCTACTGTAAAACTACCGGGTATTCAAAAGTTCGGGAATGTAACTTTGAAAAAAGGAATCTTTAAAGGCGACACGGCATTCTGGGATAAGTATAACGAGATCAAAATGAATACGGTGAAACGTTCCAGCATTACGATCAGCTTATTGGACGAAAGTAATGCCGCCGTAATGACCTGGACGCTTACCAATGCCTTCCCAAGCAAGATCACGGTTACGGACATGAAATCCGATGCCAACGAAGTGGCAGTAGAAACGATGGAATTAGCTCACGAAGGGCTTCAAATAAGCAAGTAACTGCTTTAATGTTCAGGTATGCCGAATAATGAAACCGGATATTATCCGCCGGTGAGCTTTTACTTCAAAGTAAATGTGGTCGGAATTAATGGTAAGAATGAAGGCAGCTTTCAGGAAGTCAGCGGGTTAAATGCGAAGTTAGGTGTGGTGGAAATAAAAGAAGGAGGGGAAAACCGGTTTGTTCACCGGTTACCCGCTCCTCCCAGATACGAGAATCTAATTCTTAAACGCGGGATGTTGCTCGGCTCATCTCTCGTTGACTGGGTGCGCAACAGTATTGAGCAATTTATTTTTTCACCCAAAACAGTTATCATTAACCTCATGGACGAAAATGCCAGCCCCATAGCCTCGTGGAAGGTGGTGAAGGCTTACCCCGCGGCGATAAGAATATCTGAATTCAAAGCCCAGGAGAGCCAGATCGCAGTGGAGACATTTGAATTATGCTTCGATTACTTTATGAAAGTGAATTAAATATGCCGATAGAAATCAGAGAACTGGTTATCAAAGTAACTGTAACGGAAGAGCAGAAAAAAGTAAGTCAGTTAAAGGAGTTACAGGAAATCAAAAATGAGCTGATAAAAAAATGTGTGGAACAGGTCATGACCAGGTTGGAAAGTTTGCCAGAAAGATAGCTATATGCCGGACGCTGTGTTAAAAAAGTTATTGATTGAGGGGTATTCCAGCCCTGAATGTACGAGGGATATGGTAGGCTCCATCGAAGCAGCCATTAATCCTGAATCCTACTCACGTAATTTCAGCATCCGGTACAGCTCCTCTAAGGAAAACGGAGCCAATGCAGGTACCCAGATATTCGCAGGTATTGATTCCGGCAACTTTGATCTGGATTTAATTGTGGATGGAACGGGTTTGGTTCCTTTAAAACAGGGGATGACGGTGGACAGTTATATAACCGATCTGGAAAAAGTTGTCTATCAATATAAAGGAACAGAACACCGGCCGAATTACCTGAAAATAACCTGGGGAAAACAAACGTTCATCGGGGTCTGTGAAAGGCTGATGATTCGTTATACACTGTTCAATCCTGACGGTACTGCATTAAGAGCATCTGTTAAGCTGACCTTTCTGCAAACGGTAGATTATCGGACCAAGTCCAAACAGGCTCAAAAAAGCTCTCCTGATCTTACGCATGTCCGGACAGTCAAAGCCGGCGACAACCTGCCGCTCATGACTTATCGCATTTACGGTGACAGCTCCTATTATTTAGAGGTTGCAAAGGCGAACAACCTGCAAAGCTTTCTGGCAATTAAGCCCGGAGATCAAATATATTTTCCGCCATTAAAGAAATAAGGATGCCGGTAAAATCACCTATTGATATAGAAGATCCTACGTTGCGCCTGATCATCAAGACGGGGGGTGAGGTGATTAAAGACTATTATCCCGTTATCAGCGTATATATTCTCCAGGAAGTTAATAGAATCTCTTCTGCTGAGATCATTTTCGCTGATAAATTTGAAAATGCAAACGAGCTGCCTATCAGCGACAGCGAAGACTTCATTCCGGGTAATGAGCTGGAAATTCTGGCAGGTTATGGAAACGATGATGCACGGACTATTTTTAAAGGTATTATCGTCAGGCAGTCTTTAAGGCTTAGCACAAGTGGCGGAGTTAATCTGGTGGTTACCTGCAGGCATAAGGCTGTTATGATGACTTTTAACCGAAAAGAGAAGCAATATGAGAACAAAACAGATAGTGATATTATCTCCGAGGTGATCGCCGGATACGGGTTAAGCTGCACTATTGACGCAACAAGCTCACAACAGGAAATATCATTCCAGAAATCGGCTACCGATTGGGATTTTATTTTGTCAAGAGCCGAGTTTTACGGTTATATCACTGTGCTTGATGATGAGAAAATTATAATGGGAAAACCGAAGTTTAATGAAGAGCCTCTTTTGCGGGTAACCTTGGGGGAATCCATTATTTCATTTAATGCCGAATTAAATGCTGAGAAGCAGGCACCGTCTATTGATGCGAGCGCATGGGATCCTAAAAATCAGGAGATCTTACAATCCCAATCCACGGAACCCGCAATGAACGCCCAGGGAAACCTGGATGCAAAGAGCTTGTCAGGTAAGTTAAATCAGTCTAAGCTTTCGCTTTCTTCCGTCACTCCTATGTCGCAGGAAGATCTGAAAACATGGGCCGATGGAAGACTGTTGACGATGAGGTTAAACGCGCTTAAAGGTCAGGTAACTTTTATAGGTAATGCGGACATAAAAGCGGGTGGAATGATTGAATTGGAAGGAGTCGGTAAACGATTCTCCGGCAAAGCGTTTGTGTCCTCTGTTACTCATACCATTGAGGATGGCACATGGAATACCAGCGCGAAGTTCGGACTTGATTATAAACCCATCTATGAGCAAACGAATTTTTCTTATCCGGCAGCCACCGGCCAACTGCCGGCTGCCCATGGGTTACAGATAGGTACCGTAGAAAAGATTTTTGCAGATGATGCTGCCACAAAGCTTAAGGTATTGGTAAAGCTCCCTTCAAATACAGAAGAAAAAAACAGTGTCTGGGCGCGAATAGCTAACTTTTACGCCACATCCGGCGCGGGAGCTTTCTTTTTACCAGAGGTTGGGGATGAGGTGATCATCGGTTTCCTTGAAAATGATCCCAGGTATCCGATCGTTCTGGGGTCTGTGTACAGTAATTCAAAACAACCGGCGGCAGAGGTAAAAGATAACAACAATTATATCAAGAGTCTGACCACAAAAAGTAATCTGAAGATCACTTTTGATGATGAGAAAAAAATTACTACCATAGAAACTCCGGCAGGTAATACGATTACACTGAATGATGACACAAAAATTATAGAAGTAAAAGATCAAAATAGTAATTCCATTAAGTTGTCTTCAGATGGAATAGACATGCAGAGTGATAAAGATATTAATGTAAAGGCTAAGGGTAATATAACGCTCGATGCAACGGGGAATTTGAAACTGTCAGCCACTCAGGATGTGAGTGTTTCGGGAATGAATATAAAAAATGAAGCTAAAACCGGTTTTACGGCCAAAGGAAATGCCACCGCAGAAATTTCAGCTTCCGGACAAACAGTGGTGAAGGGTGGAATCGTCATGATCAATTAAATAAATAAAAATGGGAATGCCTGCTGCCAGAATTACGGATATACATGTATGCCCCATGGTGACGCCGGGTTTACCGCCGGTGCCGCATGTGGGAGGTCCTGTTATAGGACCGGGAGCGCCTACTGTATTGATAGGTAAACTGCCGGCGGCCCTAATGGGCGACTCCGCGGTTTGCGTCGGCCCACCAGATACGATTGTGAAAGGCTCGTCGAGTGTTTTAATTTGTAACAAACCTGCGGCACGAATGGGAGATACGACTGCGCATGGAGGCAGTATCCAGATCGGTTGCCCAACCGTCTTAATAGGAGGATGATTCATGAAACCGGTAACAGGATCTTTTTTAGGCACCGGATGGGGGTTCCCGCCGGCTTTCGACAAGGTAAATCAGCATGTCAGGATGGTTTCCAACCAGGAAGATATTGCAGAAAGTATCCGGATCATTCTGAGTACCACGCCGGGTGAGCGGCTGATGCAACCGGAATTCGGATGCAACCTTAAAAAGCTTGTTTTTGAAAAGATTGACTCCACATTCGTTGCCGAACTTAACCATCTGATCTATTATGCATTGTTAAATTTTGAACCGAGAATCAATTTTCTGACAGCGGAAATATTCCGCAGGGATGAACTGAACGGCATCCTGCATATTAAGGTAGATTATTCCATTATCATTACTAATACAAGGCATAATATTGTATTCCCTTTTTATTTATCAGAAGGAACTAATATTTCCGGATAAATTAGTGTTATGACAAATTAATTTTGAAACAAATTCTTGAAAAGAATTTCATGACTTGATAAATTTAATAATGCATGAGGTCTATTATGGAAGGGTAAAATGCCACTAAGGCTCAAAGCCGCCAAGCATACACAAAGCATCATTCATTGCCCTGACAGCACTTTGAGAACCTTTGTGCCTTAGGGTCTTAGTGGCGGATGAGAAAACTACTTTCATAATAAGCTAAAATAGTACAAACTTAAATATTCAGTACACAAGTATATGATCGTGTAAAATAAAATGGACAGTAAACTATCTCTGGGATCAAAAGATGGCTTGAACCAGTCGGAACGGTTTATCCCCGCTCTGTCTCCCGGCTATGTAAAAATGGATGACCGGGATATACCTGATCTCCTGAAGTTCATAGCCGAATTGTCTGCCCAGTTTAATTATTATAATTCGGGGGATCAGATTGAAGGTAGCTGGGATACCTTTTTTAAATCGGACATCAATACCCTGATTACGCTTATTTCCAGGATCAACCTGAAAAAATACGGTAAGCAATATGAACGGCACAAGCTGATGGTAAAAAACGCAAAAGATGAGGCCGAGATGCTTGTTCATTTTAAGGATCTTTTTCAAACTGTCTGGGACCTTTCGCAAATTATTGTGGACTTTTTAAAACAACTGGATGATATATATCCCAAAAATGACATTACAAAAGATTCTTCAGTAATCCTGAGTGATTGCCTTATTGAAATTAATAAATTAAAATATTATAATGCGCTGGCGCAGCAAACCTTTGGAAGCGGAGTTCAGATGAATCTGGGGTATGAGGGAGAGATAAGAAATGAAGGCCACAATTTTGAGAAGATTGACCTTTTCGGTGAATACGGCGATATGGAAGGCATGCTTTTCCATGCCGCTAATTTTATAGATGAAATATTCTCGGGAATAAAATCGAAATTAAACCATCTTTTGGGTATCGCGGAATATTATCTCCGGAATAACAATTTATTAGATCAGCAGTATAATCCTCACCTTGGCTTAATGATTGCATTCATGCATTTATATATCCATCTGACAGAGCAGATGAACGGATATACAGAAAAGCACCTTAACTTTTACTATAAAGATATTTTAGGTATCACTCCCAGGCCATTTCAACCTGATATCGTTTATCTGTTTTTTGAATCGGACTCAACCTCTGATAGTGTCAACTTAGATACAGGCGAAAAGCTGATGGCAAAAGTGAAAGATATAGAGAACGACCTGGTTTATAAATTACAAAACGGTGTAACAGTCAGTAATGCGGGCATAGCAGAATTGAAAACAATTTTTATCAGCAACAACTCTCTCTTTTCTGATGAAAAAGGAGGTGATGACATACGATTTGCACGGGTATATTCAGGAAATTATCCTGTTATCAAGCCCACGGCGGTTTTACCGGAAAGCAATTCAATAAAATCATGGCCCATTCTGGGAGAAGATCAAAATAATCTGCCCCTGGACGAAAGGACGATGGAAGAATCGGAAATAGGGCTTATTGTAGGCTCGCCATTACTGTTTCTTCCCGAAGGGGAAAGGCTGATTCAGCTTACTTTTAAGTTTGAAGAAAAATCATTCGGTGAATTTGATGTTTTCATTAAGAAGTTTGCAAAAAGGTCTAAGAAAACCGAAGAATCCACTCTGATTGAAATACTTTCCGGCGCCTTCAGGGTGGATTACACTGCCGCGGACGGATGGAACTCAGCAAAAAATTTGCGGATCAAGAAATCAGCGGAATCCTGTATCTCAGTCAGCATAAAACTTGGCTATCAGGATAAAGGTATCAGCCTCTATACACGTACTATCCACGGACAACGCTTTAATACCTCCCGGCCGCTTATCCGGATTTTACTCAATAATGACGTTTCTCACAATGCCTTTACGCTATTCCGGAATCTGTTGTTGGAGCAGATAACAATCAAAGTGAAAGTTACCGGATTCAAAAACCTTGAGCTGAAAAATAATATCGGCGATCTCAGCCCTGCGAATCCCTTTCAGATCTTTGGCCCGCAACCCTCAGTCGGAGCATTTCTCAGTATTAAAAATGCCAACGTCTTCAACAGGTATATTAATAATTTTAATATCCGGCTGGAATGGCTTGATCTTCCCAGGGAATCCGGTGGATTCAAAACCTATTATGCCGGGTATGACCGCGCAATAAGTAATGATTCATTTCTGATAAGGATCAGTTCTTTATCAGGGGGAAAATTTACACCGAAACCAGAAGTCCAGCAAAGATTTAATCTGTTTGGGACAGAAGAAACTGAAGACGGGCAGGAACAATTGGAAGATACCACCGATATCATGGGAATTGATTTGAAGAAACTGGAATTTTTGAATGATATGCAGTCAGATGAAAAAGGAAACGGGGATACCCTGTTTAAGGGGGGGGCAATCAGGATAACCTTAGACGCACCTGCTGAAGCATTCGGCCATCAATTATTCCCGCAGATATTTCCCGAAATAGCCCTGCATAACTCGAAAAGATTTGTCAAAACTTTGCCGATACCTAACCAGCCTTTTATCCCAACTGTTAAATCTATTTCATTAGATTATACACTTGAACATACTGAAGTATTAAATAACGCAATTGCTGATGACAGCTTCGACGCCGATTTAACTCTGATACACCAATACCCATTTGGATTTGAAGAGATTTATCCCAAAAACGACCTGCACCTTTATCCGTTTTTGCCTCAGTTTGAGTATGCTGATAATTTGTACATTGGAATTAAAGACCTCAAACCCGGGCAGGAACTGTCACTTTTATTTAAACTGGAAGAGAGAAATTTCCACCATACCGCCCATAAACCGAGTCCTGTGATCTGGAGCTATCTTTCTCAAAGGACCTGGATGCCGATGGATACTGAGGACATCCTTCATGATACTACTAACAATTTTATTAATACCGGGATAGTCCGGATAAAGATCCCTTATGGCATCAATAAAGGCGGCACCATTTTAAATCCTGATTTATACTGGTTAAAAGCCTCTACATCAGCGCCAACGGATGTAACAGCCAGAATGATTGCCGTATATCCGCATGCTACCACAGCTATCCAGTTACCGGGGCCTGACAATACCGGAGCATATCATCTTAGCCTGCCTCCCAACAGTATGAAAGGTTTCTTACGGAAAGTGCAGGGCATACAAACTATATGGCAGCCTTTTCCTTCATTTGGCGGGAATAGAACGGAAGAGGAAGATCACTACCGTACACGGATCGGTGAAAGACTGAGGCACAAACAACGTCCTGTAACAAACCGGGATATAGAGCAGATCATTTTAAATGAATTTCCCCAGATATTGATGGTAAAATGCATCGCGGCGGGTAGAGAAGATCAATCATTGCTGCCGGGTATTAATATTCAGATTATTTTAATCCCCAAAGAAAATGACAGCGGTCAGTTTATAAGTAACGAACCGAAGGTCAATCTGTCCACGTTATTTAAAGTCAAACAGTTCCTCCAACCTTTTTTGTCTCCATTTATTAAAGTAGAAGTCGGCAATCCGGTATATGAAAAAGTAAAGGTTGTTTGTACAGTTCAGTTCATTGAAGCGAGAGGTTTTGATCAGGGATTTTATATACAAGAGCTCAATAAGGACATCAGAAAATATCTTTGTCCCTGGTTATACGAATCTACCTCTTCACTCTCCATAGGCACCAGCATCTATTTAGCGGATATACTCAATTATATTAAAGGGTTGCCTTACATATCGGGGGCAACCGGATTCTCTCTTGTCCATTTCTTCAAAGTCAGAGATATACGAACGGGAGAACATAATTCAAAGATCCTTGATACTGCAGTAGATAATGTTGAATTTATACGGGGTTCTGTACCTGAAGCAATTCTTATTCCAGCGGATGATCATTTAATTACTGTACAGAAAAATCTTGTGTATGCCGATCCTTCAAAGGTAGGAATAGGCAGTTTACCGGTAGGGGATGAACTTTTAATCTCCAGCGGTGAGGACGATCACAATGGTGTAAAAGGGCAATTCGTCAAACCAGGTGCAGAAAAGCTTTTCAGATTGATTATTAACCTTTCATAGAAGAATAAAATGAACACAAAAGGAAATAGAAATATCTTTGGCCGCGAGGAACTAAAGAAATATTTCAGAAATGGGAATATCCCTAATGAAAACGATTTTGGATTCCTTATTGAATCCATGATCAATAAACAAGATGACGGAATTTCTAAAGACGGAGTGGACGGACTTCTGATTTATAAATCAGAATTATCAAGCAGGCTGCTTACTTTTTTTAATCAGTTAGATGAGACCCAACCTTTTTTTCTGATAGAGAAGGATGATAAAGGGACGCCCAGCCTCAGATTTCACCCATGTGATAAGCCGGAGCAAACGGATGACGGAGAGGAAAACAGCTTCTTTTTTCATGAAGGCGGAAAGCTGGGGGTGGGAAAACGGAGTGATTCAAAATATAAGCTGGATGTAAAAGGGATGATAGGTATGGAAGGACGTATGGGCACTTTCAGGTCCGGATCCATACTGGCAGATGGCAGGTGGCATTCCATTCTCAAAGATCTCGATAACTGCCAGGCGTTTGAGGTAATAGCACGGGCCGGCGCCAAAGGAAAAGGAAAATTCGCTATGATGCACGCCATTGCTTTGAGTGCTTATGGTCGTTCCAAAAGTAAAATCAGAAAAACAAGAGCACACTATGGCTTCATTTGGAATAGGCTCAATCTTAGGTGGAAGGGAGATAACACCCATCAATACCACCTCCAATTACGAACAAACTGTAACTACGGAACGAATGTCAGTATTTTTTATTCTATAACAAAATTGTGGGACGACGAATGTATGTTACCTGCAGAATATTCTTATCCTAAAGGAGCCGAATGAAACCTATAAGACAACACAGGTAATGGCGGAACAAAACAGTTCTCATATTGAAAAAAATGAAGGGGAACTCCATTCGCTGGATTTCAAATCATTAAGACAACATGGTATAGAATTGATTCAGCGATTATCCGGCCATGCGTGGACTGATTACAACCTGCACGATCCGGGAGTTACCATTCTCGAAATCTTATGTGTGGCTATCACGGATCTGGCATACAGAACAGATTTCCCTATACAGGATCTTCTCGCTGATGAATATGGCAACATACAATCGAAAGAAAATTCTTTTTTCCTGAGAGAGGAAATCCTCACCACAAATCCCGTCACAATTAATGACATCAGAAAATCCATTTTAGATGCAATAGAGGATGTATATAATATATGGCTTGAGCCGGTATTGTCTTCCTATTCATCTGATAATGTAAAAGGGCTGTATGAAATATTTGTGCAGATGACGAAAGAAGCCGCGACAAGACTGGATACGGAAGCAGATCTGAAAGAGAAGATCAAAAGCGGAGTAAGGAGGTCTTTTGTCTCTAAAAGGAACTTATGTGAAGATTGGGTAAGGGATATTGTGATTCTTAATCCTGTAAGGATAGTCATTAGTGCAGATGTGAGAGTCAGCGAAGAGACGATACCGGAGGATATTCTTGCTGTCATTTACAGGGAGCTGGAAGATTTTCTGAACGAGCCTATCAAATATTATTCGGAAAAAGAATTAGCTGCCGCCGGGCTCACGGTGGAGGAAATATATGCCGGGCCTTTATTAAAAAAGGGGATTGTTCCGGATGCTCAGATGCATGACCGGAGACGGGAGATAGATCCTGACGAACTGATCCGGAAAATAATGCAGATACCCGGCGTGGTCAATGTAAAAAACTTCATATTACAGACCCCGGAAGGTAATACAAGCAGTCAGCCTTACAAATTAGACAAATTTCAGTTTGCATACTTAAATGTGAATCCGGCAGAAACATCCATACGCGTCATGAAGGGTGGAAACGAGATAATGATTGATATGGGCACCTTCAATGACTTATATTTTAGAAAACGCGAAATTTCCAGAAGAACCTTCTTATCCTCGTTTCATCTGACTGAACACAACGAATTGTTAAAAGGGACTCATAAAAACATTGAACAATATTACACCATTCAAAATTATTTCCCGCTGATCTATGGAATTGGAGAAGAAGGGCTTTCAGCGCATGAGACCAGCGTCCGAAAAGCACAGGCAAAGCAACTAAAATCTTATCTGATGCTTTTTGAGCAATTGCTGGCCAACTATCTTTCTCAATTGGCCAATGGGAAAAATCTTTTTTCAACTGATCTCTCCGGCAAGGGAAATATCACCTATTACTTTCAGCCATTATATGGTATTCCCGAAGTAAGGGACCTGCTAAAAGCATTCACAGATATTAAAAATGAAAATGCCGATACAGTCTGGGAAGCATTCAAAAAGAATAAAGATAACGAGTATATTAGTTCGCTGAAAGAATCACTGGAGACAAATGATATTTACAGGGAAAGGAAAAACAGAGTATTTGATCATTTGCTTGCAAGGTTTAATTTGCAACCGGATACCTATCCGGTGAACCTTTTTAAGTTATTATATGGTGATCCGACTAATGATCAAAGGGCAGATGAAGTGTTACAGTGGAAATCGGAGTTAATTAGTAACCGGGTTGAGTTAAGCCGGGACCGCATTAAAGCATTCGACTATCTGGCGGAGGAGGGGACCGTTCAAAACTATAGCGGATTTCAAAAAAATATGGCTACGCTTTTATATATCAGGAACCAGAAGATGCGACCATTAAGCTGGCTCTTTGATTTAAAAAGAACTGAATTCGGCGAAACGTTGAATATTCATAATCTCGTCCAAAGGAACCGCTACACGAAAGAAGATCAGAATCGAACGGGCGATAAAAGCGAACCCGTTCATTCTTATGACTTTGGCGAACAGGTTACGTCGGCTTTCAAATATGGGACAGATATTAATAACTTTCAGATAGCAGAAGATACCGGAGGGGGCGGAAATTATAGTATCCTGTATAAAGCTCCGCAAAAAAAAGACTGGACTCCCATCAGTAATAATTACCCCGATAAATCATCCGCTATTGCAGCACTGAAGGAACTGATTAATTATTTAATACAGATAAATATAGAATCCGAAGGGTTTCACATAGTGGAACATATTTTACTTATCCCGCCATTAAAAAGCCAGTCCTTTGGATTCGGATTTTATGAAAATGAAGATAGCCTGCTGTTCCGGAATATCCGCTGGACGGATTTTGATGAAAGGGAAAAATTGATCGGGGAAATTTTAGAAATAGCGGAAAACAAAGAAAATACTCCCCGGTTAAATGAAATGATGCTGTTTCCCAAAAGAAATAAATCTTCTTCTCCTGATATTTCCGAAATGAATGATGATAGCAAATTGGAAAATGCATTGGAGAATGTTCGTCTCAGGAATGGACGCAAAACACTTTTCTTTCCGCGGTTTGAGCTTTGGGTAAAACTTTTAAACGGAACCGTGATGAAAGGAGATTATTTTAATTTCCGGATGGCAGTCATTCTACCCGCATGGCCGGCCAGGTTCCAGAATGAAAATTTCAGGGAATTTACGGAAAATTTATTCAGGCAAAATGCCCCTGCTTATATTAGAATTGATTTTTATTGGCTTACTATCTCCGAAATGAAAGAATTTGAGAAGCTATATTTCGAATGGCTCAATTTTTTGAACAAGCAGGAGATCAATTTTGAGGGGAGCACTTTCTCCGAAAGGCTGATCATATTCCTGCAAGGAAATAATTACCGTGTGGCTGACTCTTAATCAATCGTAAACATTGTGTTATGTATGGGCAGCACCATATTATCCAAAAGCAAATTTTTGATATTGAGTTTTGTTCTGACCAAAGACCTTTTGATTTACAAAACAGGATCAGCAGCTTATTTTACAGCCGCATCGAAGATATAATCTCCACGGTGTTGGATCAAATGATACCTGAAGAAACTTTGATTAAATTTGACCGACTGGAGTTAAATATCGAGCCCATCCCTTATGACCGGATGGAAAGTTTATTACCTGATAAATTAAAAGAAGCATTAGAAAAAGAACTAAAAGATAAGCTTTCTTTATCCGTGTATCATCCTGATCCGGCTGGAAATAATAACGGACTCCCCAATCACAAATCTTTATACCTGGACTTGTTAGCTTATTTTCTGATCACAGGCACTTTACCCTGGTGGGCATCAGGAGAAATTATGACGGACCCTGTAAAAGTCATTCAGATACTATTGGAGAAGAATCCCTCAGCAGTCAGGCAATTAATCATAAAAACGGGTCAACTTCACTACGTTCGCAAAAGACTGGCGTATCAGTTCCCTGAAAAGATTATTCATGATATTGTAAAGATCCTTGAGCCGGGTGAAGCCGGATTTATATTCGAATACCATCAGGAGGTGATAAAAATCCAACGCGCAGAGCAACCGGTGAAGGACGAAACCAACGAAGTAGCAAAAGCAGTCTGGCTCTTTATTTTTACCTATCTGCTCATAGATCGCGGAAGTGATTTTAACAGGAAAATGTTTGTAAAAAGTACACTCATTCAGATGGCAGAACATTATAATCTGCATTATGAGGAGGTGTTAACAATGTTAGCGGAACCTTTAATTAATAAAACCATTCTGGCGGAGTCTTATATTCCTCTCAGTAAAATCATAAAAGAATTATTTTCTGAACAGGTCAGCTATCATTCTGACGATATTTTTAATATTACTACTGAAAATTTAATTAAGCAGCACCCCGAAAATGCCAGTACAAAAGAAAATCTGATCAGGCATTATCTGAACTTTGGAACGCTTCCTTCGGGAGCAAACCATTATGATGCCAAGCAGTTAAACAGGATTCTTTCAGAACTTATTCAAAATTCTCCCGAAACGGTCAGGCAATTGATCCTGAATACAGAGAATAAAGAGACCGCTATTCAGCACATCATTTCCGCCTTTGAGATACCGGTAATAGATAGTATCATTAAGGTAGTAGAGCCGGCACATGCTGAATTTATCATTCATTACATGGAATACGTGCAGGCAGCGCAGTTTAAGAAGCCGGTTGTAAGTACGGATAATAAATCATTTACACTGTCTGTACGGCAGTTCGTCCTTACTTATTTACTTATAGACAGAGGATCTGTTTTTAATGACCGTATGTTTCTGGAAAGTAATATCCGGCAAATGGCGCACCAATACAATCTGCATTATGAAAAACTGCTGGTTTTTCTCATCAGGAGCATCGGTGAGGAATATCAAAGTACAAAAGAACCGCTTGTTCTATTGCTCACCGGATTGTTACATGCACACAAAGAGCCCGCAAACAGGGAAGATGTTCTCTCTGAAATTAAACTTCAGGGACGGGTAAAAGAAATTTCCGAACATACTATTCCGGAGAATAAAACAATCTCCGATATACTCAGATTTTGGATTGAAAACGGTTATTTCCCCTGGTGGGCTAAAGATTATACAAACAAGCTGCCGGAAGCAATATGGGCGGAAACTATTTCAAAATACCCGGAGGAAGCTCTCAGCCTGATCCAATATGCAGGTACCGGATACGTGATGAAGCAAAGAGTGGCTTATCAGTTGCCACTCGGAACTATCCAGGCTGTCTTTAATTTATTGCCGGAAGGAAGGAAATCTGTGGTACTATTCAAATACCTGATTTATCTGCTGGAAAACATGCCGGAGCTGAAAATAAAAAACCAACCTGCACTTCAGCATACATTGATCTTAGCCTGGTGGGATACATTTATTTCTGCCGGATACCGAACCTTTGATGTAAACCTGTTTACCTCATTCAGTATTATCCGATTATCAAAATGGATTGGAATATATCCTGAAATTATTCGTGATTCTTTATCCAAAATAGCAGGCAGGAGCATCGGAAAAATTCCGGTTGAGGAATTAAAATCTCTACCCGGATCATTTGCAGAGGCGCTGAATACGCCGTTAAAAACGATGGGAGGATGGAACGGGAACAATGAAGGTCCCGATATCCGATCAGTGATCAGTCAATATACGGCTCCTGAAAATAAGAACGATGAAGAATTTGTTCTGCGTGCATCACTCAGGATTCTTGAATATTATCTCACCTACGCGCGACTGCCGGATGAATTTCCCCGCTGGGCGCAGGGATCACTGAATACTTTTCTGAAAAAGCTTTTGCAATTATTGATCCGTGAAAAACCTGTTGCACTCCGCGCCGTTTTTCAACAGGATACCCATTTGCCGGCGGCAAGATTACGGATACATGATCTTTTTTCTGCGGACACAGACGGAGATAATAAAAACATGCAGGATTTTCTAAAGGAATTTCGTCTGAAAGATCTGCTTCAGTATCTTAATGAAATTGCCAATTTATATTTAGGGATACCAGATAATAAAATATTCCCCGGGGTGCTTGATAAGCTCATTCATCATGATTTGAATGGCAAAGAGAAAGAGCTGCTGCGTCATTTGTTGAGCTCTCCTGCGATAGCGCAGTATATAGCTGGAAAATACGGAGATGATGTTTTATTTCACTTGTTAGAGAATATGATTAGTAGGGACGGTAAGGAAGCGGTCACATTTCTGAAAGAAGTCCGACGAATATTTTCGCTGGCCATTTCCGACACTCTTTTAAAAGAAAAAGTATTTATCTTGTTCCGGCAGTTTAACCTTCAACTTCTTGCTGGAACCTATAGGATACAAACGCCCTCACAATATTTTAATTCATTTCTTCCTTTGCTTGCTAATAGCCGATCTGCAGAAGGGTTGAAAATATATCAGTCTTTATTAAAAGTAATAAGTAAAGAGGTAATCCCCTCTGCTTCTGTTTCAGAAAAATTAATTTCTACTATTCAAATACAGCTTAAAAAATTAATTAAGGAGAAATATCCGGGTCCTGATATGGAAGAGACACTGATGAAATCAGGTGTTGTAAAGAGTCAGGCTCTCGGGCAACAAAATCTACAATCACCTGCCCTCAAATCGCGGGGACCTATACAAGAACAACAAAATGAAGAAACAACCAAAGAACAGATAAAAAAGATGCTCGGCATCGAAGAGGAAACCATTTATATCCATAATGCG
The DNA here is from genome assembly GCA_004322015.1 of Chitinophagaceae bacterium. GTDB lineage: Bacteria > Bacteroidota > Bacteroidia > Chitinophagales > Chitinophagaceae > FW021-bin31. The sequence continues at coordinate 15,415 of SCQT01000157.1, forward strand.
GGACTTGTCTTGCTTCATCCGTTTTTAGCTACTTATTTTGGCCGGCTGGCCTTAATGGAAAAAGGTAAGTTTCTTCAGCAGGAATCTATTTTCAAAGGAGTACATTTGCTACAATTCCTGATAGATGATAAACAAGAGCATCCTGAACAGGATCTGGCATTGAATAAAATATTATGCGGCTTACCTGTTGAAGAGCCGGTACCCGCAGAGGTCTCATTCACACAACAGGAAAAAGATGTTTCCATGGAACTGTTGCAAGTGATTACAGAGCGCTGGGAAAAGCTAAAGAATACTTCTGTAGAAGGATTCAGAATATCTTTCCTGCAAAGAGACGGGGCACTTACAAAAGGAGAGGATTCCTGGAAACTCAGGGTGGACCAACGCGGATATGATGTATTATTACAAACATTGCCGTGGAGCTTTGGTATGATAAAAACTTCCTGGATGGAAAAAATATTATACGTAGAATGGATATAAAAATTACACAGGCAAATGCTGCTGCCATGACAAAGGAATTGCAATGGCTGGGTCAGGTCATTGAAACCCGTATGAAATTATACTGGCAACAACCGTGTCCTTTCGAAGATATTACTGAAGTGCCGGCGCCGGAACTGCCTGTTGAATCTATATACGCACAAGTGGTGGAATATTACCGGATGAAAATGACTGAACGGATCATTCTGTCGCTTGCATTGGCTCCCCATCTGATGCCTCATTTGCTGGATGTCTTTTTTGTAAAGAACAGTAATTATGACAGGGGATTTACCGAATTCGGCGGTATCAAAGGACAAAACCATGGCGGATTTCTTCCTACGGGAGAAACAGTTGCTTTTATATTGGCAGCTAATGATCTTGAAAAGCGTTTTGAATTGATGGATGTTTTAGGGGAAGACCACTTCTTCCGTCAATCCGGCATTTTGAGGCTTACCGCCGCTCAGGCAGAAGAGCCGTTTTTGAGTGGAGTATTAAGTCTTTCTAACGAATACCTCAGCTATTTTACACTGGGTACTTCCCACAAACCTGATTTCAGTATGAACTTTCCTGCCAAGCGTATATACACGGACATGGATTGGGATGATCTGGTGCTGGAAGAAAACACGCTGACAGGGATAACCGAAATACGTGACTGGCTGGAGTTTGGCGATAAGCTGATGGATGACTGGGGTATGCATAAAATGATAAAGCCCGGTTTCCGCACTTTGTTTTACGGTCCGCCGGGTACAGGTAAAACGTTAACTGCCTGCCTGCTGGGCAAATCAGCCGGACTGGATGTGTATCGCATAGACTTATCTATGGTCGTTTCTAAATTTATTGGTGAAACCGAAAAAAATCTGGCTCATGTTTTTGATCAGGCGGCGCATAAAAACTGGATATTGTTCTTCGATGAAGCAGATGCTTTATTCGGGAAACGCACGCAGGTAAGCGGTTCCAACGACCGCTATGCCAACCAGGAAGTTTCCTACCTGCTGCAGCGTATTGAGGATTTTCCCGGGGTAGTGATATTGGCCACTAACCTGAAGGCCAATATAGACGATGCCTTTAGTCGGCGGTTCCAATCCATGATCCATTTCCCCATCCCCGGCCCCGTGCAAAGATTACGTCTCTGGAAGCAATCTTTTTCTGCAAAAAGTAAATTAGAAGACGATATTGATTTGGAGGAAGTAGCCGAAAAGTACGAAATGACCGGCGGCGCCATGATCAATATCAGCCGTTACAGTTCCCTGATGGCGCTGAAACGCGGGACCAATATTATTTTGAAAAAGGATCTCATGAGAGGCATCAGGAAAGAGTTTGGGAAAGAGGGGAAGACGGTGTGAGGTTTTATTCAAAAAGCAATTGATTCATCTTTTTGAAGACGAAATCTATTTCTGTATAGGGGGAGCCGTTCCTTCTGCTAGTTTCTTACCGCCCACGATCAGAGCAGCAATAGCTCCCAATCCAACAACCGTCCACCCTAAGGAACGCCCAACGCCATAGAGACGAAACCACATGTCTTCACCCAACTCATCATTGGACTCTGGATCTTTCCCAAAGTATGATTCATGTACTTCCAGCAAAGACTGCATAGTCTTTTCCGACACAGTATATGTTTCCACTTCTACGGTAACGTCGTCGTAAGAAATTCCCATGTCCATACAAGCAGTTCTAATCGCGAGTAACCTCCCTACCCCTTCAAGTGTCACGTATTCATCTTCCTTTTCTTTAATATACGCTACTTGCACTAAATCTTTTGAACCCATAGTCTTATTAATAATAGCTTCAGTTATTTCATAAGGTTTATTTTGAAGATAATGCTTCAGTGCTTCTCTTCTTTTCCCAGTTTTAGATTCATCATCATACTCAGTCCAATGAAGCAATTTTATTTTGTTTAGACCTATTCCCTTTTTCCCCATGTATTTTCGTTCTGATTTTGCAGAAGCAGATGTTCGCTGCATATACTGACGCCGACCGCTTGTAAGCACATGAAGAAGTTCATTCCTCTTTGACCAATAATGACTCATCCACTCAACCCATCCCCCCCCTTCAAGTTGCGCTACTCTTTGGCTACTATTTATATCTAACTTAACTTTTCTTTGGATAATAACCGGTGACTGATTATCTATGTTTAAAACAGTCCCAGATATTACCTCTTGCCTCTGCAGTGTTTGACACCCCATCGCTGTTGCCTCATTCTCTAGCTCAAGATTATCGTTAATCTTCGTTCCGCCGAAAGAAGTAGTAGACCGCACTCTTCCCTGCTTTTGTTGAACCACGTGCCACGCTTCATGGGGCAAATGTCTTTCCTGACCCGGAGCCACATGAATCTCCGCCCCCTGTGCATACGCTAAGGCATTGAGTTGTGCCGGCTTATCGGAGTTATAATGAACCTTCACATCGTCCAAAGAAATACCGGAAAGGTTTTCTATACCGGCTTTTAGTTGGTGGGGCATACCAGTTTGATTGGCTCTTGGAGAAATGACCCCTTGTTCTTTCCTTTGATGTACTTCATTTGTTGTATTGCCATTTAACTGAAAGGCAGATTTCATTTGCCGTTCATCTTCTTTGGGCACTTTTTTTTGCAAAGCAGGAACTGCGGGATAAGCATTGGCTTTCGGGTTAACATGACCAGCAGCACCTCCATGCGTAGTAATCGCCGAATCAGAACGTTGGATTTTGTATGTCATCGGAGTAATTAGATAAATCCTTCATTATTATTTTTAATATTAAGTAACGAATATTAGTATATCCATCATTCAGGATATGTAGGATGGTGCAGGTTTTTTAGTATTGCTAATTCTAATCTTCGCTGAGGAAAGCGCTTCTTCATTTTCAGCAAATTCTTTCCTGTACGATTCACTCCAACCATATATACCCGCCAGCTCTTTTGAAATATCCTCACTTACTTGAAACATTTTGACAGCGCCAATATCAGCCAGATCAACAATACTTCCCATGATAAGCATGCCATTATGCTTATGAAGGAGCGCTTCCAGATTATGTTGCTGATTTTTAGCGTGGGCTACTCCCATAGTAGTAATAAGTGGCGGTGGGCTTTGACTCAAGGCTGCTTCAAGATTTTTTAGCATAAAGTGTTCTCTTCGGCCACCCCATACCTTAAAGGGATCACTACTGTCTTTTGTATATTGATCCTGAAAGAGTTCTTCTTCGCTCGCGGAGGCACTAAAATGTAAATAACCAATTTCCTCAATAGCTTTTCTAAACCCGGAAAAACAGACATATAGGTAATGAAGTCCTTTCCCTCTGGCATTTATTTCTTTAAGGACTCGGGGTAAGCTTATCTTGTAGTCGCGACTTCCCTTCTTCATCTGCTCTAACAGTTTCCCCAACCCCACATCAAAAGCTTTTTCTAAGTAAAACTGTGCATTTAATATCTGTTCATTGATATGTTTTTCAGCTTCTGTCTTATCATCTACTTTTGCTCTAACTAATGGTATAGTCCTGATAATTTCTTCAAGTTCGGATAACCTCTCGATGGGTTTTAACCACAAGTAATCACTCTCGGGGTTAATATTTCTCAATTCATTCTCGAAATTGATCCAAAATCTGGCCATCCCCTGGGCGCTTCTCACCCAGAAATTCTCAAGTGCTTTCCCATTAGTGTCTCCGGTATATTTTTGATGAGCAGAATCAGGATGGTGAGGTATATCTGAATCATCTACTCCGGTCAAGCTTCTTTCAAATGCACCTTCCACAACAAAATGTTGAATTTTGAGGGTATTTATAAAATCCATTCTAATATCATTATGTTCTTCACCAAAAACGATAGGTCCCTTGCCTGTAAAATTCATCCACCTGCCATTCCAGACTCCTATACCTTCAGCCTTTCCTATACTCCTTATCCAATTTTGTAATTCTAGCCCGGAGTTAAACCATACCTCGCCAGTGAAGCCTCTTGTTAACTCGTTAATTAGTTTAAATATCAGAGTTCCTTGTTTACTATTTTCAGCAACTTCATTTTTACCAACATATATTTTTGAAACTCTCTGAATAGGTATAGAAGTAGATATATATGCAGAGGAAGTGCCTTTTTTTACAGAGCTAACAGATGTCTGCTGAATAGCCTTTCCCCCCATCACATCCGCCTCCCTCTCCAATCCTTTATCATCATTAATCGCTACCTCTTTCATCTGCATCGTCGGCCTTACCCTCCCCTGTTTCTGTTGTACCACATGCCAGGCTTCATGAGGCAAATGTCGTTCCTGCCCCGGAGCCACATGAATCTCTGTGCCCTGAGCATAAGCCAAAGCACTGAGCTGCGCCGGTTTATCAGAATTATAATGAACTTTTACATCATCTAAAGAAATACCGGAAAGATTTTCTATGCCTGCCTTCAGATTATCAGGCATACCCGTCTTATTAACAGCTTGCAAGAGAGTATCTTCTTTCTTCTGAACAGAAAATCCTTTGTCATGACTTTTCAGTTGGGTAGCAACCTTCATCTGTAGTTCACCTTTATCTTCTTTTTTTTGAAGGGCGGGAACTGCCTGGTAAGTGATCGCGTTCAATGAGGCATGACTTGCAATGGCCCTTTGCTGAGAACCGGCTTTCTCACTATGTTGATATGTACTTGACATAAAGATAGAAGATTTGAAGCCTTCATAGAATTATCCACGTAAACAAATATCTTTATAGTATCTGTTAGTACGATGATTCTTTATTTTTTCAAAAGTAGTTCCATGAGACCAAGGGTTTTTAGAATGCGCCACAAATCTCTACTTAATCTTATTTAATAACAACGCAATATGTTGTGACATTCTGTTTTGAGTTCTCGTTTGCAAAACATCGCTAAGAGCCATTCTGTTCTCATCTCCTTGCACTTTTTTTGGATAGCTATGGTTAATTTACCCTTTATATACTTTATTGCTATTTTGCCTTTGATGCACTTTGGAATATTTGTTCTATTAGGTCTTTTGTTTGTCCTATTTCATATTTCCCACTACTATAATAGCTTAATACCACTGCCACTTGATCATATACATTTGCGGGCCATGCATAAGGGTGTAGTTTTATTACTTCAGCTATAAGTGCCGGGCCATCAGCTTTGCCTTTTACTATCTGTTCCAATCCTTCAACCACCAAGCTACCGCCTGGAGCCAAAGAAACCAGCCCCTTAACCTTGTCAATCGGCCCATAAGATTTGCCGAGAGGCCAAGCATGCTTTGTTGTCTCTATTGATGGCGTCGCCGTTTCTACCGATGGCGTCGGTGTTTCGACTGATAGTGTTGATGTCTCCACCAATGGTGTTGGTGCTTCTACAGATGGTGTTGATGCTTCTATTGATGGCGTTGGTGCTTCTATTGATGGCGTTGGTGCTTCTATTGATGGTGTCGCCGTTTCTACCGATGGTGTTGGCACTTCGACTGACGGTGTTGATAGTTTGGAGGTTTCTATAGGGACTTGAGCACCTGTGCCACCTTCTCGTCTATATATGGTGTATGCAATGGTGCCCCCTATTATTATCCCAGCCGCAATGAGCCACCACTTATTTCTCCAGGCCCATTGTCCAAAGGTCTCATCTTTATAGGGGCTCCTTATGCCAACATTTACGTAAACATCTTTCCCATTATATTGCTCCTCAAGTTTTTGCCAGCCGGTAAAACTCGGAAGTCCAACCCATCTTTCCTGATACTCATGCTCATTAACTTTCTCATACCATCTGGCTATACACTGAAAGATTGTAGTTGTTTTAGGTTGAGCAGTCAATGCTTTAGGTATAATGGATTTAAAAAGAAGCGCCTCATTTCCCATCACATCCGCCTCATGCTCCAATCCCCTATCATCATTAATAGCTACTCCTTTTGCCTGTATGGTAGGGCGTACTCTTCCCTGCTTCTGTTGTACCACATGCCAGGCTTCATGCGGCAGGTGTCTTTCCTGTCCAGGCGCCACATGAATATCAGTCCCCTGCGCATACGCTAAAGCATTAAGTTGTGCCGGTTTATCGGAGTTATAATGAACCTTCACATCATCTAAAGAAATGCCGGAAAGATTTTCAATACCTGTCTTCAGATGGTCTGGTATGCCGGTTTTGTTAGCCCCTGGAAGGGAGGCGTTATCTTTTCTCTGGCTAACTTCGCCCACCGGATTATTCTTTGGCTCCCCGGCAGATTTCATCTGCAGTTCATCCTCCTCCGGTGTCGCTAATTGGGTAATAGATTTCAATTGTAGTTCTTCGTCGTCTGTACCCTTTCTCTGTATGGAAGAGACGGCAAAATGAGCAGTGGCACGGGAAGCACCCTGGTTTGCAACCGCCCGATGCCTCGAAGTGGCCTTCTTATCCTGTTGATAAGTACTTGTTGTCATATAAATTAAATTGATGATTAATAGTCTATCCTATCTTTATATCCAAATTGACATCTTCTCCACCTAATAATTCAATTTCAGTAATAGATTTTCCGTTTAGGTCATCTACGTGATCTGCCAGTAAAAAGGCGGCGCCGCTGCAATTGGGAGTCCCTAACATAGCCAAAAATTCTTCACTTTCTGCCTGCCAGGCATAATTTGTTTTTAAATCTGTCTTATCATCGGGGAGCGCAAACAACCCCGTCATCTGGGTAGCAGTATTTTGAACCTGTCTCCGTTTAATGGCACTAAGTCCCTCCATTAGCTGTTTTGCTCTCGAATCCCTGAAAAACCAAAACTGATTTTTTGCTGCCAGCTTATATTGTTGCCAAAGGATCTCTGAGTTAGGCAGTCCTCTGGGTTCATAACCCTCTTCCCCTTTCTTCTTTGCATCCTGTACTCTGGCCATATCTCTTTCTGCATAATTATGATTGGCACTGATGCTATTGTCTTCAAAGCTGACACTATTTGTATATGGTACATCTTTATTAGCCTCTACTTTACCCCCTTCCTCTGCTAATCCACTTGAACCTATATTCACATTTTCAGTGTACCACCAATGATTCCTGGTATTACTCACATAATTCTTTTCAAATTTTGAATCATAATCCGCGTGTTTTGCAGCTTGTTCTTTTAAGAATTCACCATTGTCCTCTGCTTCATAGTTGGCGACAGCCGTTTTTAATTTATTCCAATAACCCCGCCCTTTAGCTAAACTTGTATCATAAAAAGCCTTTATCTTATCATAAAGGAATGCATTATATTGATGTGGATCCATATCTTTATACTCAGAGTAATTGGCAACTTTTGCCGCATCTGTCCTTTTAACATTAAAAGGTCCGCTTTTTTTCGCCTGAATAATTTCTCTTACTGTCTTGAGTTGTCTGGTTTTGCTTTTGTACTCAGCGTTATGATTCACTTTCGTCTGGATAGCTTTTCCTCCCATCACATCCGCTTCGTGCTCTAATCCCTCATCATCATTAATCGTTACACCTTTCATTTGCATCGTCGGCCTTACCCGCCCCTGTTTCTGTTGTACCACATGCCAGGCTTCATGCGGTAAATGTTGTTCCTGTCCAGGGCCTACGTGAATATCCGTTCCCTG
>SCQT01000158.1 GCA_004322015.1 Chitinophagaceae bacterium
CCTGACCTATATGGAACCCGGTAAGGGATATATGCTCTACCGGAATACATCCACCGATACTACTTTCTATTATCCCAATCTTCCGGGAATATTGGGAGTAGCGGTTGGAAAAAATAGTCCGGATAATACTGATCTGCTGAGTGGCCACACGGTTGCTTATAATCCGAATTCCGATCAGATCCCTGTTGCCGGTAATTTTAGTTATGCAAATAATATGACGATGATTGCGGTTATGGGACGGGAATTCCACTTATTGCCCGGTGATAAAGTACTGGCATACTCCGGAAAGGAGCTGATTGGTAAAGCTGAAGCTATTCCCAATCCGGTAACAAAAGGAACCTCTTTCTTTATGAACATCGCCGGTGATGAGCCTAAGCAAGTTACCTTTAAGATAGAAAGAAATGGCGATATAGAGGCTGTATCCAGCAGTGTACTCGATTATGCACGAAATCTGGAAATAGGCACCGTGGAAGATCCATACAAATTACATTTCAAATCGCTGATAAACGGGGTAGCGGTATTTCCGAATCCTTTCAGCGATCATGTTAATATTTATGCCGCCTTAAGCGGAGGATCTTCGACTCATACTATTCAGATTTCAGTATATGACGCTGCCGGCAGATTGGTTTATCAGAATACGCCTGTTCCGGTGAATGGAACAGTTTACCAGACCACATGGAATGGCAGGGGCAACAACGGAGCCGATTGTTCTCCTGGCATCTATTTCATCAATATAAATATTGACGGAGTGCCGCATACACAAAAAGTATTCAAATATGAATAAAGATTTAGTGATGTCTGATTTGATGATGTCTGATTTAGTTGAACATTGCTTATTGGGCATTCAATGTCGTTTAGGTTATGAGACATGTTGGCGAGGACGCCAACATGAGTCTCTACAATGTAGAGACTCCGGTCGGCGTCCTCGCCGACCGGATAGCTAAACGACATTGATTGAGCGTTGATTATTGAATATACAACCATCAAACAATTATAAATAAATCATGAAGAAATATCTCGTATTACTCATATTATGCTTAGCAGCAGTCTATTTAGCAGGTTGTAAAAAACATCATACTGCACCGGAAGTACCCCCCCCTTCGTGGAGCGTGGATACTTCCGGACAATATCCGGCTACTATGACCGCAGTGGTGGCGCCTCCGCAGGATATGGATCCTTACGTCACCGCCAGTGATGAAATGGGTGCTTTTGTGGGCACTAATTGCAGAGGGATCGGCAGGATGATAACTATTAACCATGAGAATATGTTTTTCATTATGATCCATGGGAAGGCGTCCGAACAAAGCATGATCAGCTTTCAATATTACCGTTCCTGGGACAAGCACTTGTATAAAACGGGGCCTATCCTGAATTTCGCGGCAGATGGAAATTTCGGCACGGCGGATGCACCTGAAATATTGTATCTGGTGCCCTCAAATTGATATGGAGAGAATGAACATTATTTCCTGAATTATAAATACCGGTGAAAATACCACTGCATGCCATTTCCCATATTATAGCATTGTTGGTAAAATGGCCGGCAAGATGTTTGATGCCGGGCGTATATTTAGCGGATAGCCCCTCACTCCGTCTTTGAATCCGGTAAAACAGGGTCCTGATTTTCAGGCTGTATGTTTACAAACGGTTTAGTCATAAATGGTTTCATCATCTCGATGGGCACCGGGAATATGGTAGTTGAATTATTTTCAGATGCGATCACCTGTAAGGTCTGCAAATAACGAAGGGTGAGCGCACTGGGTTGCTCAGCCAGAATTTTAGCCGCATCGGTCAGCTTTTGTGATGCCTGGAATTCACCTTCCGCAGTGATCACTTTGGACCGGCGTTCTCTCTCTGCTTCTGCCTGGCGGGCCATGGCACGTTGCATTTCCTGCGGCAGATCTATCTGCTTTACTTCCACATTGGAAACCTTAATGCCCCAGGGAGCCGTATGCGTATCAATGATCTCCTGCAACTTATGGTTAATAATATCCCGTTTGGACAGGAGATCATCTAATTCTACCTGTCCTAATACGCTACGCAACGTGGTTTGGGATATTTGAGAAGTAGCGAATAAATAATTCTCGACTTCGATTATCGCTTTTTGAGGATCCACCACGCGGAAATAAACTACCGCATTGACCTTAACAGACACATTATCCAAAGTGATAATATCCTGGGGAGGCACATCTAAAACCACTGTACGAAGGCTTACTTTCACCAATTTATCCACGATAGGAATAAGTAATATCAATCCTGGTCCGCTGGCTTGTTTTCCGCTCAATCTCCCTAAACGGAAGATAACTCCGCGCTCATATTCTTTCAATATCCTGACCGCATTGGCAAGGATAATAATGGCGATAATGACAATGATAACGATAATAAATGGTGATGCGCTCATGGTATTTTTTGTTTAATGTTTATTGTTTTGAGTTTCAAGTTCCAGGTTCCAGTTTTGTTCATGTGCTCATGTCTATATTTAAAGAAATATAAAATCAGAATTTCACAAAATTGAATATCTCCCAAATACATTCAACAATAAAACCATCCCGAGTTTTCGGGACCATAGAACTATCAAACCGTCAAACGATTTTTATATCCCTTCTACATACAACTTTAATCCCTCAATTCTATCTATTTTCACTTTCTGGCCTTTTTTGATGGACCCTGATACCGATTCGGCATTCCATATTTCACCGTGCACCTGTACTTTGCCAAAGGGCATTATATCGTCCAAAGCTTCCCCTGTTTCTCCGGAAAAGGCTTCCACACCCGTCCTGGGCCTTGCTCTTTGCGCATTTAATCCAGCCCCGATCACAAAGAGGAAAAAAGCGGTAGTGATCCCTACGGCTGTGAAGATAACACTTCTTGATATTCTGGCATATTCCACAGCCGGACCGGTACGGACAAGGATCAAAGAACCCAACAGTAAAGAGATGACTCCGCCTAAGGCCAGGATACCATGACTGGCGATTTTTATTTCCAGTAAAAACAGAATAACAGCAAAAATGATCAGTGCTAATCCTGTATAATTGATTGGCAAAACACTCATGGAGTAAAAGGAAAGTATCAGGCAAATAACGCCGAACACGCCCGGCAGGATGGCTCCCGGACTATGAAATTCAAATATAACACCGAAAATACCGATCAACAACAGAATATACATGATATTCGGATTGCTGATCACGACTAATATTTTTTCTCCCAGGCCCATCTCCACCGGTTCGACAGTCGCATTGGCGGTGTGTAACACCACTTTTCCTGTATTCAAAATAACCGTGTCTCCGTTGATCTTCTGAAGCAGGTCATGGGTATTATCAGCAATGAGATCAATGACATTTTTTTGTAAAGCTTCTTCATCGGTGATGGACACACTGTGTGTGACGGCATCTGCAGCCCATTGCTCATTACGATGCCTCCTTTGCGCAATGGAGCGCATTAAAGCCACTGCGTCATTCGTTACCTTGGTCACTTCCGTGCTGTCCATTTGTCCACCACCCATACTTACAGGATGTGAAGCCCCGATATTTGTACCCGGCGCCATGGCGGCGATATTGGCAGCCAATGTAATAAATACACCGGCTGAACCTGCCCGTGCTCCTCCTGGTGAAACATAGACTACCACCGGAACGGATGCATCTAAAATATTTCCTACAATATCTCTCATGGATGTCCCCAGTCCTCCGGGAGTATTGAGATGAATGACCACACATTGTGCATTTTCTTTCTCTGCCTGCCGGATCCCGCGATGGATAAATTCTGCAGTCACGGGGGTAATAGCCTGATCAATGGTGATGGAAATAACTTTCTGTGCTCTGCCTTCGAAAGGCAGAGTAAATAAAAGGACAACGATATAACAGAAAAGTTTCATGGTCATTTTCTAAAGGTCATAATCTCCCGCCGCCTCCGGTTGATAAATGATCTCATCAATCCTGATTTTCGTAGGACCTGCAGGCACTATCCATTCTATTTCATCACCTTCTTTATAACCCAAAAGGGCCGTGGCGATGGGAGAGAAGATGGATATTTTCTTTTCTTTCAGATTTGCTTTGCCGGGATAGACGATCTGAAATTCTGTCTGTTTCCGGGTATTCAGAAAACTGATCTTGACAACAGAATTCATGGTGACTACGTTGCCGGGTATTTTTTCTGAATCCACAATTTTTGCGGAATTCAGTTCATTCATTAAGGATTCCGCATCGCCTGCACTTATAGACTTGAATTGTTTTGCATCATGGATGCAAGCTTTTATTCTGGAATAATCGAGTTTACTTAAAATGATTTGGCTCATGAATGCTATTTTAGAGATTAATGACCTTCAAAGATATGGAAAAATTACGGAGGGTTCATGATATGAGATATGATTTTCGATCCGCTATTGAAAACTATTTAAACCTTGTATAATTGATAGCACTTAAATGCTGTTAGGCATAGCATAAATAGAATCAATATGATTGGAAGCAGAATGTAAAATAGTAAGCCACTCATTTAAGCGAGGAACATATTCAATTCTGTAATCCGGATGGAGTTTTTTCTCTATCAGAGTAATGGCTTTTTTTACTAAAAGAGAGATCTGATAATCATAAGCGGTAAAGCAAGTCCCCAGACTTGCATAGGATGAAGAAATGGATTCTTCAAGTACTACCATTATTAGATCCAATACTAATACTTTATTCCTTGAAACTTTACTGAATTCGGTAATCCTTTTATTACAGGCAGCAAGGTATTTAGCTGAACGTAGTTCTCTGGAAAAGCCTTTGTATGACTTTGTAGCGCATAGTGCAATGTCTGATTTCGCCTGCTCAAACAGATCCTTTTCTCCATATTCCTTGTCGGCATAATTAACCAATAAGTAATCATGAAATTGTTTGTCTTTCCGTGCAGCTTTTAAGACCAACTTTTCCAATTCTTGTTTGGACAATTGTTTGATGCACTCTTTAATGAAAGGTTCTACTACGGGCATACTATAATATTCAGTAAACAAAAATAACTATTATCTTCCTACCGATGGAACGTACACTTAGATAGAACCTGATCTCTCAGCTTATTTTACTATCAGTACCGGAATATTCACATAGTGCCTTACATAATTGACGGTTTCCCCATAAATCCAGTCTTTCAACCCCGTATGCCCGTGACCACCTATTACCAGCAGGTCTGCTGCCTGTTCCTTCACGATACGAACGATTTCTTTAGCGCGATTGGAGTGGCCCAATACGGAAGTGGATGCAATATTTTTTTCACGCAGCATTTTTACATACGCTTTCAATTGTTCCCTGTCCTGTTGCGTTTCATAATCATCAATATCATTCCCCATGAGCCTGGTGGCCGGACTTTCCGTGATATGGATCAGCAGATATTCCGTGTCTGCCTCACCCTGCGCTAATGCGCTTTCGATAATCCTCTTATCACTTTTGCTGAAATCCAGCGCCAGGGCTATTTTCCTGTAAACAGGCTTTTCAATATGGGTCAGATCGGGTAACGCGGTACGAGCAGCATGTATTCTTGCAGACTGGATCTCTTGTTTCTTATTTATAAAAGGAAACAACAGCACATATCCCAACAAAACAATCAGCGCTATGGCTATTGTGATTAATAACAGTTGGCTCCAAAGAGGATAGTGCTGATCAAAAAAGATGGTCAGTTCGCTGTAAACCATCTTAATATTCAGATAGATTAACACAGCAGCCACTATCCATGCCAGTGTTTTAGTTCCGAACTTGATGGAGTACTTGCCCATAGCTTTTCTATCACTGACAAAATGAATGAGCGGTATGATGGCAAAACCGAGTTGCAGGCTTAATAGTACCTGGCTGAAGACCAATAAATTTTGTATTTCACTTTCTCCGGCGATACTTATAACCAAAACCGCAGGAATGATAGCCAGCAAACGAGTGATTAATCTCCTGAGCCACGGCGTAATCCGCAATCTCAGATAGCCTTCCATAACAATTTGGCCGGCAATAGTACCTGTAATGGTTGAGCTTTGACCTGCAGCTATCAATGCAACTGAAAATATAATAGGAGCCAGTGTGTTCCCTAAGAGAGGCGCTAATAATTTTTGTGCATCGCGGATATCTGCAACTTCTGTATGTCCGTGTATAAAAAATACGGAAGCAGCCAATACTAAAATTGCCGCATTAACCAGGAAAGCGAGATTAAGGGCTACCATATTATCAATCCGGTTCATTTTTAATGCCTGCCTAATACCGGCCTCATCGTGATTAAATTTGCGTGTTTGAACCAATGAAGAATGCAGATATAAATTATGAGGCATCACAGTGGCCCCGATGATCCCGACGGCAATATAAAGCGCATCACTGTCCGGGAGCATGGGAATAAACCCAGTCATTACGGAACCTATATGCGGTTTAGCATACAAAAGTTCCCACAGCATAGAAATACTAATCACCGCAATCAAACTGATAATAAAAGCCTCCATTTTACGCATGCCATATTGCTGCAGAAACAGAATGATGAAGGTATCCAGCACGGTCACACAAATACCGAATATCAAAGGAAGCCCGGTTAATAGCTGGATGCCGATCGCCATCCCCAATACTTCTGCCAAATCACAGGCAGTAATGGCTATTTCAGCCAGCAAATACAATACAAAGTTTACAAAGGGAGGATATGCTTCGCGATTTGCCTGCGCCAGGTCACGCCGGCGGACGATCCCTAAACGCGCGCTCATTCCCTGTAACAAAATGGCCATTAAATTGCTCATGAGCAAAACCCAAATAAGGGTATAGCCGTATTTACTTCCGCCTGCCAGGTCGGTAGCCCAGTTTCCCGGATCCATATACCCCACGCTGACCAGATAAGCAGGGCCTGTAAATGCCAGTATTTTCCGCCAGAATCCGCTTTTGACCGTAGTATCTACCGACTCATGAACCTCACCTAAAGATTGTTCTGTCAACTGAATCCTGCTCATCTCGATTTATACCTGTTTTATTATTTTAATTTAGGCAAATCTAAAATACTTTTTAACAATATGAAAAAATAATTTATTAAAAGAAGCGGCAGGCTTTCTTTTTTTTCTGAAATTTGCCTCTGTTTTTCAATAACCGTCATATCCGTATGCTAAAACTCTCAGTTGAGCAAACAGAGAAATGAAAATGCAAGGTTCCTGCCCGTCCGGCAGGCGGGCATCCGGCTTTTAGAGACTATAAAATGTTTTCAGATGAATAAAAAAACAGTTTGTTATCTATGGTTTTTTATGTTGCTGATATTTATCAGTTCGTGTCGCCATACAGGGAAATCCGCACAGGAAGGGGGGGAATTCACCTATTCCGATTTATTGTTACGGTTCCCTGTTTTTGACCTGCCGCTAAGGTATAATGAAGATTCTCTTTATAAGAGACTTCCTGATTCTCTCCGGCTGAATTCGAGGCAAACGGTGAAATTCATTCCCGACTCACTATGGTACCCTGAAGGAAAAGATCATGCCAAGGCGGTCATCTTTCCTCTCGGCCAAAGGCGTTATGATCATTTGCGGCTGCTGACGGTTCAAGTGGTTACACCGGCTTCTAGAAAAGTAGATTTGTTGATTTATGGAAAAGAAGGAAATCTCCTTTCAATCAAGGAAATAGCTTCTGTAAGCAAAGCCAATCCGGAGGAAGTTTTTTCTTTCAGCCTGGACAATAAATTTTTGTTGCGTATTCATGAAAGAAAACAATTAAGTAACGGATACGTGATCACAAGGGAACAGGTGTACGGCATTAATCCCGATGGGAGCCTGTTGCTTATTATGACAAATACCAATGAGCCTGCCAATCCGGATAACTTTACCAATCCTATTGATACATTACCCCATAAAAATCATTTCTCGGGAGATTATTATGCAGGTAAATATGATCTCGTTTCCATCAGGGACGGGAAAATAAAGAATACTTTTCAGTTTTTTATACATTTAAATAAAAGCAACGGAGATTGTACCGGTGAACTGGATGGTACGGGTAAATTTACCGGTAAAGATATGGGCGGATATCAGGAACAAAGCGGCCCGTGTGCAGTGAAGTTCAGATTTTTATCCGGCAGGGTCAGCATCGAAGAAGTGGGGGGGTGCGGCGCTTATCGCGGGATCAATTGCTTATTTGAGGGGACTTATTTGAGAAAGAAAGAAAAGGAAAAGGTAAGAAAGAAGGAATTAAAAAAGTGACCCAACTTCTCTCAGACCGTCAGACATTCCTCTATAGTAGCCGTTATGCCCCTGTCGAGCAAGGCTTCACACATAGGGTGTAATAATTCAAAATCACCGCGTTTTACGGCATACTTCCCTTTAAAGTGAACGAATAAAGCACATTGTTCAGCCTGTTCCATCGTGTGGTGGCAAATTTCAACTAAGGATTTAATAACCCAGTCGAATGTATTCACTTCGTCATTCCACACAATCAGTTGCCAGTCCGTGGCTTCTTCGTTTTGCAGTAACACATCCTGATCCTGCTGCGGTTTCCGTGTAATTTCAGAATCCATAATGAAAAAGTTTAATGCAAAGTTATGAAATAAAATTTGTTGCCTGAATCGGCATTTTCCTGTATTATTGCGTGGTATGACCGGAGGCTTGCTCAAGGAAAATATACTCACTTTGCATTTCAGCCTGCCGCTGAAAGATCCGGTATTGATCTTCTCTTTAGTTTTATTTGTCATTTTGCTGGCGCCGGTCATTCTGAGAAAATTAAGGATCCCCAGCATCATCGGATTGATCATTGCGGGAGTGATCATCGGACCTTACGGATTCAACCTGATCGCCCGTGACAGCAGTATCCAGTTATTCGGTACGGTCGGCTTATTATATATCATGTTTTTAGCGGGGCTTGAATTGGATTTGAACGAGTTTAAAAGGAACCGGAGCCACAGCTTGTTATTCGGCGCTTTAACTTTTAGCCTGCCATTTCTACTGGGCATTACCGCATGCGTTTATCTTTTACATTTCTCCTTAGAGACATCCATTCTTATCTCGAGTATGTTTTCTACCCATACCCTGGTATCCTACCCATTGGCCAGTAAGATGGGTATTACTAAAAACCCCGCAGTGACGATTGCAGTGGGGGGGACCATCATTACCGATACGGTGGTGCTTTTGATTTTAGCTGTCATTACAGGCGCTGCTAAAGGCACTCTCAGCAACGCCTTTTGGGTTAAGCTCGGCATCTCTCTTGTTATATTCGTATCCATTGTCTTTTTTCTCTTTCCAATCATCGGACGATGGTTCTTCAAGAATATGAAGGGAGATAATGTACTGGAATATATTTTTGTTTTAGCTATGGTTTTCCTGGCA
>SCQT01000279.1 GCA_004322015.1 Chitinophagaceae bacterium
AAGCAGTGGCACTGTCATGCTAGCGGCTATGCCAATTCTGCTTGGAGTACAGCTTATTCTCTCGTTCATAGGCTATGACGTCAGTGCCATGCCACATCGCCCCGTCCATTCCAAGCTAGGTCGCTCTGCGCTTATAAAGGGAACATATTCTTGACCTACATCATCGCTCTTATCTGCGTGGTAGGGATCGCCTGTGGCCAGATACTTTTTAAGCTTAGCGCAGCTTCATTGCAAAAAACGGGGAGCTTGTTCGATCCGTCGACGCTAGCGCTACTTCTTACGTCCTTCGCACTCTATGGGATCATGACCGTCGCTTGGATCTGGGTTCTGCAAAAAGCAGATCTCGGCAAAGTCTACCCTCTAATGGCGTTAGCCTTCGTGATCGTACCCATTGGTAGTCATTTTGTTTTTGGCGAACGCTTCCAACCACAATACTTCGCTGGAGTCGCGCTTATCATGGCAGGTATCGTTATAGCTGTAAGATCCACGTAGAAAGGTGGCTACGGGAGACGCTTACAGCTGCCGCTCCTCCGCGAGCGCCAAAACCTGACGGAAACAGCGTTCATTGAAGTTGTCATTTGGCACGTGCCCAAGTCGGTGTCCGGCAGTGGCCATAACTACAAGTACAGTTTGGTGCTGGTTGTTGAAGGTGTATGCGTGGTGCGCTACGACAACGAACTCGGCAAAGGCGACCACAGGCATGTTGCCGATCACGAAGTGGCCTATCGGTTCATCGACCCAACCCTCGACGCATCGACCTCACCATTCCAAGCAAGAATGCGTCGTCGGTTCGATATCTACGCTTGAACTACCTCAACGCCGACGACGACTTCTGTAAACGTCAAACTGCTACTGCCACCCCGGCAGAGCCGGGGGAACTCCCCGGTTAGTTTAGTGCGCAATTGCTCACCCAGACAGATTAGGGAATGTCGAAATCAGCCGTCACCCAGGCGAAAACCAAACCCAATGACTTGGTCACCCATTGAAGGTACGGGGTCCCGATTTTCACCGGAATGACGAGCAGAAGCTTGCTCAGATATTCTTTAGGCCTTAGTTACATAGTCATTGACGCACCCGTTTATGCGCTGCGACCATGGCGTTGGTCTGCGGTTGCTACGGCATGATCAGGGGAGGCTCAAAACTTCGGCTTGCATCTGCTCAACCAGACGTGATCTCAATGATCCAGGATGGGCCGAGTGAGCACTTCTTGCCAACTGAACCCTCGCCGACGACGACTTCAGCCTGATACGCGCCAAGCGGCAGACCTGATGTCGCAGCATTGACTGTCACACCAGCCATCGCGGGCTTGATTGCTGCGAACTGGGCAGCCGCCGTCACATCCTGACGTTCGTTACGGTTCGCCTGGAAATACAGGGCTTTCCCGTCTCCATTCCGCGGCGTGAGCACAAACAAAGCGGGCGCTTGCGATGAGCCAGCTGGAAGCGACTTGTCCACCGCCCAGCCGGAAAAAGCCATGGTTTTCCCAGACGCAATCCGGCGCACACCGCCGGGCTGCGAGCCACCCTTACCGTTGAGGGTGTCGCCATAGCAAGCTAAATCGGAGGCGATGGCGGCCGAGCTAGCCCAAGACGGGACTTCGCCCAAGGGGGTGGCGGCATGCAATGCAGCGACTGTATCGACGCCGCTTCCCTTTGCGGGTTGCATGCTGGAGTTGCTCGACGCCGTATCGCGCGAGCAACTTGTGGCGCCCGCGATAAGGAGCAGGGCAATTGCTCCAAGCCGTACATTCTTCATCATGGTCATTTTTCGATCATCCGTTTGAATAGTTCCACATGTTTGGCTGCCTGCTGCTGCACCCCGAAGCGGGATGCATGCTGCAGGCCCTTCGCAGCGAGTTGTTTAATGATCTTATCGTCATCCGAAAGCCGTAGCAAAGCCTGTGCAATCTCCATCGGATCATCTGGGTGAGCCAACAAGATCGCAGCATCCTGCGCAATTTCCTGCAACGAGCTGTTGTCTGAGGTGATGACTGCTGTTCCGCATGCCATCGCTTCGGCCACGGGCAAGCCAAATCCTTCATACAGCGACGGATAGACGAAAGCGCGTGACGCCGAATAAATCGCGGGCAGGTCGTGTAGCGGCATGTATCCCAGCATCTGTACACGGTCGCCGGCCGCCAAGATCAGCTCGTGAACTTCGGAATTCATCCATCCCGCCGCACCCACGATGACGAGCTTTTCTCTGCCTTTGAAGCTCTTCATCGCCTGCAACAGAGATTTTAGATTTTTGCGTGGCTCCAGACTACCCACGTACAGGAAGAAGCTCTTGGGAAGCTGGTACTTCTGTCGGACACTGACCTGCTTGAGCTCGGATGCAGGGCGGAAGAATGATAGGTCAATCCCGCAATGGATTACGTCAATTCGTGAAGACTCGATGCCGTAGTAGCGAATAAAATCGTCTCGCGTGTTCTCCGAAATTGCCACGAAATGGCAATCAGAAAGTATTGCACGTTCGAAATTGCGGCTACACAGGTCAATGTTTTCCTGTGTATGGAATTGCGCGTGCGACAGGAAAGTCGTGTCATAAACGACCATCGCTGTCGGCCCCGAAAGTTTCGATGGAAATGCGTTTGCCGTGCAGTACACCAGATCGAGTCCAGGCACGTGGCGATCGTCGTCGGCGAACGCAGGCAATGGCCCACGGAAGACGGTCATTCCTCCGCCCGGCTGAATATCCAGCGCAAGGCGGGTACTCGGCGAGTATTCCGGATGCACAAAGTCACCAAAACCGGGAAACAACAGGTAGTCGAAGGATTGACTCTCCGTGCTGAGCCGCGACAAGCCGGCAATCAAACCTGCTGTAAAACGGCCCACCCCCGACACTTGACCCACGGTGCGTGAAACGTCGATACCTATCCTCGGTAACGCGACGCACTTTGGGGTTGCGAGTGCAGCCTGCTTCCGGTCCGTTTTGCAAACATTCAATTCAGCAATTCTGTCCCTCATCCGCGTCGTCGATGCCTTTACAGACCAGTGCTCTACCACATCGGTTGCTGCACGCGCACCCTTGGCCAGTGCTTCTTCCTGGTTCGCGAACACGTGCCGGAACAGGTGAACGAGATGATCTTCGTCGGGCAGCGCCCATTTATATCCGAGATAGTAAGGGCACTTGGCCTCGGCATCGATCAAGCTGACCTGCAACGGATAGCTGTTGCCGTCGCTCATGAAGAGCTGCTGCGCGCTCCAGTAACTCGCAATCACGGGCTTACCGCAAGCCATCGCTTCGATGATCGGCATGCCCCAGCCTTCCCCCCGTGTTGGCAGCACGAAGCAGTCGGCAGAGCAATAGATCTGCCCCATCTGGTAGTACGGCACGGGTTCGTTTTCGGAATAGACGATTCGGCCGCCGCTGGGATTCAGATTCAATGAGCGGATGATCTCGGCAGGATTAACACCCGGATCCCGGTTGGAGTAACGGCAAATGAGGACGACCGGATCATTGTTGCTGAAGGCGCGATTGAAGGCTCGTAGCAGTATCTCGGGGGATTTTCGCTCACCCCACTCAAATACAGACAAAAAGGTGTATACACCGTCGATCTTGGCGCTCTTGATTCCCGGATTGAAGTAGTTCGTGTCTACCAGCCCCAGCGGCATCACGCGCATCGGTACCGTGGCACCACTGCGGCGGAACGTCCACGCATTGAACGGTGAGGGCACCCAAAGTTCGTCTAGTTTGTTGCATTGCTCGATCCACTCAGGGGGCACACCGGTAGTCTCGAGCATGGTGTACCCGATCCGATAACCTTCAGTCACCGCGTCGAAAGCGTCTCCTTGGCCATAAATGAGCCGGGGAACCTTTGGGCCCGGGACGGGGCGCTGCTTGATCACCTCGATCTGGTACACGCCACTACTTTGGTCACGTGACTCAGGGACTGGATAGACGGTACCGGGCCCGTAAAGGTATTCGTAGGAAACCGATACGCCTTGTTCATCAAGCCCAAGGGACAACTGCTGGGCCGTCATTGCGTATCCGACTGGATGGGAATAAGTCGAATGCAAATGCACCTGGTATGGGCGGCGCGCGTCCAATTCAATTTTCCACTTTCCAAGGAAGGTCTCCTGCGAACGCAAAAACATAGCGCTTAGACTGACCTTGTTTGCCGATGTCGACCCGTGCTCCCTGTGGCGCACGGTCAAACTGCCGCAATTCATCACCTTGTAGCCTGCATATCGCGCTTTCAGGCAGTAGTCCGAATCCTCGTAGTACGAGAAGAAGTCCTCATCGAGATAACCAATCGCATCGATCACACAACGCTTGATATAAACGCAGGCAAAGACGACCCCCTCAACCTCGTTATCGGTATTGTATTGGTTGATATCGGTTTCACCGCCGCCGAGTTGCTGTCCCCAGTAAGTAATGTCGGGAATATAGGTGCCCGCGTGTTGCAGCATGCCACCATCAAGCCGACGAATCCGGCAACCGACCACACCGACGGCTTCACTGGCATAGGCGGTCGCTTGCAGCTTGCTGATCCATGCACGGTCGTCGATCTCCGTGTCGTTGTTAAGCAGGATGACGTCATGGTCAGAGTCGATACGGCGAAGGGCGGTATTGTTGCCCTTCACGAAGCCAAGGTTCTCTTCGTTGAACAGCGTGATTATCCCCTCTACGGAACGCAGGTATTCGACGGTTCCATCGGTGCTACCGTTGTCCACAACCACCACTTCGGCATCGCTTGGTTTTGTGTTTCGGAGCACGCTCTGCAGGCATGGCTTGGTGTACTCCAAACCATTCCATGTAAGTACCACCACAGAAACGAGCGGCGACTGGTTCTGTATACAAGTCATGTCAATCCCAGATATTTTCGCTTTAACAAGCATTATCGTTTCAACTTGTAGATATGACACTTGCCTGCATCGATTACATCGGAGGCACCGGACACCGTGATTTTATCCTCCGTCAGCATGTAGTCGATATTCTTCAGGCTGCTGGCGTCGAACTCATGAACATCAGTTGCAAGCATTATCGCTTTGTCGGGCGCGTAAGGTAGCCAGAATGCGTTATCGACCATAGCTGCTCTGCTCTTGACAACAAGCGCGATACGCCCTGGGGATTGTGAAAGCACACGATATACCAGCGATCCGCATTGAGGTAAATTCGCACCTGGCGAGCGCTGCATTACGGTCAATGTGCCGTAATTAGCTACTGCGAGCCACATAATGAGAAGCGCCAGGAAGGACCATCGTTGGCGCGTATACAACTGCACGAAAGCTAACCCCATCGTCAATACGAAGCCCGTATAAAGGAGGGTTGAGTTTAGACGAAACCACTGCACTTCCATGCTGTCCACGGACGACCCAAACCAAGGGTCTTCGATCCCCTTTTCGACCAAGAGGAAATAAAGGAAGCCAGCGATGAACAAGCACAAAGTCGACCAGTAGACGATCTTCGCTGATGGGGAAGGCTTGCTGCACGGGACTGCTAAACCGCAGATGAGCACCAGTGGCAGTGCCATGAAGTAATAACGGCTGTGCCAGCGCCCAAGCCCACCCAAGTCAACGCTGGATACGCCAAGCGTGAACAGGACGGCAAGCGCGACTGAAGCGAGGAACAACAGACCCAAAAGCATTACAACACTTCTCCGATTTCGAGCCTCTACATCCATGGGCATGTCGAAAAGCACCAGTACCGCTGTGGAAATACACACTGAGTAAATGATCGTCAGGATCGTCAAATGACCGGATACCAGCCGCAACAGCCCTGAAGGATCAGAAACCGCTGCACTCAGCGCACTGGAAATCCATCCCCCAGATTGGCTTTTATAAATGCCCAAGCCTGCCACTTCATCGCCGACGAGGACTGCGCGCAACACGAAGTAAGTAATCGCTGTACCCACTAACGCCACGATCCACGTCGGGCGACGTACCAATGAACTCAGGTTTCGATCGAATGTTGCAGCTGCAAAAAGAGCAAGCAAGTAGGCCGGCATCACTACCATGGCGCTGAGTCTGACATTGAACAGCACACCCACTGCAATGCCTAGCAACAAGCTTCGTAACACCGAAGGCGGGTTCTCGAGCGAGCGCACCGCCAGCCAAGCGCACACAAGAAAGAGCGGGAAGTACAGGGCCTCGGTTACAGCATAAGCAGCGATATTGACCGAAGGCAACAAGCAGGAAATTATCGCTATCGTTAGCGATACTCGATATCCGGTCATACGTCTTGCGATTGCGTAGACTGGAAAAAGCGCTGTACTCACCACCAAAGCATTGATCAATTTGATCGCTGTGTAAAACTCGGAGCCAAAGGCAAACGCAGGGGCAATGAGATAGGGATAGAGCAGGTTGGGTAGACTAAGCGACTGCAGTAATTGGTTCGACGAAACTCTCCCCGCGTGTCCATATGCCCAAATGCCCGAGGCAATAGCTTTGTAGACGTATTCGTCGCCCGACCAATATGGCTGCAGCCACGCGGTCACGAACCGAACCAAAACGATGGCCGCATAAAGACAGCCCATGCTTGTTGCCGTTTGCCGCATCGACCGCGCACCGAGCGGCCGCCCTGCTTCGGGTGCATCACACACCCATCGCGCAAACACGACGACCAACCCCACCAACGCAATCAGGAAAAGACCAAAGAGCGTATTCTGCAACCATATCCGCCAAATCGGTACCTTTGAAATATAAATTTCGCGCAACTCCAATCCAGGTTGCCCAGAATAGAATAACCGGAGTTCCGCTTCTTTCGGAACCGCAATACCGGTACTAAAGCCGCCTGTCAGTACTTTGGGTAACGCCCCGTACCCCAGCTTGAACTTGACTTCTTGTTCGGGGTTATCGTATCCGGGAGCATACAGGTCCACGAACAGGTCTGCTGGTCTAGCTGGTACACCGCGTAAATCGAACTGGACCTGATATCGCGTGTTTTGCTTTAGCTGCAGAGTGCCCGAAACCATATGCAGATGGTTATCTGAAGCTACTGCACGAAAGTTGCCATCGGCATAGGAAAAGCCAGAGTACTTGACCGATGAAGCGATCAAATTGGTGCCATTGGCCGGTTGCGCGTTGTATACGTAGAGTGACCATGTAGCCAGTGCCAACAATAAAAGCGCGATGACAACAATGGGTGTGCGCATCTGTTGATGTACTGCAAGGCGAACACCAATGCGCATGTGACCTGCCCCTTTCATTCAATCAATTTTCTACACGAATCAAGCGACACGCTGTGACACTCGTCACTGCATAGGCTATCTGAAAATCCACTAAGACATCCTAGCTCAGCGTCTGAGACGACGGATGTCGGCCTCCACCATCATCACGATCAGCGTTTCCAGGCTGGTCTTAGGCTTCCATCCAAGATTGAGCTCCGCTTTGGCGGGATCGCCGAGCAATACATCAACCTCAGCTGGCCGGAAGAACTGCTGGTCAATATCGATGTGATCTTCGTAGTTGAGACCCACATGCTGGAACGCAATTTTGCACATGTCGCGAACCGTTGTGGTGACGCCGGTCGCTATGACGTAGTCGTCGGCGATGTCCTGCTGCAGCATCAGCCACATCGCCTCGACATAATCCCCAGCAAAACCCCAGTCGCGCTTCGCATCGATGTTACCCAGCTTCAATCGCTTCTGCGTTCCCAGCTTTATCGATGCGACGCCATGACTGACCTTACGGGTAACGAACTCGATACCGCGTAACGGTGACTCATGATTGAAAAGGATGCCACTTGATGCATGCATGCCAAAACTTTCCCTGTAGTTCACCGTTGCCCAGTGACCCATCAATTTGGCCACGCCATAGGGACTCCGCGGGTAAAACGCCGTCGTCTCGGACTGCTTAGCCGCCTGGATTAGACCGAACATCTCACTGGTGGAAGCTTGGTAGAAATGAGCTTCGGGCTTTGCGATCCGTAGTGACTCCAGCACATTGATGACGCCTACACCATCGACCTGCGCTGTCAATGTCGGCTGCTGCCAAGACGTACCGACGAAACTTTGCGCACCCAGGTTATAGACCTCACTCGCATCAGATTTACGCAACGCGCGGATCAGCGAGGATAGATCGGTGATGTCACCGTCGATCAAGGTCACGTCGTCCGCGATGCCGAGTTCGCGGAGACGCCACAGGGTATCCGTGCTACGGCGCGCGAGAAGACCATGAACCGCGTAGCCTTTCTCCAAGAGGAGCTTCGAGAGGTAGGCGCCATCCTGGCCAGTAACGCCGGTGATCAACGCAGATTTTTTATTTGTCATGTTGTGCTTTTCGCATACTCAAGTAGGTCGGACACGGTTTGGGTGAAGGGGATACGCGGCGTCCAGCCCGTTTCCCCACGCAACAGCGAAGCATCAGCAACCATACGTCGTTGTTCAGCTGGGCGCAGCCGCGTCGTGTCTTCGTGAATCTCGACGTTGACGCCGGCGATATCCAGCATTTGCATCAGGATATCGCGCACCCGACGCTCTTGGCCCGAGGCGATCAGGTATTTGCGTCCAGACACGCCCTTGTGGAAGATGGCATCGTAAGCCGCGACAACATCCCGCACATCGGTGAAGTCACGCGTCGTGTCGATGTCGCCCACGTCGATGCGCGGCGGTTGCATCCCCCTACTGATGGCCACGATCTGTTTTGCGATCGACGGCAGCACGAAGCGCTCATTCTGGCCGGGGCCAATATGGTTAAATGGCCTCGCGATTACTACGTCAAGCCCGTCGCTGCGTCGCCATTGAAGGCATAGCTCTTCGGCGGCGACCTTGCTGGAGGCATAAGGGCTGCGTGGTTCTGGGAGCAGACTGTCGTTCACCGGTAGCGCCGCATCAGGCACCTGACCATAGACATCGCCACTACTGACGTAGACCAGCCGCCCGGAGAACCTCTGCTGTTTCAGGGCTAGCAGGAGATTCAGCGTCCCCAGCACATTGATATCGTACGTCTCGCGGGGATCTTCGAACGAACGCGGGACAAAGCTCTGGGCAGCCAGATGCAACACCATCTGTGGACGCACTTGCGCAACCCACGACGCAACTTGCGCCGGATCGCGAATGTCCCAACCGGCAGGTGGCGAGACTATTTCGTTGGCAACAAATTCGCCGGCCTCCACGGCGCGCCCCACATAGTTGCCCACAAAGCCAGTTGCGCCAGTGAGCAGCAAGCGTATCGTTGCCATTACGCAGCGGCCGGCTTACGCGCAAGGATCGCGTAGTCAAGCGATGCGTGCGATGGTGCGAGTAGTTCGTTCACGACGAGCGCGCCCGGAATGTCGTCCTGCAGGTAATCTGCAACATCGACCGGCCGCCCCTCAAACAGCCGCGCGATCTCAACGAACATGAAACCGCGCGCCTCTACCATCCAGCGAAGCATGTCGGGCGGCAAGGGATTGCGGTGCGTGGGGTCCATGTAGAACGCCCACCGCGAGACCAACGCGTTCTCCGGGTTTGGTGTTTCAATGATCAGCCCTCCTCCGGGGATAAGTACTCGCAACGCTTCATCGATCAGCGCAATGAGATCGATGAAGGACAGGTGTTCGGCGAGGTGCATCAAGGAGACCACACCAACTGAGTTGTCCTGTAACGTCCGCAGGGTGGCGATTGCATCCCCGTCGATAACTTCTAAGCCGCGACCTCTGCAGGCGTCGATGAACACCCGATTCAGCTCGACCCCTCGCGCGGTGTATCCGCGGTCGCGAAGTAGCTGCAGCCATTCTCCGCGACCGCAACCTAGATCGAATATCGGCGTCGTAGGCTTGCCAGCGCCAACCGATTCGACGAAATCAAGATAAGGGGCAATGCGCTGGCGAATCAGATCGCGCGAACCACGGAACTGGTCTTCGAACGCCGCGTACAGCGGGTCAAGGCCTCTGTCATCGTAGTTTCTATTGCTCAACAATCCATTCAGCTGCGCTGAAGACTCCTCGACATCAGCTTCGAGCTGAGAGATTCGATCGGAATGTAAGCCCAGTTCCGAACGCAGCTGATCTCCTTTATCCGACGCATCATTCAACCGCTCTTGATGCTTTTCGGCATCGGCTTCGAGCTGCGCGATTCGTTCGGACTGTGAGCCAAGCTCCGAACGCAGCTGATCTCCTTTATCCGACGCATCATTCAACCGCTCTTGATGCTTTTCTACAAGGGCTTCGAGCAGAGATATCCGCTCGAAATGCAGATCCAGTTCGGAACGCAACTGGTGAACTGTCGCCGAACTGGGCAACTGTGAGATCGCAGCCTCAATCGACAACAGCCGCTCCTCCACCTGCTCGGCCAAGGTATTGGCAGCATCGCGGCAACCCTGAATTTCGGCGCTTGCCATTGCCATATGGCTGGCCTGGCGGTCGAAGAGCCTACCTAACTGGCCAAGCGAGATCAACCAGCCCAACACAGGTCCCACGTAATGCTTCCTCCGCCACGTCCGCAGCTTGTAGGGAAACAGCAATCCATCGACGTGTACCCCATGGCGCATACCCTCTTGCGAGAATCGAAGCTGGCCTAGCACCTCTACTTTCGTAAGACTGCCTTGGCGCAACGCATTGACAAACCCCATCGCGGCTTCGTCTGGTGCACGCCGAAATAGCGCTTGATAGGCGTTGCTAATAAAATCAACATCGTCATAAATCAGGAGCTCGCCCACGACATATGCCTGTTTCACGCCGATCGAGGCGCGCAGGCGCAACACGCGCGGCAGGAACGCGGCGCTAGCGGATTGTGGTGAGGCAGCCGTGACGCTGCTGACCGACACTTGCTCCATGCCCAAACGGCTACGGATACGCCGCATTACCTCTTCCGCCGTAATTAAATTTTCATTAACTAAACTCATACTTTACTCAATTTGTTCTGCTGCTCAATAGCCCACAATCTGTTCGCGCCGGGATGCATTATGGTCTCGCTGACGCAGCCCTTGTCACAGATATCAATGGTGGAAGCCACGTAGAGCCGATGAAATAGGGATTGTCCACGTTCGCCACCGTAAACACCAAGGCCATATCCCTCCACTGGTAGTTTTTGTT
>SCQT01000013.1 GCA_004322015.1 Chitinophagaceae bacterium
GAGCATAAACTCCTCGTAATTATTCATATTGATCTTCATAGCACATTCTCCATTTTTACCAGATATTCTTTCATTTTTAACCTCGCACGGTGCAGATATACTTTTACCTGCGATGCATTCAGCTCTGTTATTTCTCCTATTTCCTCATAACTATATCCTTCGTAATCCTTCAACATTAATAAGGATCGTTGCATTTCGCTCAATCTTTCCAGCCCTTTCTGAAGCACCGGTCCGATATCAGGTGGGATGTCGCCTTGCACTTTCACGTTTTCAGGGAATGACTCCACCAGGTTCACCCTTTTACCTTTTCTCAAATGATCCACCATATTCCGGTAACCGGTGGTAAATAAATAAGACCTGGCCTTTTCAAATAACAATTCATGATGGTGTTTCCATAAAATCTCAAAGCTGTTTTGTACAATATCTTTCGCATCCTCCTCATGCTTCAGGTTTTTAATAATAAACCTGAACAATCTGCCGGCATACAGATCCACACAATTGTTAAATTCTTTTTCAGTCATCGTTGATCAGGTTTTTCCGGGACTGTTTCTCAATGGTCAAAGGTAAAATCTTCCGGTTTACTTCCGACTTTACACCATTCCCTTTATACCTGATCAAAAAACCGTGCGGATGAAATATGTTGATATTCAATAAATTAAATGGTAATCGTTTCATCATGCCTTGCTGATCAGCAGTTATTTAAAGGTATGACGGATAAAGGCCTAAGAAAGTTACACTTCTTACATTAGCTTTGCCCGCATAGCAGAGGCTCAATTATGTTTTATCACTTACATTTGCCGGATAAAACAATTTTTTGCTATGAACGAATCATTTGTATCCCGTTTACAAAAAGAATTAGACGACATCAAATCCTCGGGATTATATAAATCCGAGCGCATCATAGAATCGGCACAGGGCGCCGAGATACAGGTGGGAGGTAATACAGTGATTAATTTTTGTGCCAATAATTATCTGGGATTGTCCTCACATCCCAAAGTATTGGAAGCAGCTAAGAAAACCATTGATAAACGTGGTTATGGATTGAGCAGCGTTCGCTTTATCTGCGGCACGCAGGATATTCATCGCGAACTGGAGCAGAAAATAGCTAAATTTTTAGGAACGGAAGATACTATTTTATATGCCGCCTGCTTTGATGCAAATGGCGGAGTATTTGAGCCGTTGTTGAATGAACAGGATGCGCTGATATCGGATGAGCTGAATCATGCTTCCATTATTGACGGTGTGCGTTTATGCAAGGCACAACGCTATCGTTATAAACATGATAATATGGCCGACCTGGAAGTCAGATTGCAGGAATCCAAAAATGCAAGAACCAGGATGATCGTTACAGACGGGACTTTCAGCATGGACGGAACGATTGCGCAGTTAGATAAAATAGTTTCCCTGGCGGAGAAATATGATGCCGTTATAATGGTGGACGACAGCCACTCCACGGGCTTTGTAGGTAAAACAGGTCGTGGTACCCACGAGTACAGGAATGTAATGGGAAAGATAGATATTATTACCGGCACTTTAGGGAAAGCATT
>SCQT01000159.1 GCA_004322015.1 Chitinophagaceae bacterium
TACACCGGCTAATTTTCCTCCGGGTTTTAATAAATTATGCACGTGACGGGCATATTCCTCTCTTCTTTCAGGTTCTAATGCACAAAAAAATGTTTGCTCTAAAATCAAATCGTACTTTCCATTGTGATTAAAAAAATCACCTTCTATCACCCGTAATCTGCCTGAAGAATCTTTGGATTTCTCCCGGAGCCTTTTCACTGCGGTAGGTGCAATATCCAGCACGGTAATATGTTCAAAACCCTTCTGCAACAGGTAAGACGCTTCATAACTGTTACCTGCACCCGGAATGAGAATGTGCAACTCTTTATCGGTCAGTTGATCAATGTAATCTTTCAAAGGGGGCGATGTGACTCCCATGTCCCAGCCTGTCTGACCCGTAAAGTAATTATTTTCCCAAAACTGTTTATCAGGCATACGGTTTCATTTATAGATAAAACAAAGATACTTAAAGGTAAACCTCAAAAGTCAAAATACAAATACCAAAAAACAAATAAATTCCGATTCTTAATTCCCCAATCCGAAACTACTAATATAGATTTATTTCCCATAAAATGTTTGATAAATTGGGATGCTGGGATTTGAGATTTTCCGGTTTATTCTTCTTCGGGGGAACGTTCGATCAACAATTGGCGGTAATTGTTCAGCAGAGAAGATTTTGAAATAAATCCCAGGAATTTTTTCCCATTGATCACAGGCAGATTCCAGGCCATGGTTTCATCAAATTTTTTCATCACCGTGCGCATGGAATCATTGACATCAATGAACGCTGGAGGGGCTTTCATTAATTGCCTGATAAGGGTGTTATCATACAGTTCCGTTTTAAACATGACGTTCCGGATATCATCCAACATTACAATTCCTTCCAATTCACCTTCCTGATTGATCACACTGAACATATTTCTTTTGCTAACCTTTACCAATTCCACCAGGTCCCTTAAAGTGGAATCGGGGGAAATAGTTTTAATATCCTTTTCAATAATATCAGTAGTATGAAGAAGAGACAGCAGATTATTGTCAAAATGTTTACTGAATATTTTGCCCGACTCTACTAAAGGCTTATAGTCTAAGGAATAAGCAGAAAAACGTTTTACTATCAGATATGAAATAGCGGAAACGATCATTAAAGGGATAAACAAATCATAGCCGCCGGTTACTTCAGCGATAAGAAATATCCCCGTCAGCGGAGCATATAAAATGCCGCTGACTGCACCTGCCATACCCACAATGGCGAAATTAGCCGCCGGGAGATCGGCAATATGTGTCAGCTTGCAAAACATGGCAAAGAAATAGCCGGCAAAAGCGCCCGCCACAATAGAAGGCGCAAAGTTACCGCCGTTACCGCCACTGGACATGGTAATGGAAGTAGCGAAAGCTTTAAACAAACCTACCAATCCTATAAAACCAAGAATAACCCACTCGTCAGAAGCCATGTCTTTAAACAAACTGACATGTAATAATTGCGCAGCACTCTGATCAACCAACACTTTTACACTTAAATATCCCTGCCCGAAAAGAGGCGGAAACACAAAGCACAGTACGGAAAGCAATAAGCCGCCACAAATACCTAATAATAATTTATTACGGAATTTAGCATGCAGAGCGAGATGTATTTTATGGGAGGCAACCAAATAATAGCGCGAATAAAATCCTACAAACAGTCCTAATAAGACGTAAAAGAAAATGAAGTGGTAATTAAAGGGCTGCTTTAAAGAAAAGTGAAGCAACACATCATTTCCCAAAATGATCTCTGCTAATAATCCGCCACACACGGAAGCAATAATTAAAGGGATAAAATCCGAAAAGGTAACGCCTGATAAAACCACCTCCACAGCAAACATGACTCCTGCAACGGGCGCTCCGAAAGCGGCCGCAATTCCCGCTGCGGATCCTGCAGCCAGCAATAAAGTCCTGTCCTTATAATTCAACCGGTACATCCTGCCGAAATTAGAGCCAATGGCAGCGCCGGTGACTGCAGAAGGGCTTTCCAATCCTGCCGACCCGCCAAAACCAACCGTGATAGCGCTTTGAACCAACTGAGAGTACATCATGTGGCGTTTCACTATGCTCGATTTCTGGGCTATGCCCTGTAAAATGCTCGGAATTCCTTTCTCGTCATCGCCGTGAAAGAAGAATCTGATCACCAACACTGTTCCTACGATACCTATTACGGGAAATATAAGGTAAAAAAGAAGCGGGAAAGAGAAATGATAATCCCGGGTTATCGCTTTCTCAATAAGATGGACTATGTATTTGAGAGCTACGCCTGCCATCCCGGCAGTACATCCCACCAGGATACCGGATAAGATTAGGAATTGGTTATGGGTAAGCTTTTTATGAAGCCATTGTAAGGGAATTTTATGTTTTTGAATGACATCACTACTTCTTTCTTCAATGTCCTGGAGACCCTTGAAGAGGCGATAATGCTTACGTACCTTTTTTAAATTCATACCTTAAATTAGCAGTCAGCTTTAGGTTACTCCACCCTGAGAGGAACTTTCAAAACTGCGAAGGTAAGGAAGATAACAAAAAATAAATCTTTGCCGCTCTGAGAGCTTGAAAAATATTTGTTGCAACAATAATTGGAATTACGTATCTTTGCAGCATGAAACCAAGCTTAAAACATCATTTCTTGCAGAAAATGATCTTACTGCAAGGTTCCATCCGGCCATTAAAAACCATAAAAGAAATAACCGGATGAAAATAGAAGATGCCATCAAACAGAGCCGCTTTTCGGATAATTATCAGAAAGTAATCGTCAATCTGTTATATACCGGCAATTGGATTCGCGATGAACAAACGCGGTTGCTGAAGCAATTTGACATTTTACCACAACATTTTAATGTACTGAGAATTATAAAGGGCAGATACCCGGAACCCATTTCTCCCGGGGAGATCAAGGAAGTTTTAATAGACAAGTCCAATGACCTGACCCGCCTTTTGGATAAATTGGAAAGAAAAGGATTGATCAGGCGCGGGTTATGCCCTGTTAACCGGAGAAAAATGGACATTACCCTCACTTCCAAAGGGATAAAGTTAACAGAAGAAACCACCGGCTCCATCGAACCTTTTGCCAAAAGCCTTAAAGGCAGGATATCTGTCAAAGAGGCAGAAACCCTGAGCAAACTATTAGATAAAATGCGCGAATAATTTTTTTAGCATAATATTTGTTGTAACAAATAAAGTTTTAACAATAATTAGTAAACCTCCCGGATATCCGGGACTAAAAACAAAAAAATATGTCAACAAAAAAATGGTCTTTGG
>SCQT01000160.1 GCA_004322015.1 Chitinophagaceae bacterium
TACTGCATGTGGCTGATCATCATATTTCACCGGGGAAAAAGCAATGGACCTGGGGATCAGGTGATTTTGGTAAAATGTGGGATAAACATTTAACTGACCCTGATAAAAGAGGAATATACAAACCTTATTTTGAAATAATGACAGGAGTCTATACTGATAACCAGCCTGACTTCAGCTGGATCATGCCGAATGAAGAACGTATTTTTAAGCAATATTTTTTACCCTATAAAGAAATCGGATATGTAAAAAATGCGAGCAGGGATGCAGCAGTTAACCTTGAGACAGATAAAAACAAAACGAATATAAAGGTTTATGTAACTGCTGAACAGAAAGATGCACGTATTCTGCTAGCGCATAAAAACGAAATATTATTGGATGAAAAAGCAGACCTTTCTCCCATAAGAATATTCTCTAAAGAATTAGTTGTAAAAAGTTTATCAACAGAAAAATTATCCTTAAAGGTGTTTGATAAAAACAACCATTTACTGATAAACTATGACCCGGTAGAGAGCAATGAAGAGCCTGTTCCTCATCCTGCAAAAGCCATAGGAGCGCCGGCTGTCATAAAGACGAACGAAGAACTATATTTAGCAGGCCTGCATGTAGAACAATACCGCCATGCAACTTATTCTCCTGTTATCTATTATGAAGAAGCATTGCTGCGTGATCCGTCAGATATCCGCTGTAATAATGCCCTGGGGTTATGGTATCTGAAGCATGGACAATTTGCAAAAGCGGAACCTTTTTTTCATCAAGCTGTTGAAAAGCTGACAAGACATAATCCGAATCCTTATGACGGAGAACCTTATTATAATCTGGGGATGTGCCTGGTTTATTTGGAGAAATGGCAGGAAGCGTACGATGCTTTTTATAAATCGTGCTGGAACGCAGCATGGCAGGATAATGCATATTTGCAATTAGCTTATCTTGATTGCCGGAATCATCGGTGGGGGAAAGCATTGGAACATGTGGAACAGTCTTTATCCAGGAATTATCACGGTTTAAAAGCAAGACACCTGAAATCACTTATTTTAAGAAAGTCAGGCAGGTTGGAAGAAGCC
Source organism: Chitinophagaceae bacterium (assembly GCA_004322015.1). Lineage (GTDB taxonomy): Bacteria > Bacteroidota > Bacteroidia > Chitinophagales > Chitinophagaceae > FW021-bin31. The sequence continues at coordinate 1,062 of SCQT01000160.1, forward strand.
GCTTCATGGATTGGGGAGACCTTAAAGATAGATAACTTTGATTTTGGCTCAAGGTATGAATTATACCGGATTCTGCTTCTGATGAGAAAGAAAGAAGAAGCTGAAAAAGAAATGGACAGAATTCAATTACTTACGAGGGGGTGGGAACAGACTTATATCGAAATTGCTATTGATTATGCCTTTGGCGGATGTGATGAGGATGCTATCGGGTGGTTATTACAAATAGAAAACAGCCGGTACCCGATGGTACATTATTACCTGGCATATTACTTTGCAAAAGAGAAAAAGAATAAGGAAAAAACGGCTGCTTTAAAGAAGGCATGCCAGTTATCTCCCGACCGCATTTTCCCCAACAGGCTGGAAGATATTTTAGTTTTACAATTTGCCGTAAAAGAGAATCAGAGGGATTATAAAGCGCATTATTATCTGGGCAACTTATGGTATGATAAAAGACAATATGATGAAGCGGTGCAATGCTGGGAAAAATCAATTGCGGCCGGTGACAGTTTTCCCGCCACACATCGCAATCTTGGGATTGCATACTATAATAAATTCAATAATCCGGTAAAAGCCTTACAGGAATATGAGAAAGCATTCAGCCTGGATACCTCTGATTCGCGCGTTCTTTTCGAATTAGATCAATTGTATAAAAGAATGAATAAGCCGGTAAGCGGGAGGCTTGATTTTCTGAATAACCATTTACCACTTGTAAAAGACAGAGATGATCTGTATATAGAATATGTGACATTACAAAATTTATCCGGTCATTATGAAGTGGCTCAGAAACTTTTATCAGAAAGAAGATTTCATCCATGGGAAGGCGGAGAGGGAAAAGTTTCCAGGCAATATGTCTATGCTAAAACAGCCTTGGCACAAAAAGCATTCTATGATAAAAAATATGATTTTGCTATTCAGTTGTTGAAGGAAGCACAGCATTTTCCTGAGAATTTAGGTGAAGGGAAATTATATGGCGCGAGAGAAAATAATATTTTTTACTGGATGGGAGTTGCATATCAGGCTAAACATGAGAAACAGTTAGCAGTCAGCAGTTGGCGGTCGGCAGCGGAAGGTTTAAGCGAGCTCACTCAGGCTGTTTATTATAATGATCAGGATCCTGCCATGATCTTCTATCAGGGGTTGGCTCTGCAAAAACTGAATAAACATAAAGAGGCTGAACAGCGTTTTAATAATCTTATTCATTACGGTAAGATGCATTTGGATGACAAGATACAAGTTGATTTTTTTGCCGTTTCACTTCCTGAGTTATCCGTATTTGAAGTGGACTTGCAAAAACGTAATCGTACTCATTGTCATTATTTAATGGGATTAGGATATCTGGGATCAGGTGAAATGACTGAAGGGAAAAAAAGCCTGAAGAATGTATTGAAGATGGACTTAAGTCATCAGGGGGCTATTCAACATTTGAGCCTTCTGACGGAATTAATGTCATGCTGAAAAAAGTAATGAAAGTATAAGCAAATAATATTACGCCGATCAGGATTAAATAAGTTCCGGTTTGCTTTTGCTGGCTGATATTAAAAGAGCTGCAGAGCAAAGTATCAAATGTTCTTAACGTAATACCGGTAGCAAGTAGCATAGCTGAAAGCATCTCAAGAAAAAGTATTCTTACTTCAAACAGGGTACTTCGCAGGACGGCTATCAGGAATAATCCGCAAATTATCATATTCACATGCATCACCCTGTTGAATTTTATATTGATTATGGCATAATCAATAGAATGTGGTAACATCCAAAAGATAAGGGAAAACATGATGAAAATAAGCAGAGCGATACCCCATGATATGTCTTTTATCTTCAGACGGGGATACGTCCGGGCAAGAACCATCCCGATCGCCAGCATGGCTGGCATTTGAATAAGCTGGTGACGGGGCATAGTGGCTGAAAGCCAGCTATTCATCGGGAAGGATAATAGATAAAACAGGCTTATGGCGATCAGGATACGGAGGCTATCTGTTTTGTTTTTACACATTGCAGGATCTGTTCGATTATTGAAGAATTGTTCTCCCTCGCAGGATCGAATACTTTTATGATTTTATCATCAGGCGATATAAGGAACATATAAACGGAATGATTGATAATGCCGGTTCCAGGGATCTGATAAGTCCAGAACCCGATCTTTTGAAGAAACTGATGGAATTCATTTCCGTTTATTTTATAAGGCACGGCAAAGGTCCAGCCATCTATTTTCGTTCCAAAAAAATTGCGGTATTGTTTTATTTTATTGATATTATCATTTTTCAGGTCGAAGCTTACAGTCAGAAGCGCTAACCGGGAGGGAATAATTGCTGTATCCAGCGAATGATAGATATCCTCCAGCTTATTATCTATCTTTTGACACACACCGGGACAGTCTAAATAAACGAAGTTTACAAGGACGTATTGGTGTCGGTCCTTTATATCGAAAATATTGCCATCCTGATTGATAAATTGAATGGACGGAAATTGTCTCGGAACCGGACCTGCCTGTTCAAGGATATAAGAATAAATAGTGAAAGCGCTGAAACCACGAGTCCATTTATATAAAATGGTGAGGCAGACAGCTAATGAAAATACAGGTATGAAGATCTGCTTTAGTTTCATTGTATTTCCTTTCGCCTGAACAGTTTTGTAAACAGGGAAATGTACATAATCAATAGTCCTGTCAGCACCAATATAATAAACAATACGGCTATTTGTGCCAGATGGACTCCTGTGGTGGCAGTACTATTAATACTGATCCCTGCATAACTTGAATATCTGCGGGGAATGCTATTCACACCCCCGTAATAGAACATGAGGACAAATCCATAACCTCCGGTAACAAAAACCCAAAAACCTGTCTTCGCCACACCGCCTCCATGGCGGTTCCCTTTCTCTGAAAATAAATAGAACAGGAAGCCGAAAATAAATAATACAACCCCCATCAGTAAATAAGTATGAAAATGGCCCGGAACCCATAACGTATTATGAAAGACTTTGTTAACTGCGATCGTAGAATCCACTACGGCGGAAAATCCACCGATAGCCCAGCCGGCCATGCCAAAAAGAAACATCAATGGAATGATGTCCCATTTGATTTTCGAATGATACAACTGGGCAATAACCCCGAACATAGTGATAGCCGTGGCAGGTATGGCGCTTGCGTAAGAAATTATTTGCCCCAGATATTGCAGTGATCTTGGTTGTGCGAAATCCATGTACAAATGATGAAAATAGGCAAAGAGGATAAAAAAGAATGTAGCATTCCAGGAATAGACCAATACCTTATCTGTTTTCCATTCCCGGCCAGTAAATTCGGGTAACAACGCATATACCCACCCCACACAACAATACAAAGTAATATTTACGATCAGGTGGCCGAAAAACATGACCATGTTTTTCAGTAAAAGAGGATCAAAATTTAACGTGGGTTCAAAAAACTGGAGCAGATACATGATCAGCATGGCAGCAGCGACAAGGAATCCAAACACTCCGGGAACCAGACTGATAGTGGTAATCATTACAATAGGAGGCAGGTCTCGCTTGTTTTCTTTTTTCCGCAGGTATTGCCATCCCAGTATATGAGTGAAGCCACCGTATTCCTTCGCCAGGGTATATAATAAATGCAATATACCCGTCAGCCAGGCTAAACCTAAAACGATCAGGGATATGACTGAAACTCCTATAGACCAGTGACTCCAGGTAGCGCCTGTAAAAGGAAGCGGATACAACATATACCACCCGGGTCCGAATTTCCCTATCAGCGTTCCGATCATTAAACCTGATACACCGGCTAATATGGCGAAGTAAACAAAATATCCGATTCCTGTGCTCAGCTTTACATAACGGGTGCCATTCAGATACCACAATGCTGAAAAAGAGAAACTAAACAAAACCCCTGCCATGCCTAATCCATGAAGTGTCATTAAAGCATAGAATGTGGTGGGAGATAATGTGGTCAAATTCCCCTGGTCAAGACGCATCAGAAGGCCCAGAGTGACCAGGAAAGGAAAAAGGATAAGAAATGTTACACCCCAGACAATGGCCAGTTTTCTTTGTCTCTTGAGTTCGATGGCGTCTGTGAATATCATAATGTGTTTTTTATCATTCTAATAAATATGAATCGTCGCCTCCATAAAGGCATGTGCTGCGCCACAGTATTCCATGCAAAGGATCTTGTAATCTCCTTTTTCCTTAAATTCATATTGGAGATCGTTCTCATACCCCGGCATTGCCTGGGTTTGGGTTAGCAACACCCCCTGGCTATTATAGATCCCAAAACCATGATTCACATCACTGGAAGTAACTATGAACTCAATATTCTTATTTACCGGCAGAGACAGTTCATTGCCTCCTGTGAAATTCTTCGGATTCTCGTGGCTCACTCCGGGTGCGAGTTTCCACACCCATTGGGATCCAACTACGGTAATGACCTGATCCACCTTCGGACCGGTGTGCGGGTAGGGAAGGAATTGTAAAGAGACAAATAAAATTATAATGAGAAAAATAGTTAATCCCCAGAAATAACGGCTACGCACCTTGTACACCTTATGCTTTGCAGATGTCTTGTCTTCCTCCTTGGAAGCAGTTATTAATAGAAATATAACTACCATGTACACAAGCAGTGCCCCGGCTAAAGAGATAATCCCTGCTGTATTCTCTATCGTTGGAAATATAGTAAGGTTGCACATACAAGCGGTTTAGCTTATAGAATTCGATCAAGAGCCAGTACAAATCTATAAATTATTTTCAATAAAAGACAAATTTATCTTATTTATTTTTTAATGAGGAACGGCGATTATTAAAAGAGGGGTATTATTTTAAGCTATAGTTATACCAAACCAAAAATTTTCTTTATTGTTTTACTAAGGCTTCCAGGTGATTGTGGAATCAAATTGAAAAATAATATAATAAACTTAAACAATTGTAACATACAACGAAGCATAAGGTGGATAATTTTGACCTTTAAAAGAAACAAATAATCATTATCCTTAACGTATGAATAAAAAACGTATTGATCATCCACAACGAAAGGCAGGCTTTGTTACCGGAGCTTATTCAGATGGTGTGCTGTTAAATGGTTTTCTTTTTGTAAGCGGTCAGGCCTCTATTGATTTTACCACGTCCAGGTTTATTTCAGGAACTATTGAAGAAGAGACAAGGCGAACTTTAAATAATATTAAAGCTATCGTGGAGGCATCGGGTGCTTCCCTGGAGGATATTGTCAAGGTGAGCGTCCATTTAGCCGATATTCGTGATTTTGATAAATTTAATATGACTTATTCAGAATACTTTGGTGGAATAAAACCAGCAAGAACTACCGTGCAATCTGTATTAGCGGAGGGAGTAAAGATCGAAATTGATTGCATTGCGATGGCACCTTCTAAATAGGATAAATGGAAAGAAAAGTAAATACGACACAGATAACTATCGGGGTGGTCGGCTTAGGGTTAATGGGCAGCAGTATTGTCGTCTCTCTTTTATTAGCAGGGCATCCGGTTGTGGCATTGGCTCCTGTAAAAGGAGAAGAAAAAGATGCCGCCCTGCGTATTAGAGCCTTATTGGAACATTGTGCCAGGAACGGACTTACGAATAAGTCCGTTGAAAATTATCTGAGTTCACTGACTATTTCCACGGACTATCGTGATCTTGAGGATTGTCGTCTGGTATTAGAATGTGTTTTGGAAGAAATAGATATCAAAAAGGCAGTATATAAGA
>SCQT01000161.1 GCA_004322015.1 Chitinophagaceae bacterium
AACATGGCGCCAAAGCCAAGGATCAGCACCAGCGATCCCAATATTTCGCCGATCCCTTTTTCCATGGAATGGGCGATTTGGGATACCGACATACCGCTGGCTAATCCCAACAGAATGCTTACCAACACAAAAGCAATGAACGTATCTAACTTAACCCAGACAATCAGGATAATCAATAGGACGATCCCTGCGATGCAAAGAATTAGAGGCATGTAGAAAATTTGGGGATAAAGATAAGGGAAGGGAGGGAAGAATTATAATCCAAAAGGATATGAAATTTATCCTATTGAAGGCCTTATTTTTTGAGAATAAGAGAAATGAGATTATTTTTGAAAGAAGATTAAAAAATGTGGAAGGTCTGAACGATAGTAATTTAAAAAGTATAAGCAGGCTAATCCCAAATCATTACGAATCGGATATAATTTTAATCAATATTGTGGAAACCAGCTATATGCGATATCAAATAATAGGTATTGAGAAACACCCTGATTTTGGGTTGCATATTATTTTAACTGTTTTCACATAATGTCGAGACCGACATTATGTAACTATACATAAATTAGCCAGAATATTTGGATATGACTAAATCTCAAAAAATGAAAATTAACAACCTCCCCTTTTTCGCTCCCCAGCTTATGATCAATAACGGCGTAAAAGATCTTTCTTTTTATGCAAAAGCCTTTGGAGCCACCGAAAATCTCTGCTTTCGCAATGAGGATGGCAGCATTCATGTAGCGGAGCTGTCTATAGATGGGGCTATTTTCCATATACATGAAGTAACTAAGGCGCATTTCTTTTCACCTGATAAGCATCAGGGTACTACCTGCATCATCGGCTTGTTCGTCCCCGATGTAGATATAGTGATGCAGAATGCCATGAAGGCAGGCGCTACGGAAATCAGCGCTGCAAAAGATTATGAATACGGTTATCGCCAGGGAGAAATAAAAGATCCTTTCGGGCATCACTGGCTGATAGAAAAGAAAATTTAAACTACCCCTTAACACAAAGCATTTTTCATGAAGCAAGCGCCTTATCAATCTGTGCTTCCAATGCTTCCAGGCGCTGAACAGTATCTTCCGGTATTTCAACCGCAGGAGCAGTGGCAGGCTGGGTGGCATACCATATCAGCGACATGGAAATATAGTCCTGCAGGTCTTTACCTGCAAAAGCGGTTTTAAACTCCACGATTTTTTCGTTTACCTCCTTCATCTTCTGACGAATGGCCTGCTCCTCTTCCGCTCGGATGCGAAGCCTGTAAGTGCGGTCAGCTACTACTAAATTTACCGGTATAAGATTTTCGGTTGCCATTTGGTTTAATAATTATAGAATGGTTCTTTGCTGATTACCGAGGTAATTTCCTCCGATTATATTCAACCCTTTCAGGGTTGCGCTTTCTCTTTTGCCTTCGCCCCCGGGCTGTGCCCGCGGCTATTTACCTTAATGCCTTTCAGGCAGTCCCTTTTATTTTATTTTTGATCAAATGAATTATGCAACTTATCAGATTACCGACTACCGTGTGACTGATTACCAGTTATTACTATTGACCGTTCACCATTCACGATACTCACTCATTCAGCCTCGCGATACAATTGTCAATCTCATGAATATACTGATTAATCGCACTTTTCAGCGCCCGTTTGGTCTCTGCCGGTTGCCCTTCGCCCGAACTCTGTGCATTGGCAATTTTCAATAAAGCTATTTGGTGTTCCATGTCTTTGGCACGCGCCTGCTCCTGTTGAAGCAGTTCCTGCTGCTGATCTACATTTTCCTGAAGCCGCTGATTTTCTTCCCGCACATATTGCATCTTCTTCAATAACAATTGAATTTTTTCCTCCAGACGGGAAATAGATAGTTCAGCCATGCCAATCAATTAAAGATGAAACTTACAATTATTTTCTGATTTCTGCCTGTAATTCTTTTTCAAAGGCAAAAATCAATTTCTGCATGGTTTTATCCACTTCTTTATCTGTCAGCGTTTTTTCCGGGTGCTGAAAGATAAAACTGACCGCATACGATTTTTTGCCGGTTCCTATCTTTTCACTCTCAAAGACGTCAAACAGATTAACGGATTGCAGAATATTCGACCTGGTGTTATAAGCAACTTCTTCCACCGAAGCGAACGGAATATTTTTATCCAAAATTAATGCCAAATCTCTGCGGACAGAAGGATAATGCGGGATCTCACGATAGGTGATCTTCGTTTTGCCGCTCTGCTTCCATAAAGCCTTCCAGTCTGTTTCAGCATACCACACCGGTTGTTTTATACCAAATTGCGCTAAAATTTCAGGGCTGACATTTCCGAAAGTACCGGCGTTTTTATCTTTTAAAAGAATATTTTGCGCCTCTTTCAAACCAGGATGCCGGCTGTTTGCAAACTTAACATAGGAAAGACCTGACAACGAAAAAATATTTTGTAAATGTCCTTTTAAAAAATAGCTGTCAACTGTCGCCGGTTTGTTTTGCCAGTTCTCGGATAACTTATGGCCACTCGCATATAAAGCTAACCGTTCATTTTCGACATACCGGTCTCCTTCGGGTAAATAGATCTTTCCGAATTCAAAAAAAAGAATATCCGCCTGCTTACGGTGAAGGTTATACGCTACCGCTTCCAGCCCTGTTTGCAGCATGGAAGGGCGCATCACATCCAGTTCCACGCTCAGGTTATTGATCAGCCTTATCAAAGGTTGTTCTTTATCATAATATTGACTGTTGGTGATGGAGTTGGTAAATATTTCATAAAAGCCGTTGGCTGTCAGATAGCCGGCGATTTTTTCACGAAGCGCTTCCTTATCCGGCTCTTCCGATATGGCGGGTGAAATACGGATGTGCGCCGGAATAGCGACATTGTCATAACCGTCAATACGCATGATTTCTTCCACAATATCCGCAGGAAGTAAAATATCAGGCTTGCTGTAAGGCACGGTCACTGTTAATCCGCCGGCATCTTCTTTCAGCATTTCGAACCCCAGACCGGTAAGAATAAATTTTACCTTGCCTGGCTCATACGTTTTCCCGCTCAGGCGTTTCAAATAATCGAAGCTTAATTCAACCTGTGCTTTCGGAGCGGGATCAGGATAAATATCCGTAATCTCAGCACTGATGGCAGCGCCACATAACTCTTTCATCAGACCTGCTGCACGCTTCAACGCATAAATAACTCCGGAGATGTCCACTCCTTTTTCAAAACGCATAGCTGCATCGGTGCGCAGATCATGGCGGAAAGAAGTGCGGCGGACAGACACCGCATTAAAGCAGGCGCTTTCCAGGAATATACGAGTGGTTTTATCTGTAACGCCTGAATGTAATCCGCCAAATACGCCGGCGATACACATACCGCCGTTTTCATCACAGATCATCAGGTCCCCCGCATCCAATTTCCTCTCTTTGCCATCCAAAGCCACAAAGGGAGTTCCTGCCGGCAGGTTTTTTACAATCACTTTTTTACCGGAGATCTTGTCGCCGTCAAAAGCATGCAGAGGCTGGCCGCTTTCCTGCAATATATAATTGGTAATGTCCACCACATTATTGATAGGCCGGACGCCAATGGCCTTCAGCTTGCGTTTCAGCCATAGCGGAGATTCTGCTACCTGAATATTACTCAGAGAAATTCCTGCATATCTCGGACAATCTTTGGTATTTTCAACCTGAACCGAGAATGTCAATTGTGTGTTGTCCACTTTGAAATTATCCACGGACGGCACCACCGGTTTTATCACTTTTCCATGAGGATTGCTCAGCCAGGCACACACATCCCTGGCCACACCCAGATGGCTCATGGCATCCATGCGATTCGGCGTTAACCCGATTTCATATACCCAGTCTTCTGCCGGTTGAAAATATTCCCTGGCAGTCATTCCCGGCCTGGTGTCATGATTAAGCACCATGATTCCCGCATGGCTTTCACCCAAGCCTATTTCATCCTCCGCGCAGATCATTCCCAGGCTTTCTTCGCCTCTGATCCGTGCTGCTTTCATCGTCAACGGATCTTTTCCGAGAGGATAGATAGTAGTCCCGATTGTAGCCACTACCACTTTTTGACCAGGCGCCACATTCGGAGCGCCGCATACAATATGGAGCGGTTCACTATCCCCTGTATTTACCCTGGTAATTTTAAGCTTATCCGCATTCGGGTGCGGCTTTACTTCCAATACTTCCCCAATGACCAATCCCTCTAAATTGCCTTTCACCTCTTCATATTTTTCCAGACTTTCCACCTCCAAGCCAATGGAAGTCAGGATCACAGACAGTTCCTCCGGCCCGGGTTTTACCGGTAATAATTCGCTCAGCCAATTGTAAGAAATCTTCATCTTTTTTATTTAAAAATGACGTTAAAACAGCCTTAATCGGGCGGTAAAATTACCATTCTTAGATAAAAAATCCATCGCTAATTTCCATTTAATCAGACTAAAATCTTTTGTCACACAAAATGTGGATAAATAAAAAAACAAACAGCATTTTTAATCGTTTATGTGAATAAACGGCATTTCAGCTTATGAATAAGGACGAAATCCTGTGAATAAACTGTGAGGAGAGGGGAATAAATTTTGTTATAAAAAAGTCAGGAACCTATAAAAAATTAAAGGTACATTCGCTGCCATTCACTTGTAATAAAATTATTCAACATACTAACCTGTAAAGACCAAATGGAAATCAGTAATCTTAAAAAAGACCGGAATGTAAGAAGAAAAAATCCCGATATTTCTACCTTGGTTTATGGAAAAATCCCTCCTCAGGCGAAAGATCTGGAAGAAGCTGTGTTAGGCGCTATCATGCTCGAGAAAGGCGCTTTCGACACCGTGGTGGAGATTCTGCGTCCCGAATGTTTTTATGTAGAAGCACACCAGAAGATTTTCCATTCCATGAAATCACTGTCTGATAAATCTATGCCCATAGATTTGTTGACAGTAGTGGAAGAATTGAAGACGATGGGCGACCTGGAATTAGTGGGCGGCCCTTATTTTATCACCAAGCTGACCAATATGGTGGCTTCCACCGCCAACTTAGAGGCCCATTCCCGTATTGTGCTCCAGAAGTTCATACAGCGGGAACTGATCAGGATATCGGGAGAGATCATCAGTGAGGCTTATGAAGATGCTACCGATGTATTCGATCTGATGGACACAGCCGAAAAGCGTTTGTACGAAATCACCGATACCCATCTGCGGAAAAATTATTCCAATATCAATGATATCCTGAAGCAGACCATTGAACGGATCGAGGAGCTGAGAACCAACAAAGAAGATGTAAACGGAGTTCCCTCGGGATTTCATCACCTGGATTCCGTAACGCACGGATGGCAGAGTACAGATCTTATCATTATTGCCGCCAGGCCTTCTGTCGGTAAAACCGCTTTTGCATTGAACCTGGCATTGAATGCGGCTACTGACCCGATAAAACCCACTGCTGCCGCCATCTTTTCTCTGGAAATGTCCGCCGGACAAATCGTACAACGCCTTCTTTCTATGAAATCAGAAGTGCCGCTCGATCACATTTCTTCCGGAAAAATAGAAAGTTACGAGATGAAGCAATTGGATGATGAGGGTGTGATCCCCTTATCGAGTGTTAAGTTATTTATAGATGACACTCCCGCGCTGAATATGTTTGAGCTTCGCGCCAAATGCAGAAGGCTGAAACATAAAAATAACCTCGGTTTAGTACTGATTGACTATCTGCAGCTCATGTCCGGCCAAAATGACCGGGGTGTGAACCGCGAACAGGAAATCAGCAAAATATCACGGGATTTGAAAGCGCTTGCCAAAGAGCTGGAAATTCCGGTAATTGCGCTTTCCCAATTGAGCCGTGAAGTAGAAAGACGCCGGGACGGAAATAAAATGCCCCAATTAAGCGATTTGCGTGAATCGGGAGCTATAGAGCAGGATGCCGATATGGTCATGTTCCTCTATCGCCCTGAATATTACGACCAGACAGCCAATGCGGAAGGGGAATCCATTAAAGGATTAACCCAATTACGTATCGCCAAGCATCGTAACGGCAAATTGGATTTGGTCAATTTTCATGCAAAATTACACATACAAAAGTTTGAGGAAATAGACAGCGGAACCGATTACCTGCAAGGCGGATTACCCGGCGGAGGTTACACGCCCGGCAATGAAGGAGGGCCTCATTTATATGTGGAAAAAGGCTCTAAAATGAACAACATGAATTTTGACAACCTGGATGATAATCTGCCTGAAGCGCCACCGTTTTAGCATAGGTCTCAATGCACAAGCTTCAAAATACAAATAATATCCAATTTCAAATTTCCCAAGCCTGTTCGAAGCCAATCTGTTTGAAGCTTAGAATGTAGGAATTGAGATTTATTTGACATTTGATACTCGTTATTTGATGGTTTGGTGTTGACATGACCATAATTTTTTTTCTGATGAACATTCCTTTTTTCTATGCCGCTGATTTAAACAATGGAGAGCATCTTTATTCTTTAGATGAAGTTTCCGTAAGGCATTGTCTGCAGGTGCTCCGAAAAAAGGAAGGGGATATGATCATGCTTACAAATGGCAGAGGGAAGTTGTTTCGATGCATGATCGAGAAGGCTGAAAAAAAGAATTGCCTTGTAAGCATACAGGAGATTGAGGAAGTGCCTGCCAAGCCTGTTCAATCAGGAATAGGAATAGCCTTTACTAAAAATATCTCCCGCATAGAGTGGTTCCTGGAAAAAGCTACTGAAATAGGGATTACCGATATCTATCCCCTGATCACTCAACGTACCGAAAGAATAAAATTCAATTTTACGCGACTGCAAAATATTATTGTAGCTGCCGTATTGCAATCGGAACAGGCTTGGTTGCCGCAGTTGCACGAACAGATTAGTTTTGAGAAATTAATAGAGGAAAAGGGTTATGATCTGAAGTTCATCGCCCATTGCGAAAATGAAGAAAAACATTTCTTCGCGGATGAAACGGATACCAATAAAAATACGTTGATCTTAATCGGCCCTGAAGGTGATTTCACACCGGAAGAAATTTCTCTTTCTAAAGAATATCAATTTATTCCTGTTTCGCTTGGAACTAACAGGTTAAGAACGGAAACAGCAGGGTTAGCGGCCTGTGTGATGATGAACGAGATAAAAAGATTGAAGGCCTGAGTTTTTCGGGATCAGTCTTCATAATTCTCTAACTCTCCATGAATGAATTTCTTCACCCATTGCGTGGTAACAGATTTCGGCCTTTCCAGCGGAAGCCCTAAAGCCCGATCCCAGCAAAGAGAAGCTAATACGCCTAAAGAGCGGGATACGCCGAACAACACGGTATAAAATTCATATTCCACCAATCCATAATGCACTAATATAGCTCCAGAATGTGCATCCACATTGGGCCAGGGATTTTTGGCTTTACCTAATTCTTTCAGAATGCCCGGAACCACCTCATATACTCTCCAGACAATATTGACTAACTCGTCATTGGGTAAATGTTCTTTGGCAAACTCCATTTGTGCCGTAAAACGAGGATCCGTTTTCCTCAACACGGCATGACCGTACCCCGGTATTACTTTCCCTTCGCTCAATGTCTTACGGACATATTTTTCTATTTCGTCTTTGGAGGGCAACCCGCCGCCTAATTCTTCCCGCATCTGATCTATCCACCTGATCACTTCCTGGTTGGCTAAACCATGTAAAGGGCCTGCCAGCCCGTTCATGCCCGCTGCAAAAGCCAGATAAGGATCGCTTAATGCAGATCCCACCAAATGCGTCGTATGCGCGCTCACATTACCGCCTTCATGATCAGCATGAATGGTCATATATAAGCGCATTAAAGCCATAAAACCATCATCTTCAAAACCAAGCATGTGTGCAAAATTCCCTGCCCAGTCTAATCCCGGATCAGGTTCAATATGTGTATTATTTTTATATTTCCGGCGATAAATATATGCAGCCAGTCTCGGCAAACGCGCTATCAGGTTCATGGCATCTTCGTAAGTGTAGTCCCAGTAATCCTGCTTGCTGATACCTTTGGCATACGCTTTGGCAAACAAAGACTCAGTCTGCATGGCCATAATACCGATACTGAATTGCGTCATGGGATGTGTCTCCACCGGCAGCTTATCAATCGTGTTGAAAACATGACGGGGAATTTGAGAACGGCGGCCCCAGGTATTGGAGATGTGCTGCACATCCTCTTCCGAAGGCAATTCACCTATCAGCATCAGGTAAAAAAGCCCTTCGGGCAAAGGTTCAGAACCACCCGGGATCTTCGGGAGTTTTTCTTTTAATTCCGGAATAGAATAACCGCGAAAGCGGATCCCATTCATTGGGTCCAATAAGGAAGTTTCACTGACTAACCCCGTAATACCCCTCATGCCCTGATAAATCTGTGAAATATGAATTGTGTCCACCTGCTTATCTCCGTGTTCTTTCAAGATATTCCTGATTTCTGCTGCAAGCTCCTCCGACTTTTTATAAAATGTATCTTTAAGATAACCCATGGATAGAATGGTTAAAAATTGAACGAAATTGTTTGGACAAAAGTAATTAATTAATACCATCTTTAGCTGATAATCAGCCGATAATTAACTTTTTAATAATGAAGATATAGCATTAAGTTAAATGTATTATGAATGTTTCCCATTAAGACTCCAGGCCCATAAACCTCCTACATCTGCTTAATCTCAGCCGTCAGTGCCTGTAACACTTGTTTGGCATCACCAAAAAGCATGGATGTTTTTGGTTCGAAGAAAAGGGCATTGTCAATACCTGCGTAACCCGGCTTCATGCTTCGTTTATTCACGATCACCATCCTGGCCTTGTCCACCTCCAGGACGGGCATTCCATATATTGGGCTGGAGGGATCATTCTTTGCTGCGGGATTCACTACATCATTAGCCCCTAAAATCAGCACGGCATCTGTAGCGGGAAATTCAGCATTAGCATTCTCCATTTCCAGCAATTTGTCATAAGATACATCTGCCTCAGCCAACAATACATTCATGTGCCCGGGCATTCGCCCTGCCACCGGATGGATGGCGTACTCTACCTCCACCCCTTTGCTTTCCAATAGTTTTTCCAATTCATGACAAGCATGCTGTGCCTGTGCAACTGCCAGTCCATAGCCCGGTACGATCAGCACTTTATGCGCATAAGCCAGTACCACCGCTGCATCGCTAACGCTGATCTCTTTCACGGAGCCATGCGTGGCTCCCCCCTCCACTTTTTTTGCTGCAGAACCAAAAGCCCCTAACAATACATTTTTCAATGAACGGTTCATGGCTTTACACATCAATATAGTCAGGATCCCTCCTGCCGCACCTACAAGAATACCGCCTGTGATCATGACTGCATTGTTGTATAATAAGCCGCCGCAACCAGCTGCCACGCCGGTACAGGCATTCAGCAATGAGATCACCACCGGCATATCGGCCCCTCCAATCGGCATCACGAAAAAGATACCATACAAGATCGCTAATAAAATAATAATGCAAAAAATGATGACAGCCGTATTTGAAATCTGCAGCGTGGCATTTAGTCCGGCCAGCTCCCCGTTGATGATTTGGAAATGCCGCGGACAAATACTCAGCAGATAGATAACTAACACTACAATTCCTGCCAGCATGGCAAAATTAATAATCCTCTGCCCTTTAAATACCCTGTCCTTAATGCTGCCGGCCAGTTTTCCCCAGGCGACCATGCTTCCTGTAAAAGAAACCGTTCCGATCACCACTTCAATCAGCAATATCAATATCAGGCCGGTCTGTATGGTCGCATCCGATAAAATAGAAATGGTTTGCCCGTTGAGTAACAAATATTCCCTGACGGGTAAGTGCACCTTATGATCAAATTCGATGATCCCTATCAATGCCGCACAAAGTCCGCCCATACCGTTAAACATGCTCACCATTTCGGGCATAGCAGTCATTTTGACTTTTCTTGCGGAAACAACGCCAATGATCCCTCCAATGACAAGGCCTGCGAATATCCATCCGTAATTGTGTAAATGTTTACCGTTACTGTCATGATATAACACAAGTGTGCCGATCAGTGCAATGAGAAAACCGCCCGCCGCCACTAAATTGCCCCTGCGTGCGGTGGCCGGATGCGACAACATCTTTAAGCCAATAATGAATCCAATGGAACCGATCAGATATGATAATAATAATAAGCTATTTGACATGTGCGCTTTATTTTATTCTTTTCTCTTCTTTTTTGAAAACATCTCTAACATCCTGTCGGTAACCACATATCCGCCTATCACATTCAAGGTTCCCACTATCACTGCAATAAAACCTAAAATAATCGCCGGCACATTGCCGGGTTCCACCGTCCCCATGATGATAATCGCTCCGATCACTACCACTCCATGAATGGCATTAGCACCGCTCATCAGCGGAGTGTGCAGTACGGAAGGCACACGCGATATCACTTCTATTCCTAAAAAAATAGAGAGCACGATGATATAGATCATGTTGATATTCTGCTGGAAAAAGGAAATTAATATCTGCATGGGAAGGTTGAGTTATTGTTTATTGTTTGTTGTTTGTTGTTTATTGCTTATTGCTCATTGTTTATTGCTTATTGTTTGTTTGATGGTTCTATTGTCCTGAAAATCCGGGATGGTTTGATGCTGTCAAGCATGAAAAACCTAAAGTGATTTATTCAATTCCAAAAAACTTCTTCACTCTTTCATTCGTAATTTTTCCGTCATGGGTAATGCAGGTTCCGCTCACTAATTCATCTTCAAAATTCAAATTCAGATTGCCATCCTTATCAATGATCAGCTTTAAAAAATTCATTACATTTTTGCCATATAATTTACTTGCGTCAGAAGGCATTTCGGAAGGAAGATTTGAATTCCCAATCACAGTGACCCCATGATATTGAACCGTATCATTGTCTTTGGTCAATTCCGTATTGCCTCCGGTAGATGCTGCCAGATCTACAATGACAGAGCCGGAACGCATCTGATCAATCATGGATTTAGTGACAAGCACCGGCGCTTTTTTACCCGGAATTTGTGCGGTAGAAATTACAATATCTGCTCTGGCAATACTCTCTGCAATTTTCTGCTGCTGCTTCTGACTGTAATCTGCTGATTGCTCTACTGCATATCCACCTGCCCTTGATGCATCGGCCGCGCCTTCCACTTCAATAAACTTTCCACCCAGGCTCATCACTTCTTCTTTTACGGCCGGGCGGGTATCGAAGACTTCCACCACTGCACCCAGTCTTCTGCCTGTAGCCACTGCCTGCAGGCCTGCCACACCGGCGCCTAACACCAACATTTTGGCAGGGGCAATGCTTCCTGCCGCCGTCATGAGCATGGGAAAATATCTGGAATAAGCATAAGCCGCCAGCAACACTGCCTTATAACCTGCAATATTTGCCTGGGAACTGCGGATATCCATACTTTGTGCACGAGTGGTACGTGGAATATTATCCAAACTAAAAACAGTGAGACCGGAGGCGGCAAATTGCTTTAATAATGGTAAATGAAATAACGGATCGTAATCTCCTAACCACACCGTTCTTTTTTTTATTAGCGGGAAATCGGCTTCAGCCGGAGGATGGATGGAAAGGATGAGATCTGCTTCGGTAAAAATATCACTTCTCGAACCCACGGTTGCACCGGCAGCTTCGTAATCCTGGTCATCGGTAAAAGCCCGGAATCCCGCATTTTTTTCAACCAGCACACCAGCTTTTAATTGTATTAATTGTTTAACATTCTCAGGAAATAATGATACCCTGTTTTCTCCAGGGGGTTCTTTAAGTATTCCGATGACCATGTGCAAAACTGATTATTAAGTGGGGGTAAAATAACAAAAAAAATTCCAGCCAAGGGCATAAAACGCAAAGGGAATTGTAAACACTTGTGTATAAAATACCTTTCTTCAAACACTATCTGCCATTTCTTTTTCTCCTGAAGCATATTCTTTTACCCATTTCATCAGCACATCCACCCACCCGGAATTGGTATTTAGGGCCGGAACCATCTGAAAGCTTTCTCCACCTGCATTCATGAATATGTCTTTTCCTTCCATCCCGATCTCCTCTAATGTTTCCAGGCAATCGGCTACGAAAGCAGGGCTTACCACTACCAGCTTCTTAATCCCCTTCTCCGGTAATTCCCTCAGCACATCCGCTGTATAGGGCCTTATCCATTCCGCCCTGCCCAGGCGGGACTGAAAAGAGATACCATATTTACCTTCCGTCAATCCTAATTCTTTCGCAGTCAGGTTCATCGTAGTGATCACCTGGTGACGATAACAAAAGGAATGAGCCGGCGATTCCGTAAAACAACAGTTTTCACTTCTCAGGCAATGATGATGAGTAATATCGCTTTTATGAATATGCCGCTCGGGTACACCATGATAACTAAATAATACGTAATCAAAATCCTGTTTCAGTGAAGGCCTGATATTCTCAGCCAAAGCATGAATATAATCGGGTTCCTGGTAAAAAGGCTTTATCACCGACAATTTAAACGGATATTTCCCTTTTTCATAACTATGCTGCGCATACTCCACAGCCGTCTCATAGCTTGACATGGCATAATGCGGATAGAGCGGAACCACGATCACTTCCCTGAGTAAAGGATCCCTTTCCATCAGTGATCTGAAGGCAGTTGCCGGGTGGGGGTCACCGTAACGCATCATTATCTCCACGGGTTCCTCTAACCGGTCTTGTAATAACTTCTGCAACCGTCGGGTGATGACAGTTAACGGCGAACCTTCCTGCCACCAGATTTTCTTATAGGCCTCTGCAGTGCGGGGCGACCGTTTGGGCGTAATTATTCCTTTCACAAGCAGCAAACGAAACAAATAAGGATAATCAATTACTTTAGCATCCATCAAAAATTCATCTAAATATTTTTTTACGGCTTGCACATCCGTGGATTCGACGGATCCGAGATTCATCAAAATGACCCCTCTGTGGCCCGATTGATTATTATTCATTTTTTCTCATTTATAATACTGTGGAAAAACAGCAAAGGTAATTATTACCTGCCATTTGATCTGACACCTTTGAAACTATTACCATGTGCGAAATCCGTATCAATGACAAATATTTAACAAGTCCTGCCTGCACTATATTCAGGGTTTTGAGCCATCTGGATTCTGTCCCATCTAAAAATGACAGATATATGACAGTACAATTTCAAAAATAAAGGTTCCTAAAGTAACTTTGCTCTCAATTCAGGATTTCTCAATGAATCAGGATACTTCACAATCTTTATCTAATTTTTTTCTTGCAGGTATCAGTTACGAAAAAGCTGATGCAGGCACGAGGGGCAGTTATGCTGTGGATGAGAAAATATATGCTTCCATTTTGGAAAAAGCTTCCCGGCAGGAAATGCAGGAGATATTTATTCTTTCGACTTGCAATCGTACTGAGATTTATGGCTTCGCCAAAAATGAGCAACCCCTTATCGGTTTGTTATGTAGTGAAACAAAAGGGAATCCCGAGCAATTTAGAAAATCTGCTTATATCAAACGGGGCAAAGAAGCCGCCAGGCATTTATATTGTGTGGCTGCGGGATTAGATTCTCAGATATTAGGCGATTATGAAGTGTCGGGCCAGGTTAAAAATGCAGCTCGTTTTGCAAAAGAGCATAATTCTTTAGGCACCTTCACCGACAGGCTTATCAGCAGTGTATTACAAGTATCAAAGCAGATAAAGAATGAAACTAAATTAAGCTCGGGAACTGTCTCTGTGGCCTTTGCCGCTGTGCTATTCCTGAAGACAATACCGGATATTAAAAAGAAAAAGATCCTGCTGATAGGGACAGGAAAAATTGGCCGCAATACCTGCAAGAACATGATGAGTTACTTCGGCACAGAGAATATTACAGTCATCAACAGAACACAAAGTTCTGCTGCTGAATTTGCCAAAGAACATCGCCTGAAACAGGTTCCTTTTTCAGAAATGACCATCGCGCTTAATGAGGCGGATGTCATTTTAGTAGCCAGCAATGCGGATAAGCCCGTAATCTGGAAATCACAATTTAAAAATACAGATAAACATATTATTCTCGATTTATCTATACCTAAAAATGTAGGAGAAGATGTAAAATCCTTACCTCATATCCGGGTAATAGATGTAGATGAACTTTCCAAAGTGCAGGATCATACCCTGGCAGAAAGACGTAAAGAAATCCCGAAAGCAATGGCCATTATTGATGAGCAAATGAAAGATTTTCTCTACTGGCACCAGATGAGGAAACATGCAGTAGTATTGCAGGAGGTAAAAAAGAAATTGGAACAGATCCATCGTAATGAAATAAAGAACCTGAAAAAAGATACTCCCTCGGGCCAGGTTGAAGCAGATGCTATTTCTTCCCGTATAGTCCAGAAAATGATCAATGTTTTTGCAGGAAAATTGCGCCAGGCAAACGGACAGGCAGAAAGTTACCTGCAGGTGCTGAGTGAAATATTTGAAATATCGCCGGTTAAACAGCATGAATAAGTCGATTCGTATCGGTACGCGTGACAGCCGGTTAGCCTTATGGCAGGCAACCCTGGTGCAGCAATTACTTGAAAAGTACCACCATCCTTCTGAAATAGTAAAAATAAAAAGTGAAGGGGATCTCAATGTAAAGACCCCCCTTTATGAAATGGGTGTGCAGGGCATCTTTACCAGAAACCTGGATGCAGCGCTGTTAGGAAACAAAATTGATGTAGCAGTTCATTCTATGAAGGATGTACCCGTTATCCCGGCCAAAGGCATTATCCAGGCGGCAGTATTAAAACGGGGGGCAGTAAGAGATCTATTGGCATTTAAAGCATCTGCTGATTTTTTGGATGACACGCAGTACATAGCCACCATTGCCACCGGGAGCACCCGCCGCAAAGCACAATGGCTGCATCGTTATCCTACACATCATATAGTGGATTTACGTGGGAACGTCAACACGCGGTTGAGAAAATTACAGGAAAATAATTGGGACGGCGCTATTTTCGCCGCAGCAGGGCTGGAACGAATCAATCTCCGTCCCGAAAGCTCAGTGGAGTTAGAATGGATGTTGCCGGCCCCGGCACAGGGAGCCATCATGGTCGCTTGCAGAAAAGAGGACACTTTTATCAAAGAGGTTTGTCAGCCGTTGAACGATGCGGAAACAGCATTATGCACACAGGTAGAAAGGGACTTTCTTAGGACCTTGTCAGGCGGGTGTTCCACGCCCATCAGTGGGTATGCCTGTATTAAAAGCGGGATCCTTTATTTCGAGGGAAGTATTCTGTCCATTGACGGAAAAGAAAAAGTGGAAATAAAGAAACAGGGAAGAATAGACGTCGTTCACCAAACCGGAAAAGAAGCGGCGGAAGACATATTGAAAGCGGGCGGAAAAGAGATTTTGGAAAAACTGCAATAAAAACATTTTGATTTTTCACCATCCGAAACTCCGGATGACCATTTAATCATGCCGCTTATGATAAAGATCCTTTGCACACGTACTATTTCAAACGAATTAATTCAGCAGGCTGCATCAAAAAATATTATGATTGATGTAAAAGATTTCATTACGGTGAAACCTCGCATGCAGGAAAAGGACATTCCTTTCATTCAACATCTAATCTCCAGGAAAGAAGCTGCTGTGATATTTACAAGCAAGCACGCTGTCCATACGCTTGCTGAGTTCATTTCGGGTGAGAATGTACACAAGGGATTTCCCCAATGGAATATTTATACGATTTCCCATATTACATTAAAGAGTGTAAGCCTGCTTTTCCCCCATTCAGTCATTCAGGGTGATGCCGGGAATGCCGGCGGTTTAGCTAAGAAGATTATTGAAGACAAAACGGTGAGGGAAGTGAATTTTTTCTGTGGTAATATTCGAAGAGATACCATTCCGGATACATTGAAAAGACATGGGATCAGGGTCAATGAATTTATCATCTATGAAACAATACCTGTACCGCATTTTATTATTGAAGCGTATGACGGATATGTTTTCTTTAGTCCCAGTGCAGTAGAAAGTTTTTTTTCCGCCAATGAAATTCAAAAACAAAAGACCTGTTTTGCTATTGGCGAAACGACCGCATCCGCGGTTAAAGATAAAGCAGACAATAAAATTATTATTGCCAAAGAACAAGATGCTGCAAACATGATAGCATCGGTGATAAACTTTTACCAATAAAAAATTACTCCATGCATGCGTTAAAAAATGATTTATTACTGAAAGCACTGAAGGGAGAGGCTGTTCCCAGACCGCCTGTCTGGATGATGCGGCAGGCTGGCCGTTATTTACCGGATTATCGCAAGTTGTGTGAGAAATATTCTTTTTTCGAGCGTTGTCAGACTCCTGAATTAGCGGCTGCCATCACTTTACAGCCTGTGGAACAGATTGACGTGGATGCCGCTATTATTTTTTCGGATATTCTGGTGGTGCCTAAAGCAATGGGATTAGAGGTGCAGTTGATAGAGAATATAGGGCCGGTATTACCTTCCCCCATCCAAACAGAAAAGGATATTGCGCGTCTCCATATCCCGGATGTAAAAGACCGTCTGCATTATGTTTTAGATGCGATCAGCCTGGCCAAAAAAGAACTGAAGGAGCGTGTGCCTTTGATTGGCTTTGCCGGTGCCCCCTGGACTATTTTATGCTATATGGTTCAGGGAAAAGGAAGCAAAACATTCGATGAAGCACGTGCATTCTGCTTTCAACAGCCTGCTATTGCCCACCGTTTGCTGCAAATGATCACGGATACTACCATTGCTTACCTGAAAGAACAAGTCGCTGCAGGCGCTGACTGTATTCAGTTATTTGATTCATGGGGGGGGTTATTAGGTCCCGAAGATTTCCATATTTTTTCTTTGCCCTATTCACAACAAATAATTCATGCATTAAAACCAATGACACCGGTAATCCTTTTCGCAAAAGGCGCCTGGTTTGCTTTGAAAGAAATGAGTGAAACCGGAGCCGATGCGCTCGGAGTGGATTGGTGCATTAAACCTGAAACAGCCAGAAAGCTAACAGACAATAGTATTACACTGCAGGGAAATTTAGATCCCGCTAAATTATTAGCCCCGGTCGCAGAAATAAAAAAAGGGGTAAAGAAAATGTTAACTTCTTTCGGGAAGGATAAATACGTTGCCAATCTTGGTCATGGTATTTTGCCGAATGTGCCGGTAGAACATGCCAAAGCATTTGTGGAAGCAGTGAAAGAATTCCTTTTTCAGTAACTTTGAACTATGAATAAAGAAAAACAAAAACCCATATTTCAACGCCGTATTTTCTGGGATGTGGATTTTGATAAAATAGATTACGAGCGGTATGCCCGTTTTGTCATTGAACGGGTATTTGAACGGGGTGATGTGGGAGATATCCGGCAATGCAGAAGGTATTATGGAGATGAAAAAATCAGGGAAACACTGACAACGGCAAAATGGTTGCCAAAGCAAAGCATTTATTTAGCTGCTGCAATCCTTGACAATGATTTATCAGATTATCAATGCTACAAATCAGCACAATCGAACCCCCAACTTTGGCATTATTAAAGCAATTGATGCAGGAACCCGAGCTTAAAGATTTTAGTTTGGCGGGCGGTACGGCACTGGCTTTGAAATATGGGCATCGAATGTCCATGGATTGGGATCTGTTTTCTCCGGAAGATTTCAGTAATGAAGCTATTGCAGGAATTGTTGCAAAAAGATTTCCAACATTCATTTATCATAATTTGCATAACTCTGTCGGGGTGTTTGGTTTTATTAATGACATTAAAATTGATTTTGTAAAATATCATCGTTATCCCTTGTTAGCATCTATTTCAGAGATTGACGGCATCAGGATTATCAGCGATGAAGATATAATCACCGTGAAAATAAATGCCATTTTTCGCAGGGCTGTAAAAAAGGATTTCTGGGATATATCCGAGCTATTGGATCATTATTCTTTATCCTCTTGCATCGATTTTTACCATCAAAAATATAAGGAACAGATGTTTGCGGTCTCCATACCACAAGCTATCACCTATTTTGAAGATGCAGAAGAAAGTGCAGATCCGGTAAGCCTGAAAGGTCAGACATGGGAAAATGTGAAAAAAAATATTCAGCGAAAAGTGAGCACATATCTTTCTTAAGAAAAAATCAATTTGGAATAAAAAACTTTTAGAGTCCGGTATGCATACTAAAACAGAAACACAATTATTCAGAGAGGATTGGATCACTTGTGTTTTATCCTGGCAGTCAGCTATTTGCGAAGCTCTTGAAAAGATTGACGGGAAAGCCAAATTTAAAACCGATGAATGGCAGCGTCATCCGGACGGGAAAGGGGGGGGCGGTAAAACAAGAATCATTTCCAATGGAAATGTATTTGAAAAAGGCGGCGTCAACACTTCTGTCGTTTATGGAAAAGTAACTGATGTCATGCGGAAACAATTGAAAATCGAAGGTGAGAAATGGTTCGCCTGCGGGCTCAGCCTGGTCATTCATCCTTTTAATCCCTTTGTGCCAACCGTTCACGCCAATTGGCGTTACCTGGAAATATATGATCACTGGGACAACGTTTCTGACCAGTGGTTTGGAGGCGGGGCTGACCTGACGCCTTATTATTTATTTGAAGAAGATGCCGGGCATTTTCATCGAACGTTGAAAAATGCGATGGATCCGTTTGGTAAAGAATTATATCCGCGCTATAAAAAATGGTGTGACGAATATTTTAATAATGCTCACCGTGGAGTTGAAACAAGAGGAATAGGCGGCGTATTTTACGATCATCTGAAGCCGGCCCATACCTCCGTTCCTTCTGACTCCCTCAAAGGGGGAGAACAGAAAATGGATGTAGGAAAGTTATTTGATTTTCAAAGAGGGAACGGAGATTGTTTTATTGATGCTTATATTCCTATTGTGGAAAAAAGAAAAGACTTGCCATGGAACGCCGAAAATAAATATTGGCAGGAAATCAGACGTGGACGTTATGTAGAATTTAATTTACTGCATGACAGGGGAACATTATTCGGCTTAAAAACGAATGGAAGAGTGGAAAGCATTCTGATGAGCCTTCCTCCTACGGTCCGCTTTGACTATAATTACCAGCCCAAAGAAGGAAGCGAAGAATGGAAACTGTTAGAGGTGTGCAGAAACCCAAGAGATTGGATTTAAATTTTCTGATATCTGATTTGCTGATGTCTGATTGAAGGCCATCGTGACAAAGAATATCTGTCTACAATATTTAGCTTATCTTGCAAAACCCTTGCAAAATATTACTACTTAAAAGCTATTTAAAATGAACAGGAATGAATTAGAAAAAAGGACAAAACTATTCCATACAAATGTGATTAAAATATGTCAATACCTGCCAAAAAATGCGGCCGGATTTGAAATTGGAAAACAACTCATCCGGTCTGCAGGTTCTGTCGGTTCAAATTATAGAGCAACAAAGCGTGCTAAATCAGATGGAGATTTCATTTATAAAATTGAAGTGGTTTTGGAGGAGTCTGATGAATCATTATACTGGTTAGAAGTAATCAAAGAAAGTGAACTATTAAGAGGGCAGCTCTTAGATGAATTAATCATCGAAGCCAACGAATTGACTGCTATCTTTGCTGCCACCGACAAAACAGCTAAGGCAAATAGAGAAAAGGATAAAAAAAAGTAATTATTTATTTATCGGTGTTTGATTTGCTGACGTCTGATTTGAATTTGTCGATTTTCGATTTTGTTATTCTATTTTACTGCCTCAAGATCAGAGATCATCAAATCAATGTCAGACATGATCAAATCAGACATTACAAAATAAAGGAGATATGTATTTACCACATCGCAACCGCACTTTAAGACGTACACAATCTATCAGAGATATAGCTGCGGAAACAGTTTTAACACCGAATGATTTTATGCTTCCTGTTTTTATCACGGAAGGGAAAAATAATGTAGAGGAAATTTCTTCTATGCCCGGATATTTTCGCCGCTCTCTGGACGAAACTGTGAAAGAGGTAAAAGAAATATGGCAATTAGGAATAAAGGCTGTCAATACTTATGTGAAGGTTGATGATAAGCTGAAAGATAATACCGGTAAAGAAGCCTGGAACCCGAATGGCTTAATGCAGCAAGCTATTAAAGCTATTAAAGACGCCGTTCCCGAGATGATCATCATGACCGACGTGGCGCTGGATCCTTATTCACAATATGGACATGATGGTATAGTGGATATAAAATCCGGATATATTTTGAACGATGAAACCGTGGAGGCCCTGACAAAAATGGGATTATCACATGCGGAAGCAGGTGCAGATTTCCTGGCGCCCAGTGATATGATGGATGGGCGGATCGGAGCCTTACGAAAAGCTTTGGAAGAAAACGGATATACCGGCGTAGGTATTATGAGCTATGCTGCGAAATATGCCAGTTGTTTTTACGGGCCTTTCCGCGATGCCCTGGACAGCGCTCCGGGTTTTGGCGATAAAAAAACTTATCAGATGAATTATGCCAATCGTCGCGAAGCGATCAATGAAGCTCTAAAGGATATGGCAGAAGGAGCAGATATTGTGATGGTGAAACCTGCCATGGCCTATCTGGATATTATCCGTGAAGTAAAGAATGCCGTCACGATCCCCGTCAGCGCATACCAGGTGAGCGGTGAATATGCCATGATCAAAGCCGCCGCTCAACATGGCTGGATAGATGAACAAAAAGCCATCATCGAAAGTCTTACTGCCATCAAACGTGCGGGAGCCGATTTGATTTCGACATATTTTGGGAAAGACGCTGCGAAGATTTTATAAAGTCGGATTTGCTGATGTCTGATCTAAGATAATTATTTCATAAGAAAAGCCGGTAAAAAATCAGACATCAGAAAATCAGAGATAAACAAATAACCTGTAATATGAATTTAACAAACAGCAAACAGCTTTTTCAACACGCGCAGCAAATTATCCCCGGCGGAGTTAATTCACCCGTTCGTGCTTTTAAAAATGTAGGTGGAACACCGCCTTTTATCAGGCATGCTAAAGGCGCTTACCTCTTTGATGAAGACGGCAATCAATATATTGATTACGTGAATTCATGGGGACCGATGATTTTGGGCCATGCTTATGAACCTGTCATTGCGGCCATACGGGAGAAAGTCAGTGGAAGCAGCTCCTTCGGCGCCCCGACAGCATTGGAAAATAAGATGGCCGATTTAATTATCGGCATGGTTCCTCATATCGAAATGATCCGTATGGTCAATTCGGGAACAGAAGCCTGTATGAGCGCTATCAGGCTTGCCCGCGGATATACCGGTAAAAATAAATTCATCAAATTCGAAGGTTGTTATCATGGTCACGCGGATATGTTTTTGGTAAATGCGGGAAGCGGTGTAGCCACACTCCATATTCAACAAGTGCCTGGTGTACCGGAAGCAGTAGCCCAGGATACACTGACAGCGCCTTATAATAACCTGACAAAAGTGGAAGAATTAGTCGCTGCATATCCGGATGAAATGGCTGCCATTATTGTAGAACCGGTGGCAGGAAATATGGGCTGTGTACTGCCGAATAACGGTTTTCTTAAAGGGCTCCGGAAAATTTGTGATGATCATCATATCCTGCTGATATTTGATGAGGTGATGACAGGATTCCGTTTAGCACAGGGCGGAGCGCAGGAATTATTCGGTATTAAAGCGGATTTGGTCACTTTCGGCAAAATTATCGGGGGGGGGATGCCGGTAGGCGCCTTTGCGGGTCCCAAAGAAATCATGGAACATATCGCCCCGGCGGGAAAAGTCTATCAGGCAGGCACTTTAAGCGGTAATCCCATTGCGATGACAGCAGGATATGCTTTACTCAAGGCCCTCCATGACAATCCCGGCATTTATACCCGTTTAGAAGAAAAAGCAACTTATTTGGAAAAGGGGCTAAAAGAAGCCATCGGCAGTGAAGGAATATTAAACCAGGTGAACCGTTGCGGCTCGATGATGAGCGTCTTCTTTACCGAATATCCCGTTACCGATTTCGTATCTTCTTCAGGAGCCAACAACGAATTATTTAAGAATTTCTTTCACGGGATGTTAGACCAGGGCATCTATCTGCCACCTTCTTCTTTTGAAAGCTGGTTTATCAGCGATGCGTTGACAACTGAAGATTTGGATAAGACGATCAATGCCTCGAAAATTGCAGCAGAGAAAGCAAAGTCATAAGAAATCCGGGTTATTTTTAATTTATTTCTGCCTTATCCACACTACAATTCCGTAAATTAAATAGGCAATCCCAACCGCTATAAAAGAAATATCTAACCACTTTTCTGATTCTTTGTCGGCAATAAGCCTAAATCCTCCTATCACAATCAAAGCGGTGCCTAAGAAAAAATTCATATAATTTCTCATTATTGTCCGAGTAAAATCATACAACTATAGCCTATACTCCTTTGCAGGAAAGTGTTTTAGGCAAAAAATACATTGTTTCAAAATCGGGGGGAGTACCCCCTGGCTTTTTAGGGGCT
>SCQT01000162.1 GCA_004322015.1 Chitinophagaceae bacterium
GTTTTCATTTTTATCAGGGCAGCAGCCAGCAAAGCAAAATAAATAAAATCCACAAAAACGCTCATGTCGGTCAGCATGTCAAAAGTGCCTGAAAATACCAGCACGATACTCCATGCCATGGACAGGATCAGAGAAATGTAAGGAGTCCTGAAAACAGGATGTACTTTAGCTGCCCCTCTGAAAAACATATTTTCCTGCGCCATACGATAATATAGCCGGGCATAAAAAATGATTATTACATTTAAAGTGCCGAAAGAACTTAACATGATCAATAAAGAAATAAGCAGATTTCCTGTTTTCCCCATCAATTTCCCCGCGATAAAGGAGGCTGCTATTTGATTTTCACCCAGGGAGCCTAATTGCCTGACGGACGCCCCCCTCATATAAGCATAGTTGATCAGCATATAAAGGACGATCACCATACAAACGCCTGTAATAATGGCTATAGGTAAATTCCGCCTGGGATTTTTAATTTCCCCCGTGACATACGTCACATTCGTAAAGCCATCATAGGCCCAGAAAGCGCTCAGCGCTGCTGCAAAGAAAGCACTGAAAAACCCGGCTGTACCTATATGATAAGCGCTTACCTGCACTTCTGTTGTATCCTTTCCTGAGCCGGAGGCAATCAAGCCTGCCACTATCAAAAGTATAATTCCAAGTATTTTTAACCCTGTTACAATATTATTTAATCCCGCACCTTTTTTTATACCCCGATAATTGTACCAGGTTAAAATGACAATAGTGATGACAGCCACCAATTTCACCCCTGAACTGGCAAGAGGAAAAATAAAATTACCGATAGAAACCGTAGCCCAGTGATGTAAGGGATCTGGAAGCGTCACCATGGAATTGACAGACTGGGCAAAAATAAAAGCAATGGCGGCGATTGAACCGGATAAAGAAATGCTGAAACCTGCCCATCCCAAAATGAATCCTGCAAATCTTCCGAAACTTAACCGCATATATTCGTATAACCCTCCCGAAACTGTGGTCATCTTTGCTAATCCCGCCATCGTAAAGGCTCCCAACAAAGTAACCAAACCTGCCGTCAACCAGGCAGCCAATATCTGACCTTCACTCAGCCCGGTAGCTGCCATGGGAACTATCTTTTTAAATACGCCGGTGCCAATGATATTGCCTGCTACTAATAAAATAGCAGTAAATAACCCCAATACTCTTCTCAGGGAAACATTTTTATCGGGCGCATTCCTCATAACGGTGACAAAGGAAAGAATAAATCATGAGTTGCCGTAAAGGATATTTTGCTTTAAAAATCAAGCGGGGAATCTTTATTCAAGCATGGTCACATGCATTGTTTTCTCTAAAACAAATAAACTCTTTTTAAGTATTTCATTATTTTTTCTGATCCGTATAGGATCTATTTTATACATTTTTTTATTTTCATCATCCGCCTTCAATTGTATCAAAATACCTTGAATAAGTGTGAGCATAGATATTATTTCTTCCAGATCCTGAGGGTAATTTCCATATTGCCCCTTATCATTTTTCAACCTGTTCATAACAATCCTTTTAAGGTCTCCATAATGATCCTTCCTAAGAGGAAAAGGTGTTCTGCCTTTCTCCCTCGAAGGATATAGCTTACTTATCAGACAAAAAAATTCTTCTGCCGATCCGGTCAATCAAGAGACCTGTTATTCCAGTTGCCAGCTCCGGGCATATGCTTTACCCAAAGAATCAATCCTGCGGAGCAGCTTTCGTATTTCACCTTTTAATCTGATCTTCACCAGAACCATCGTAATAAATTTGACAGCGATCCCTGCCGCAATTCCTAAGGCTAAAATGAATGGAAGTACGTCAATCAATTTCCCGCCTTCATATCCCGGAATGTTCAGCAGGATGCCGGAAAGGACAGCTATCACGATACAAGCGCTTTTAATCCCCGCAATCCATCCTTTTTCACTTTTTAATTGGTTGATCCTGCTTTCAGAGGTAATGGAATCTCCGGGATTCAGCTCCGGTATATGCAGCGTAACCGGGTCGCCGGAGAATAGTCTGTGACTATCCTTCAAACTTCGTAAGTCTGATATACTTTTTAGAAAAATCATAAAATAGCATTTTGGGTTATATAAATATTCAATGAGGATCTTACAATTTGTATAATGCGGATAAGCCCGGGTGATCTTCTATACCAACCTTTTATCACCCTTTAGTGCGCTACCATTCCTGTTAATCTTTGATCTTTAATAAACCATTCAGGTACAAAATTATTGGTATAGCTTTCCATTGTCAAGAGTAAGAATACCTTATTTGAGAAAAGGGGTAGTTATACCCAGGCACGGGCCATCCGTTCCGGTCAAAGTCCCTTCCGACCGATTATTCCACCATCTTTTGCTTTTTGATCTGATCGCCAAATTCCTGTTGAAACCGTATGGCGCTCTTTTTTAACATGGGAATAAGAGCGGATGCGTTAATGCCCTCCCTGATGGAAAGGGAATTATAACCCGTGAATACTATCTCCTTATTATCCTTAATTATACTGAACAATTTAGCATTAAGATTAGGTACATCATATAAAATGATCCCTTTGTTTTGCACAGAAGAATCTCTTCCAATAATTGCTGAAACGGTCCTCAAATCATCTGACAAAGCTTTACCGGCCAGCGCTGTGATTTTCCATTGTTCACCCCGATGATCCAGTTCTACAATAGTTATCAGCCGGTTTTTGTTTACTAAGGGTATAATGGTATTCTTTTCTGACTTCACAAGGGAGGCTAATGTGACATTACTATCTGCAGAAAGCAGCCTGTCAAAGTCAATGGAAAACTGCCTGACAGGGTTCCCCGGGGAGGCATCAGCCAATGCACCGGTATCTTCTATACCAAGATTAACATTTTTATCTGTTCTCAATATTTTCAAAAGATCAGATTTTGCCTGTTGCGCGGCTTCCGCGGCGCTTTTAAATACCGGCGAAGTGTTTTCGTTATTCATTTGTCCTTGTTGAGCGTTGTTTTGATTACAAGCCGCTTGTACGAAAAGTAAGATACTTATTCCTGTACAAACTATGATTGATAATTTTTTCATCTTAAAATATTTTATTGTTATCTCATTTTAGCTAATTTTTAACCTACAGTCACCTCATTTCTTAGCCAGATTATAGAATGTGTCCCAATGGGTGGCAGTCCCGGCCGGATCAGCATATTCCTCGTAAGTGATTAACCTTTCACTTCCATTGCAGGGAGACCAGGGATCATTTAGTACCAGATAATTTGTTGCTCCCACCGTTATATAACCTTTGATCACTAACACATGTCCCACCACGCCGGGTGTACCATAAGCATATCCCATTGGTTTTTTAGAGCAATAAATTTGTTCTCTTAATGCCTGCCAGCTTAATGCAGAAGTAGTATCGGAAAATTTCAGTCCGACGTAATCCAGCTCAGGCCAGCCTGGTTTATTGCAGGAATCCGTCTTGGGACAATTGCCGGTACAACAGTCGGATCGGCCAAACCGGTGATTGGCCAGGTCACATTGGTTGACAGAAATACCGAAGTGCGCAGCCAGCATTTGGGTGGTGGCAGCCCAACACCAATTATTAGTCTGTTGAGGCTGCAGGGTATTAGGCACACTTCCAATAATTTCCGGATTGCAGCAACTGCTGAATAGGGCAGCGAGAAATAATCCAACGCACCCTAAAATAAAATGTCTGTTCATGGGGGGTCAATTTTAATGATGAAAAAAGTCAGTCAATAATGTTTTCAATGTTGGGCATTGTACCTTGAGTGCTACACTTAAAACAGTCCGGAATCTCCCCTGATTCTTCATCTCAATTTTATACCGGATTGAATGGAATAAAGCCGGTAAGGAATGATTTAACGGCCTGCTGATATGTTTTTTTCTTCAGATTGGCGGTGTAATGAAGCCCGGTGGATCCACGGAACAAATCTGCCGGGCTTCAGGAACCCATGGTATGATTTACCTCTTAACCCTGGACAACGGGCGCAGGCGGACAGCAACGGTATTCCTGTGATTTTTCAAGAAGGTCTATTTGCTTACGAAGCAAATCATTTTCCAGTTGCATCCTTTCCTTAGCTAAAGGTTCGCAGATATCGCAATCATCCATGCAACCTTTTACAATAATTCCTCCTGTTGGAAGCGAGAACTCCGATTCAAAAGCAATATCCTTTTGAATCGCCGGAGAAATTTTGTTATTCGTATCCAACATACCTGCTGCCTGCAATTCCTTATTTACCTGGTCTATCGCTAATTTTCTCAACCCCGCAGCAATAGGTATGGCTGTTACAGTGGTAGCCGGGTTGACTGCCATATTCTGCAAAAGAGCAGGATTAATAAATGCAGCATTTATCCTTAGTCCGGCAGCGGACTGGATGTCCGCTCCTGACGTAGCCCTAAGCAGATCACCATCTACCACTATCTTTTTATTGATGGCAGTGACGTCCTGCGGTACAAATGATACGGCTGTCTTTGTCAGGAGGGGTGTGAAGGGTCTGCGCACCGGCGCTACCGGATCTTTCACCCGCCGTTCTATCTCCACCAGTTGGTAAGAAACTTTTTGTTTTTTATTAAGCCGGTAAAAAAGGAAAGTAATTGCATGGCATTTGTTCGGATTGGAAAATTCACGGGAAGACGCTTCAAACTGATCTTCCGACTCGCCTTCAATATGTGTCCTTGAAGAAACTTCGCCCACCGAAACGGAATGGGACTTATGTGTCTCTCCGGCTGCCTGGGAAGCCGAAGCTTCAGCATGAGATTTCTGCTCATGAAGATAATCCAGTGAAGAAGAGGCATTGTGGCTGCCATTGGCATTCGTACTGGCATCTGCAGAGCCGCCAAATAGTTTCAACCCGACACTTCCATGGGCATCCCCATGAAAATTCCAATCACTGCTGTCGCTCTCGTGCACATTGCCCGATTGGGAATTAGCACCGTCTGACATATAATGCTGGAAGGCTGTCATATAATATTGCTCTTCTGAAATTTGCTCACTCCGGTAGCTGAGTTTGGTTTCGCTGTCATACGTAAAGCGGCTTTTCCTGTCAGTGGTAGCCAGGCGGACTTTCTCACCGGGTAATAAAGTGGTCGTGTAAACAGGATCTCCCAAGGTAAGTCCAAGTGTACAGCGTTTAAACTGGAATTGCAGGACCAGTTCCACTTCCATCGGGATTTGTCGGTCACCGGATTTAATCGTTACCGGATAATTCAGAATGCGTTTGAAATTAAACACGTCGCAATGATCATCTTTGATCAGTGTGGGGCAACAGGGGATCGGTGTGCCCCTACCGGCATCATCGGCCGGCTTGGTTTTAGCTTGGTCTGTCATGGGGGTTAAGTTTTGCTCCGAAGACTGGTTGGGGATTATTCTCAGTCCGCGGAAGGTTAGCAATGGAGTTTTAAGAGAAAATCGGAGATTAATTAAAAGGCCTGTCTAAGTGTAGTAAATCCGGTCTAAAATCAGCAGGGTACAATCTTAATTTAAGAACACAATGCAAATATAATGTTAATATGCGAAATAAAACAAGCGTAGAAATACGTATTTTTTTAAAATATAAGTTCTACTTATAAAAGAACAGGCATGAAAGAGCCGGTTAATATCCAAGAGTTCTTACCTGAAAGATTTCCAATACAATTACTGCAATGAAGAGATCAGTTGCTCGTTCATTTTCACATATTCGTCATTGTTGGCTGCCTTAGCCAGTTCGGCTCCCTGTTTAGCTGAAGCAATGGCGCCGGATTTATCATTCATTTTGGACTGTATCTGAGCCTTTAAATAAAAGATATTGAAAGCCTTTGGCTTTTCTTTTAAAGCCTCATTAACCCATCCCAGGGCCGTATTCAGATCGCGGTTCATACGCAGATAGTAGCCGGCTGCCGCCACGTAAGGTTTTTTATCACTCTTCATCCCTTCCTGAATTTCTGACATGATCCGGCTATCAATATGAGTAGTTATCTGAATGGGAACATACGTGTTTTCCCAAATCATATAGAGAGTAGCCGTGCTATCCCGGAGATTATCTATATTGATGGTAAAAGTTTCTATAGGGAAAGGCAATTGCTGCGTGCTCACTTTAAAACGGAGCACATCATCGGACTGGTTATATTGTGTTCCCCAGTTCTTGATGTCTTTATTCAGAATAATAGTCCATTCACCTTGCGAAGGAATGGTATATAATGCATATTTCCCTGCTTTTACCGGATGCCCGCTTAATTCCACGTCCTGTCCGAAATCAATGGTTGTCACTGCGTTAGCTCCTGTACGCCATTCCTCGTTGTAAGGTACGAGGCCACCGAAAATAGTTCGGCCTTTCATGCCCGGCCTGGAATAATCAATAGTTATTTGTGAAAGCCCGAAATCCTGGGTTATAACCTGGTGCGGACTCGGGGCAGGCGTCTTCACTCCCTGAGCGAAGAGCATCTGGCAGCATGCTGCTGTCAGCAGCGTAGCAATTACAGTTGGCTTTAACATAGCAATTTATTTTTTATTGGTTCAAAAATAGCCTTTTTAGCTTAATAGAGAAAAAAAGCTTTAGGATGAACGTATTATTTATTTATTTTTTTTACCTTTGCCCTCCAAATTTTACGAAAAATGCCCAAGCTGAAGACAAATTCCAGCGCCAAAAAAAGGTTTAAAATATCCGGAAACGGCACTATCAGGCGCAATAAGGCTTTTAAAAGTCATTTGCTGACTAAAAAAGCCACCAAACGCAAGCGCAATCTTCGCTCCTCTGCCACTGTGGATAGTACCAACGAAAGGATGGTCAGGAGAATGTTAGGGCTTTGAATTTTTTTTAAAACCATTGTAATTCACTCATTAATTTAAAAATAAAATGCCACGTTCAGTTAATGCGGTAGCTTCCAAAGCAAGAAGAAAGAAGGTCTTAAAACAGGCAAAAGGGTTTTACGGCAAACGTAAAAACGTATATACTGTTGCCAAAAACGTTGTCGAAAAAGGAATGACCTACAGCTATGTGGGCAGGAAATTGAAAAAGCGTGATTACCGGGGCATCTGGATCGTGCGTATCAATGCAGCCGTTCGCGCCGAAGGGTTGACTTATTCTCAATTCATTCATAAGTTAGCTGAAAAGAAAATCGGGCTGAACCGCAAAACATTAGCCGACCTTGCCATGAATGAGCCTGAAACTTTCAAGCAATTGGTGGCTTCGGTAAAATAATACACTTAAAAATAAAAAGTTCGGGCGCTCTCAAAAGAGAGCGCCTTTTGTTTTATCCCCTTTTCAGGAAATATCCCATATACTGCAGCCCCGCTTCCGCTCAGGGAAGCATAGAGAGCGCCCTGCTTATATAAGGTTTCTTTTATTTTTTTCAGTGAAGGATAGGTCTCAAATACAGGGTGTTCAAAATCATTCACAATAGTTTCTTCCCAGGTTTCTATCCGTTCTCTCACCAGATCCAATACCGAGCGATGGGGAATATGTGGGATCACTTTGCCATAAGCCCAGGCAGTATTGATATGAATATCCGGACAAACCAGCACAAAATGATACCCGCTCAAATCTTCCTTCGTCAGGGGAAACAATTCATCCCCTCTTCCGGTTGCATAGCAAGGCTTATCCAGGAGAAAAAAGGCGCAATCACTGCCTAACTGATCTGCATAATGTAAAAGCCGGGCCGGAGGAATTTGTAAATTATATTTTTTATTAAGTATTCTCAGCATATATGCCGCATCAGAGGAGCCGCCTCCTAAACCAGCCCCTGTAGGGATCACTTTATGCAGATAAATACTCACTGCCGGCAGCCTATGAAAATCTTTTTTTAATAGATGATAGGCTTTCAGGCACAGATTATCTTTTTCTTCTCCGGGAACAGGATTTCCAGTAATATGAAGAGATGTCTCTTTCGCACTGATCACCTCGAGAACATCTGTCAACGGCAACGGATAAAAGACCGTGGCAATATCATGATAACCATCCTGCCGCTTACGGAGAATTTGTAAACCGATATTGATTTTACATGGTGGAAATTTAATCATGATTCAAGAAATGATCGGTAAGAGGCAAACAGTGAGGAGTGAATAGTAACCGGAAACATTAAACTTTAAACAAACAGCAATTAATAAATTCCAAATCTCAAATAGCAAAAAACAAATAATATCCAAACCAGAAATCTGAAATAACCAATAACCCAATCACTTTCGTTTCTTCTTCCTGTTGTTGATTTCATCCCTGATGGAAATGGCCTTGATATAATCTTCATGCTCCAGCACTTCCTTAAGCAGTTGATTCAGCTCATCCAGCGACATGGATGACAGATCTTCTTCTGCACCTCCCGATTCCTTAGTTACTTTTCTTTCCCGTTTAGTTTCCGGCTCTTCCATGCTGATGCCTGCCTGCTCTAATATACTTTCATAAGCAAAAATAGGACAGCCGAAACGCACTGCTAATGCCAGGGCATCGGAAGTACGGGAATCTATCTCCAACGTCTCATTTTTATCAGTGCAGATCAGCTTGGCATAGAAGATCCCGTCATTCAATGCACTGATAATTACTTCATGCAGTTCAATATTAAATGCATTCATGAAATTTTTCATCAGATCATGGGTAAGGGGGCGGCTGGGCTGCATTTTTTCCAATGCCACGGCTATGGCCTGGGCCTCAAAACCACCGATCACTATGGGAAGACGTCTTAATCCATTCAGTTCACCCAGCACCACTGCATAGGAATGAGTCTGAGTGATGCTGTGCGATAATGCGACTATTTCCAATTCTATCTTTTTCATCCGTTTATTTATCTATTGTCTGATGGTCGGATGGAACCTCGCAAATAACCATTTCGCCGTGTGAGAAAGAATTACCATGCTCAGTTTCATCCGTTTATTTTCATAAAAATCTCAAAAAGGGACGTGAAGTTAGAAAAAATTTAGTTTCAAATAAAGTTACTGTTTTAATGCTGTTTTTCCTTAAACGCTTTGACCGCCGCAGTCAGCTTAGGCACTACTTCAAAAGCATCGCCTACAATCCCGTAATCAGCCGCTTTGAAGAAAGGCGCTTCGGGGTCTTTATTAATGACCACTATATTTTTACTCCCGTTCACACCGGCCAAATGCTGAATAGCCCCGGAAATCCCCACGGCAATATATAAATTGGGCCGTACGGTAATACCCGTTTGTCCCACATGTTCATGATGGGGACGCCATCCCGCATCAGCCACCGGACGGGAACACGCCGTCGCAGCTCCCAGCGCTTTTGCCAGATCTTCAATCATACCCCAGTTTTCAGGCCCTTTTAACCCCCTGCCTCCGCTGACAATAATATCCGCTTCGGGTAAAGGAACAGATCCACTGAGAGTTTCAGTTGATTTCACTTTAATTCTGAAATCACTTTCCTGCACATTGGCATTGAAAGCAGTTACCTCTGCCTGATTCCCGGACTTTTCCACAGGAAAAGAGTTCGGGTTCACTGAAATAATTTTTTTGTCAGATAATACCTTAACCCTTGCAAAAGCTTTTCCGGAAAAAACGCTCTTTTTAACCACAAACCCATCAGAGTTATCCGGTAAGGCAAGCGCGCCTGCCACCCATCCGGCTTTCAGCTTAGCGGAAATGAGCGGCGCAATGGCTTTCCCGTTAAAATTATGAGAGAAGATAATAATTTGTGCATTCTCCCCGTCTGCCGCCTGCAATAATGCTTTGGCATACACCGAAGGATCGAACTGATCCAATAATTGATTGGGATCGTGAAGTACCTTGACAGCGCCGTAATTCCCGAGTAATTTCAAATCTTCATCGGAACAAGTCCCCAGGGCCACCGCCGTTGCGGTCACGCCCGTTTGTGCTGCCAACTTAGCCCCATAATTTACTGCCTCGAAAGCAGCCTTCCTGATCCTCCCTTCATGCTGATCTGCAAATATTAATACTGACATTTAATCTATGATTTGATGATGTATGATCTATGATTTGATAAATTTGATAAAATGGTTTTATAGTTCAATGGTTTTATGGCTTTATGGTTAATCAGATTGATGCCTTCCAGGCATCTCTTAACGCGAAAAGCCCTAACCAAACAGGATGAAATTCTCAAGACTCGTTTTTTAATAACCAATAACAAGTAACCAATATCCAGCAACCAGTAACTAAATCACCTTCGCCTCCTCATGTAATAACCTCACTAATTCCTCTACGTTATCTGCCTCTATCGTTTTGATGCCTGTTTTTGCTTCAGGCAGCTCAAAGCTGATGATCTCCGTCAATTTTTCCGCCTCCACGGGCTCCACTACTTTCAAGGGTTTCGTACGCGCTGCCATGATGCCGCGCATATTCGGAATTCTTTGTTCCGCCATGCCTTTCGTACAGGAAATAACTACCGGCAATTTAACAGCACAGATTTCCTCTCCGCCTTCAATCTCACGATGAAATTCAGCTTCGCCCTTCCCATCAGTTTCTAATTTTGTTGCCAGTGAGATAAAAGGTAAACCCATGATCCCTGCTATCATCCCTCCTACTCCCGCTCCGTTATAATCTATGGTTTCTTTTCCGGTCATAATCAAATCATAACCGCCGTCCTTCGCAAAACCGGCGATCTGCAAAGCCACGAAATAGCTGTCGCTGCTATCTGCATTAATCCTTACTGCATCCTCTGCCCCCAGCGCCAGCGCTTTCCGGATAACAGGATCGTAAGCGGCGCCGCCCACACTGATAAGAGTCACTGTTCCGCCTGACTTTTCTTTCAACTCCAGCGCCCGCACCAAAGCATACCACTCATCCGAAGGATTAATGATAAACTGAATGCCTTGTTCATTGAATTTCGTGTTGTTGTCCGTGAAAGTTATTTTTGCCGTTGTATCCGGGGTTTTGCTGATGCACACTAAGATTTTCATATACTGAAAAATTATTTTGGAATCAAATCTGCTTTTTATATAATTAAATGATTTTCAAAGCGCAATTTACGAAATCCTGTGTAATTTTATTAATATAAAAACGATGGACAGGATAACATTATTAAAATCTTATTTGGAGAAAACGCCGGAGGACAGCTTTCTCAAGCATGCTTTGGCGTTAGAATACATGAAGCTGCACCGCGAGGAAGAAGCGATCCGTTGGTTTGAAGAGCTTTTAGCCCATGATCCTGATTATACAGGTTCTTATTACCATTTGGGTAAAGCGCTGGAAAAGGCAGGGAATACAGAAAAGGCCTTAGCCGTTTACCAGAGAGGTATAGAGACAGCCCGGAAATTAAAAGACAGTCATGCTGCAGCAGAACTGCAACAAGCGGCTGATGATCTATTATAAAAGCCTTCAAAAAAATGAATACAAAGGTACTATCCGCATTCAGGAAACATATCCATGAAAATCATCTCTGCAATAAAGGTGAGAAGATACTGTTAGCTGTCAGCGGCGGCGCTGATTCGATGATGATGGCAGACTTGTTTATAAAAGAAGGCTTCAGCACCGGAATAGCACATTGCAATTTCCAGCTCAGAGGAGAAGATTCGGACAGAGATGAATTATTAGTAAAGAATTTTTCCCTGAAGAATAATATTCCATTTTATCAAATCCGTTTTGAAACGGAAACTTTTGCACTGGAAGAAAAACTATCAATTGAAGAAGCAGCGCGTATTCTTCGTTATGAATGGTTCGAAAAAATAAGAGCGCACAATCAATATTTATTTATTGCTACTGCACATCACCTGAATGATAATAATGAAACTTTACTGTTCAATTTTTTCAGGGGTACAGGGATCCATGGATTGCACGGTATTCCCGTGAAACAGGGGAAAATCATCCGGCCAATGCTCTTTTTGACCAAGCAGGAAATCAGAGATTATGTGATTCAAAATGAAATTCCTTATGCAGAAGATATCACGAATCTATCCGATAATTATACACGTAACTTTTTAAGAAATACAATTATTCCACAGCTTGAAAAATATTTTCCCGGGTTAGAAAAAAGACTGAGTCAGAATATAAAACGTTTTGCAGAAGCAGAGCAATTGTATAATGAATCAGTTGACCGATACTGGCGATATTTAATCGAGGAAAAAGAAAATGAGTTTTTTATTCCTGTTTTAAAATTAAAAAAATGTATCCCTTTAGATACCATTACTTATGAAATTTTTAAA
Source organism: Chitinophagaceae bacterium (assembly GCA_004322015.1). GTDB lineage: Bacteria > Bacteroidota > Bacteroidia > Chitinophagales > Chitinophagaceae > FW021-bin31. Next base: position 12,052 of record SCQT01000162.1, read on the forward strand.
CAATGGAATTTCAGCTATGAGCAATCGCAGCAAATTATTCAACTGATTGACCGAGAGCCTGGAAAAACCATTGCTTCTCAAACACACCGGCTGATACGGGACAGAAAATGGTTTATCATCAGTCCTTTATCAGAAAAGAATATTTCTCATCTCCTGATTGAAAAGGGGCAATCAATCGCTGAAACCGCGGGTATAGTCTTTCATCTAAGCTTGCATCCTGCAGATGGTTTTATCCTTTCCACCAATGAAAATACAGCTTCCTTAGACGCTTCAAAAGTTACTTTCCCTTTACTGCTTCGTCCATGGAAACAGGGAGATTATTTTTATCCTTTAGGCTTGGGAAAAAAGAAAAAGCTCAGCCGTTTTTTCATTGACAAGAAAATACCTCTTCATGAAAAAGAAAAGATATGGGTTTTAGAATCAGAGAAACGAATAATTTGGGTGGTGGGAATGAGAATTGATGACCGATTTAAGATTACAGATAAGACAAAGGAAGTGCTTAGAATTATTTGTAAAAAGATTTAGTGGAGGTATGGGTTTATTGTTTATAGGTTTATTGTTTGAACGTTTAAGATTGGGTCAATCGTCAATTGTCAATCGTTAATCGTTAATCGTTAATTGTTAATCCTCATCCGAAGCTTCGTGTCAATGCCTGAAATACGTTGACCGTTTTTGCGGACTAAAAAAGACAAAATCATGGCAAGGCGGGAACAGTTTCAAATGAGCCTTTCGGAAAGACAAAGACGGAAATTCAGTGAAAGT
>SCQT01000014.1 GCA_004322015.1 Chitinophagaceae bacterium
CTTTGTTATCTGAGCCCTTATTTCCCCTCCCGGATGATTTTGAGTATGGATATTACCGTAAAGTTTTCCTGCCATCAGGTCATTGATCAATGTGTCGTTCAGTGGATTAGATGTGCCGCTAACCGATCCGCTGGCCTGAGAGGGGAAGCCGCTGATAGGAATAACCACAGCACCGTTCGTACCGGTGGCTCCATCGTGAAAGTGCATGGCTACCGGTACTCCGCTCAGGTTATTCCAGGTAAAAGTGTATTGCAGTGTTTTTGCAGAGGGGTCATAAGTAGCAGTTACAGAACCTGTGGCAGAACTGCTCACAGGAGGGACTTCTGTTGCCCCGCTAAAGGCTCCGGAGAAATGAACATTAGATGGTGTCGCCGCAGTGTTACTTTTTTTGCAGGAAAACAGCAGTGTACATGACAGTAGTACTATAAAAGCTGTTGTCATTTTTCCGGTACTCTGGAAACATTTCGTAGTTTTCATAATTAAAAGTTTTAGTTTAAGTGATGAGTGAATTGCTTAATCCGGGATAGCCTATTCAATAGACATTTCCTCCCGGCATTAGATAATTAGTATTATCGGTAAGAGATAGCCAAAGGTTGTTTGTCTGGTTTTTTAATTCTTCCACCACTATCTCATCTCGCGTAAGACCAGAAGGTTTTGCTTTATTTTAAAGCATGTTTTAACGTAAATTGGATACCGGTGCTGAGTAGTTTAACTCTCCCATAGCCAATACCGCTTAATGGGACCTTTACGTAAGGAGAAATTTCCAGGGAGATATGCCTCCACTCTTTTTCATATCCTGCAGCTATATTCCAGATGGAAAATAATTGATACTCCTTATTGTACATGTCCTGCTGATACTGCTCCCATCCGCCGGTATTTGTTTTAATATGATAAGTATAAGTTTCATGATGCATCCAGGTAGATGACAATCCTGTACCAACAAATACTGAGCTATTCTTTTTGTTCCATAGGATGTAATCTACGTTTAACGGAAGATCAATCAACAGGCAATTGGCATCTATGCTTTGAATGTTGCCGTAATAACCGCCCGGATTACCGGGAGGATTATAATTATAAGGGGAAGTTGTATATATTTTTTTGGCTGCTGATATTCCTGTTTCTACTATCCATTTTCTGCCGGACTGATAATCCAGTTTCAGTCCTCCACTTGCGCCTGTTCCCCAACCCTCTCCGGCAACGCTGCTCCAATCAGGACCCAGGGTAATTCCTATATACCAATGTCGCGAATTTGAGTCCTTATTTTTATTTGGTTTTTGTGGAGTGTAATTATTCTCAGAAGCTATAGTAATTCGGGATGGATTGATATCTTCAGAAAGTGATTGCACATTGCCCGCCGCTGTTGTCACGGGAGATAATAGTATGTTTTTATCCGCTAACAATATCTTTGTGGTGTGGGGAATCATTTCAATGGTTGATGGAATTAAGACTGTATGGGAAGACCGCGTAAAACCATTGTTGAGATTATCGTCATAATGAACGTGAGATTTATTCTGACGCATAATAGCCGGATTGCCGGATACAATATGATGAGGTACCTTGCCTGAATCAGGATTTAAAGTTACTGCTACCGGCGCCAAAGGACTTGCCTCGTTCATTATTTTTTTGTGCCGGGCGGTATCGAATTTATTTTGTGAAGAGAGTGTCATTCTTGAACCCTTTTCTTTAATTTGCCAGATGATGATGGAGGCTATTATAAGTAAAGGGATCAATAATAAAAATTTCCTATTACGACGATTTTGCGGGGAAGTAGCGTCAATAGTTGCAGGAGGAGGGGTATCCAACTTCTCCTGCAGCTTTTCCCAGGCTTCTTCTTTTTGTGCAAAGGATTCTTTACTGCTGTGAGCAGCGGCATATTCTCCTGCGGCCTTTTTAAAGAGCTTGTCTAACTCTTCATCATTCATATTTGGTAATGGTCCTTGCATTTATTCTTTTTAATTTTTGCCTTAGATTTTCTCTGGCTTTGGCCAGGTTTGATTTTGAAGTCCCTACTGATATTCCGAGTGTATCTGCTATTTCTTCGTGTGTGAACCCGTCAATAACGAAAAGATTAAATACTGACCGATAGCCGGGGCTTAGAGTCTGTACTATGCGCATAAGTTCCTGGTATGCCAGGTCATCAATGGGGTGGTGGTTTCCTGAGACAGGCTGGTCAGTATGACTCTCAATATCATCAGTAGGGACATATTTTTTTTGAGAACGGAAATGATCAATCGAAGTATATATCATGATCTTCTTTAACCATCCGGTAAAGGCCGGGTAAAGTGATTCCGCATTCTCCGGGCCGGTGAAGCTATCCAAATGTTGAAAAACCTTTAGAAAGCCATCCTGTAAGATTTCTATTGCATCTTCCTCATGATGAGTATAACGCCGGCATATATTCATTGAGTAATCATAGAAGAAATCATACAAGGCTTTCTGACTTCCTCTTTGCTTCTGCAGGCATCCTTCCAGGATAAAATGCAATTGTTGGCTTGGTGTGTTCACCTTACGAAACTAAAATTAGTACAGACGGCAATAGCTTGTATATTACGTCAATAAGTACTTCAGGGTTGCCTGTGTGCAAAAATTTTTTTGGCGGGTAACGGAGCAGTGTGTTTGAACAGATTAAATATCAGGTTATTATATTGAGTGGTAAAGCTTTTTTCATATAACCGAGCAACGTGCTGCCGCTTTTCTCCCAGGAATATTTTTGATAAATGGTTTTGGCAAGTTCTTGTAAATGTTCCTTTTCCGATGTCCTGGACAGCATTTCCCCCAATTTTTTTTGAAATTCCTGCTTATTCTCGGGATCAAAAAGCTGATCACCTAAGAATTGAAAATCTGCCATGGCAGTTGTATTAGAGCAAAGGACGGGGGTTTCCATGGCAGCGGCTTCTAACGGCGGTATCCCGAATCCTTCAGCCAGGGAAGGATATACCACTAATTTCGCTGCTCTATAAAACCAGGGTAATTCCCCACTGGATATCTGATGAAAATGCCGGATATATCTGCTTATATTCTCAGGCATATTTCTTACGATGGTTTGCAGGGCAGGATCTTTAATAGATTCTTTCCCGATAAAAACGATGGATATATCCTTTTTATATAATTGCATCTCCATATATAACTGAAGCAACGACGCATGGTTTTTCCGGGGTTCTATCCTGCTGACATATAAAATGAAATTTTTGATCTGGTATCCTTTCCATATAAATTCTACCGCCTGATCCTTACTGATCTTCCTTTCAAAGAATTCCGTATTTACGCCATTAGGGATCACGGTGATCTTATCAGCATGAATATGATAATACTTTGAAATACTGTTCCTGGAGAAAACCGAAGGGGCAGTCCTTATATCAGCATTTCTGCAGCAGTATTTAAATAAAGGATATCTCGGCAAACGATAGCTCCATGGAAAATCTTTCTTGCGTTCAATGAACAAAAGATCATGTGTGGTGACAATATATTTACACCATTTTACAATAGGGGATACATATTGAAAATGGGCGAAATCAAATACATGTTGCCTGAGAATACCTGGAATATCTCTGACCAGTCTTAACAAAGGTCTTTGAGACCGGTATTGAAAAAAGTGATTCACGGGTACATCGGGAAATTCACAACGAAGATGCTGCGTATCGTAAGCACCCATGAATATTTCCACCTCACTGTAATGAGATAATACAGTGTATATGCCTTTCAAAAAGGTACGGCTTCCCTGATATTCATTATCAAAGCAATGTGCGTCAACAAATATTTTCAAGGATTTGTTCATGATTTTCCTTTTTATCCTGATGTTTTTCAGCGGAAGGACTTCCTTGCAGGATCAATATGGAAACGAAAAAGAAAAAAGGCACTATTCCCATTTGACGTTCCAGTACAGATTCAGTAAGAAAGAATGAGGTAAAAGCGAACAGGGTGAAGAACAACACAGGATCTTTATTCTCATAACTCTTTTTGTAAACCACTAATAATATGCCGAGTAAAAGAATAAGGCCGACAATACCGGAATTCAGCAGTGTTTGCAGATATTGATCATGAAGATTATAATTGATAAATCCATGGTCATCAGTTCCGGGGTATCCTGTAAACATACCCGATGAGATAATCTTCAAATTCACATCGTTTTGGGCATCACCCGGGCTTACCCCGAATATCCACGCACGTGATTCGTTTAATATGTGAATACCGAATTTCCCCAGGGTTAGACGAATGCCTATATCCCCAAACCGGTCGTCGGAATTAAATCTTGTTTCATGTATCTTAGACCAGTCTGTAACGTATAACAGATTGACTTGTTTACTGAAAGGATTGGAAGTGAACAGTATTATCAATATCATACTAATAAGCCATAAGGGGTACAAGGCAGTGAAGCGTGATAAACCTTTTCTATAAACTAATATGAGGGTCAGTTGGTAAACAGCATAAATAAAAGTTATGGCAACCACCATTTTGGATCTGAGAAGAAAGAGTAGTAAGGAGAAATAAATCAGTGCCGCTAATAATAAGAAAATTTTCTTTACAGAAGCAGATCCATTGATTGAAAAAAACAGATAAACCATGCAAATAAGCGTATAGACAGAGAAATAGACCGGATGCTGGTGGATAGGTGAGACCAAATCCTTAAAGAATAAAGATGAAATATCTCCGGATTGTGTATAATGAATAATACCGGTAATCACACAGTATAATGAAGTCAGAAAGACAGTAAGGCAGAATGCGCCAAGAATATTATTGGTTAATTTTTTATCTATTTTTCCACAACTGAAAAATAATAAAGGGATCACAAAAAAGGAGGCTTCTGTTTGCGCATGATAAAAGCCGTTACTAAAATGATGAGTGTAAAATAATCCTGCTATCTCCAGCAAGTAGAACAATGAACAGAGAATAACGAAAGCCTGACGATACGCTGTTTTTATTTTGTGAGTAAGATTCCCTTCTGTTATCCAGTTAACTGCCATTATGATAAGGATAAAAGTGCCTATCCTTTGAGAAAAAGGGATGCATGCGGCTAATGCTATCGAAGTACTCTTAAATATCTGCTGATGGATCTTCTTTCTGTTCATGCATTTGTTTTAACTTTTCATATTTCATGTAAACCCTGTCCGCGGTCAGCCTGGCTATATGATAGCCGGCATTACCGTCCATGAATCCTCTTCGTAAAAGGAAGGCGCTCAAAAACCGGTATGCAGGCTTTATATAAAAGTGATAAAAACCAGGGTACACACCCTGACGATATAATTCACGGGCGCTCATTGCTGCATATTTTTCCGACTTTATTCTGAAATGGTTTAAAGAATGGTAAGAATAATGTAGCAATTCCCCTCGTAAATCACCCATATTATGACGGTCATACGGAACTATTTTTTCGTGGATATTGCCGATCCATTTTGCTTTTCTTCTGTCGAACAGCCGGATCACTTTGTCGGGGAACCATTCACCATGTAAAATCCATTGCCCGCAAAAATTGGTGATCCTGTGGCAACTGTAGCAATCCTTTTCCCAATGTAATTTTACCCTGCTTATAGAGTCGCGTAATTCTTCGCTCAGTTCTTCATCTGCATCTAATGACAAAATGTGGTCAAAGGCAGTCAGCCGGGTAGCGAATTCTTTTTGAAGACCATAGCTCCGGAAAGGATGGTCATACACTTTAGCGGCCATTTGCCTGCACACAGTTTTTGTATTGTCCTTAGAACCCGAATCAACCACAACCACTTCATCGGCAATTCCCCTGACGGAATTCAGGCATCGCTGTATATTGTTTTCTTCATTAAACGTGATGATGATAACAGACAATTGCATATTTCCCTAAACGTAATTAAAACAAAGGTGGTTGTCTGCCATAGCATGAAAGAAGTCAAATACATTCCTGCCGGCAACCTTTACAAAAAAGAAAACGATTCTTATCATAAAGTCTTTAAAAGGCGGGACTATGCTTCGATAAAGCCGATCATTTTTGAAAAGGATCATAAAAAACACATTAGCTATTCTCGTAAGAAATGAACGAAAAAGATTCTATTTTTTTACGGTGCTCAACGCTTTGGTAAGCGTGGTGGATATAGTATTTCTGGGTTTACTGGTATTGTTGGTCGGTATATATACCCAGGATGATTTTCGTTTTCATTTAGCTTCATTTATTCCGCCCATATTATTAGATCCTGACTCCATATATCCCGCGTTACTTTTTCTGGTTTGTTTTGCGGTGAAAAATATGCTGGCATATATGATAGGTTTTTTCCAGTACCGGTACATATATCATGTGGCATTGCGTATCGCGGGTGATAATCTTTTACATTATTTGAACGGTGAATATGATGAATATGCGAGTGTGGACTCTTCCGTATATATTCAAAAGATCAGCCAGCAGCCGATAGAATTTTGCCATTATGTGCTCACAGGTATTCTGCAGATGTTTACCGAATATACACTGATCGTTTTTACAGTGACTGGTATTTTATGGTATAATGCCACTTCTTTTTTGTTATTACTTATCCTGTTATTGCCTGCAGTATGGGCGCTGGCATATTTTAATAAAAAGCGGCTTAAAGCTGTCAGACTCCATATCAAAACAACCAGTGAAAAGACGATGCAGCATTTATATGAGGCTTTAGGCAGCTATATAGAAAGTAATATTTACAATAAAAAGGAGTTTTTCAGCAAGCAATATATCCGTTACCAGGGACTGTTGAACAAATATCTATCTGATTTGAATATCATTAAGGGATTGCCATCGCGCTTTATCGAAGTCCTGGCAATTACGGGTTTTTTTATCTTGGTGGTCATTCACTTATATTTCGGGAATACCGATTCGGTTTCTTTGGTGACGATAGGGGCATTTACAGTGGCAGTCTATAAAATTATTCCGGG
>SCQT01000163.1 GCA_004322015.1 Chitinophagaceae bacterium
GAAGGCTTGATCTTTCTTCCGCTGGTAATTGACTAAAGGCTGACCTGATCTCTTTTGCATTCATCTTGCATTATTTTCTACAAATCTACAAAATAACACGCATTTTTAAGCTATAGCCAAACAATTTTATAAATCTGTGTTTCAGGATAAAATAGACTATCATTAGCTTCGCATTCATCGAATGCAAAAGCGGGAAGCTCACTCTCAAAAATATGCGGGAATTTGTAGAAGTAGTCAGTTCCCAAAAAGCTGATGCAGGGATCTTTTGCCTGTTTTGAAGAAAATGCAACCTTTAAAAAGGCTAAACGCAATGAAGATAAATCAGTTAGCAGAGGCTTATTTGATTAAGACCTGTTTTTCGGGGATTTTAACATTGTTTTGAAATAAACAATCATTTCAAATTGTGAAGTATTAAAGTACCTTTGCCTCGCCAATAAGGTTTTAATACATTGACCGGAAAGCAAACCATCTTAAATAAAATAGCCTGGGGCTTTATGGTAGCAGTCTTCCTCTTTGCTGCCACGCCTCATACTTTTGTACACAATCTCATAGAAGATCACCGGGATACGGTAGATGGCATCCACAAACATCCGGGAATAAGCGATGTGCATATCCATTGCGAATTTTTGCGGATATCGCTTTCTCCTACCTTACCGGGGCATCTGCCGGTATATCATTTTATCTCCAAAGAATTCCCCGTACTTTTTATTGTACCGGCAATTTCTTTACCGGTACATGATGTTTTTCATCAGTTTCTCCGCGGACCTCCGGAAACGGCTTAAGGCAGCGTCTCTATCATTTCGCAGCCATTCTTCCTTTTTTTTAAAATCAGACTCGGCACTGATAAAAATTACCTTCCCGTATGATGAGGAAGATAAAATGTATCAATGCCTGTCGCATAATAAATATTTATAAATAAGATAATATGAAAAATAAATTGGCGATATTCATTGCATTATTTTCTGTGTTCATGATAACAAGCTATGGCGCTTATGCCGCAGATGTCAACAGCTCATTATCGGGGAAAATCACCGATGCCAAAACAAATGAACCACTGATCGGTGTAACTGTTTACCTGCCTGATCTGAAGACTGGTGCTGTAACGGACGGGAGCGGTAATTATAAGGTAGGTCATTTGCCTTCGGGTGATTTTACCGTAACTATTAGTTTTTTAGGGTATAAAACTATCTCGGAACAGGTACTTATTAAGGGGAATACAGCACATGATTTTCAAATGAGCACTTCTACTATTGAGCAAAACGAAATAGTGGTAACGGGAGTGTCAAAAGCCACTCAGATTAATCGCAGCCCTATCCCCATCATTGCCGTTAACCGGCGATATATCACTCAGACTTTACACACCAATATTATTGATGCTATCGCCGGTGTGCCGGGTGTCAGCGCTGTCACCACCGGACCCAATATCTCCAAGCCGTTTATCCATGGCTTAGGTTATAACCGCGTACTGACATTATATGACGGTATGCCTCAGCAAGAGCAACAATGGGGTGATGAACACGGGATAGGCGTGGATGGATACAGTATTGATCACGTGGAAGTAATAGAAGGACCTGCCAGCCTGTCTTACGGATCGGATGCATTGGCGGGGGTCATCAACCTGATCCCTACTCCCCCCGCTCCGGATGGAAAAATTGTGGGAAACGTGATGGGGGAATATCAGACTAACAATGGTCTGGCAGGTGGTTCCGCTTACCTGTCCGGAAACAGGAATGGGTTTTATTGGCTTGGCCGCATCTCTCATAAAAGCGCTAAAAATTACCGGAACAAAATTGACGGCTGGGTTTACGGTACGAATTATGAGGAAAATGATGCCACTGCTAATTTCGGCATAAACCGCGGATGGGGTTATTCTCACTGGGATTTGACCTTCTTTGATGACCTGCAGGCTATTCCCGATGGGAGCAGAGATTCTGCTTCCAGAAAATTTACTATGCAAATAAATGACTTAGATTCGGGTATTCGTCCGGTGGTTCCGGAAAGCCTGTTAAACAGTTATACCTTGCCCGTGCTTCATCAGCATGTGCAGTTATACAGGATATATTCTTCTAACAGTTTCATCATCGGGCAAAGTGATCTGAAGCTTAATCTCGGATTTGAGCGGAGCTTACGGCGGGAATATGATTATCCGCAACAACCGGCTATACCCGGATTATATTTGCAACTAAATACCTATACTTATGATGTTAAGTATTTTTTTCCTGGGTCCGGCGGATGGAATATTACGGTTGGATCTAACGGTATGTATCAGACAAATAATAGTACATCAGGAACGGACTTTCTGATACCCGACTACCGCCAGCTCGACCTGGGCCCTTTTGTAATGGCTAAAAAATCATTCGGGAAGTTAGACCTTGCGGGGGGGGTGCGTTACGATTTTCGTTTCTTTAATAATAGCGGATTATACGCCGTCACCGATCCCAAGACCGGTATGGCTCATCCGGTTTATGGGGCGGATACCACAGGATCTGACCGTATTTTCTCGGACTATAAGCACATGTTCAATGGATTTAGCGGAAACTTCGGGGCCACTTACAACATCACAGATAAAATGTCGGTAAAATTTAATCTGGCACGGGGATACCGTGCGCCGAATATTGCAGAGATATCCTCCAATGGCGTACATCCGGGCACTAATGTTTACCAGATCGGAAATCCTGATTTTAAACCTGAATTTGATCTGCAGGAAGATCTGGGATTCTCTTATAATGCGGATCGCCTTTCATTAGATTTGGATCTGTTTAATAATAATATCAGTAATTATATTTATAACCAGAATGTGTTGAATGCCGCGGGCGGGGATTCTGTTATTGTGGCGGGCAACCAGACATTTAAGTTTCAGCAAACACGCGCACAGTTATACGGCGGGTCTGTCAGCCTGGATATTCATCCGGTAAAATGGTTGCATTTTGAAAATTCGTTATCGGTTGTATATGGAGTTAATAAGGGCAAAAAAGGAGAAGTAGTCCCTGACAGCTCCAAATATCTTCCAATGATTGCTCCGTTACATACCATGACCACTCTGAGGGCTGAGATGTGGAAGCGGTATGGACGTTTAGCCAATGGGTTTATAAAATTCCAGATGGAAGCGTATGGGGCTCAAAACAGGGCATTCCTTGCTTATAATACGGAAACGCCTACCCCGGGATATGTATTGTTCAATGCCGGTATAGGAACAGATATTACGAATGTGAATGGAAGAACACTTTTCAATATCAGCCTGCTTGCAAATAATATTTTTAATACCGCATATCAATCCGGTTTAAGCCGTCTGAAATATTTTGAACAATATCCCGATGATCCAAGGGGTTATCATGGAATATATAATATGGGAAGAAATGTGGGACTTAGGATAAGCGTGCCGTTAGATTTGAGGTAAACTTTGACCAGTAAAAAGCCATGTTTAGATCCGGGGACTCGGGTAGGCATCAACTCTTTTTCCTGTACGTCAGAATAGCGATGCTGTTAATAATCAAAGCGAACAGAGTAATAATCATCAGATAAGGCAATATGTCTGAAAAGCCGCTTCCTTTTATTAATACCATCCTGATTACTTTGATAAACCAGGCTACGGGATTAAACAACGTGATCCTTTGCGCCCATTGAGGCATACTGTTGACAGGAGTGAAAAGCCCGCTTAGCAGTAAGAAGATTACAAAGAAAAACCAGGTAATAAACATGGCTTGTTGCTGGGTCTGGGTTTGGGTGGAGATAAGTAACCCGATACCCAGCATGACTATCAGATAAATACCTGCAAAAAGAAAGATCAGCCAGATGTTTCCTGCATAGGAAAGATGAAAAAACCACCAGGAAAATACGAGTCCGAAAGCCAACTCAGCCATAGCAATGATCCAGAAAGGCATTAACTTTCCAATAATGAAATGTACTTTTCGTATGGGTGTTACATTGAGCTGGTCAATAGTCCCGGTTTCTTTTTCCCGGACAATATTCATTCCCGACAAAAATGCGCCGATCATAGTTACCAGTACCACTAAAATTCCGGGAACCATAAATTGTTTGTAATCCATATACGGATTATACCAATAAGCATCTGTGACATTTATCTGTGGTGAGACTTGTGTTTCCACTGCCGTTGCATGCATCCACTCCTTACGAATTCGTATGTTATAATCTTGCAGAATGGATTGTATGTAGCCGCTGCCAATGCCGGCTTTCATGCCGTTTATGGCATTGATTAAGATTTGGACCTCCTGTTTGTTTTTTCTTATGAGATTTTGCTCAAAGTCTGGCGGTATTACGAGGATCATATCTGCCCGGTCGTCTTTTATATCTTCCATGGCAGAGGGGATATTTTGTGGTGTGCCGTGATATTTAAAATATCCGGAAGCAAAGATCTTATGGGTTAGTCTTTCCGACCATAGGGAATGATCATTGTCAATAATATCTACAGTAATATTTTTTATATCGTAATTAGCAGCATAGGCTAAAATGAGCAACTGTATCAGCGGTAAAAAAAAGATAATGGGTAACATACCCTTATTACGAAATATCTGCAGAAATTCTTTTTGTAATATGAATAATATGGTGCGCATCAGCTTAAGCGGGTTTTGAATTTTTTAATGCTAATGATTACAAAGAAAACAGTCATGGCTGACAGTATTCCGGTTTCTGCCCATACTTCATGCCACCCGGCGCCTTTTATCATGATATTCTTCAGAATGATGATGAACCACTTGGCCGGAATGACATTGGCGAACCATTGTAAAATGACAGGCATGCTTTTTAAAGGGAATATAAATCCGGATAATAAGACAGTCGGCATTAATAATCCGCCTAAGGAAAGCATCATGGCTGTTTGCTGATTACTGGTCGTAGTGGAGATAAGAATGCCCAGAGATAAAGCAGTCAGGGTAAACAAGACACATTCAGCCAATAAAAGAAACCAACTGCCCCGCATAGGGACCTGGAAAAGAAGAATACCGAAACCCAATATCAGCAAAGCATTAATGAAGGATAATAAAATATACGGTGTGATTTTTCCCAGAACGATCAGGGGTGGCTGAAGAGGAGAAGCCAGCAATACTTCCATAGTGCCGGTTTCTTTTTCTTTGACGATAGTAATAGCCGTCATCATGGCCGATACCAGCATGAGGATAAGCGTCATCACCCCGGGTACAAAACCATACACGCTTTTCATGGCAGGATTATACAACATGCGTATCTCAGGTTGTATGTATAGGGATATGGCGGCAGAGGGGAATAGTCTTTGTTGGAACTGGTGTACAATAGCGGTGGCATAATTGATCAGTATGGTGGCAGTATTGGGATCCGAAGCGTCTGCAACCAATCTGACCTGTGCCGTTTTTAAATGAAGCAGCCGGTGGCTGAAATCCGGCGGGATTATGATAGCGATAGCTGCCTTTTCCTGCTGAAACTCATGGTTAAGAGACGCTTCATTGCCGACTATCCGGCTTACCTCAAAGTATTTTGAAGCATTTATTTCAGCAATAAGTTGTGCGCTGTAAGGATCATGTGCTTCATCCACTACTACTATTTTCGAATTACCGATATCATTCCGGATGGCATACCCGAAAAGGATGATCATGATCAGCGGCATTCCGAACAGGATCAGCAGGGTCCGTTTATCACGGATAATGTGGCGCGACTCCTTTTTTATGAAACTAAAAAAAACTGACATGTTGTGAAGCTTAAAGAGTGATTAGGATTGTCTGACCAGTTTCAGGAATACCTGATTCATGGAATCTGCATTCAATTTGTTTTTTAATCCGGATGGCGGTCCCAAGGCCACAATTTTTCCATTGACCATAATGGAAATACGATGGCAATATTCAGCTTCATCCATATAATGAGTGGTCACGAAAATAGTGACACCGCCGTAAGCTGTTTCATAAATCATTTCCCAAAATTGTCTTCTTGTAACGGGATCTACTCCCCCCGTCGGCTCGTCTAAGAATACAATGGCAGGATCATGGATAAGCGATACTGAAAAAGCGAGTTTTTGTTTCCATCCCAAAGGAAGACGTTTTACCAAAGAACCGGCTTCATTATGCAGTTTCAATCTCTCCAATAAAATGCCTGTTTTTTCTTTAATAGCTTCATTACTTAAACCATATATCCCACCGTAAAACCGGATATTTTCTTTCACGGTCAGGTCTTCATACAGAGAAAATCGCTGGCTCATATAACCTATATTTTTCTTGATCTCTTCAGGTTGGGTGAATACATCAAATCCGGCTACAGTCGCACTTCCTGAAGTGGGCTGTAGCAATCCGCATAACATCCTGATCGCTGTTGTTTTACCGGCGCCGTTGGCTCCGAGAAAGCCAAATATTTCTCCCTTCTCCACCTGAAAAGTGATTGCATCCACAGCGGTAAAATCACCGAATTCTTTAGTCAGGCTTTCAGCCTGAATAGCGGGTATGGAGCTTGAATTATAGTTCATAATGAATCATTTATTCTGCTTATTCTTTCATGCGTTCGATAAAGCAATCTTCTATCACAGGTGCCACTGGATTTATACTTGCTGTCTCATGTCCTTTCCGTAATAAATATTCTTTTAAGGCGGATACATCCGCTACTCCGTTTTTCAGCGTGACATGAATATTATTGCCGAATAAAGAACAGGAATCTGTTTGTTGAAAATCCTGCAGGTCTTTCAGCAGGCGATAAATGTCCATGCCGCTTACCGACCATAACGGTTTAGTAAACCCGGAAATGATTTCGGCCGGTGTGCCTATGCCTATCAAATGTCCGGCCTGGATCATTGCAATCCGGTCACAAAGGGAAGCTTCATCCATATAGGGTGTGGATACCAAAATAGTGACTCCTTTTTTTTTCAGCTCATGCAGAGTCTCCCAAAATTCCTGGCGCGACAAGGCATCTACTCCTGTGGTAGGTTCATCCAGGAACAACACAGGCGGATTATGTATTAAAGAGCAGCAAAGCGCCAGCTTTTGTTTCATACCGCCGGATAATGCTCCTGCCCGCCTGTTTTTGAAAGGAGCTAATGGTTCATAAATGCTCCGGATAATCTCAAAGTTTGTTTGAATATCCGTATGGAATATAGAAGCAAAAAATTGAAGGTTCTCCTCCACGCTTAAATCCTGATACAGAGAAAAATTCCCCGGCATATAGCCGGCTTCCTTCCGTATTTTCTTATAATCCTTTACTACATCATGATGATTGACTGTGGCGCTTCCCCCCTCCGGTAATAGCAGGGTGGTCAGGATGCGGAACAAAGATGTCTTCCCGGCGCCGTCGGGACCAATCAGTCCGAACAATTCCCCTTTGCCTACTGAAAGGGTGACAGCATCCAGCGCAACCGTATCTCCGTAGGTTTTCCTGATATTATTCACTTCTATCATATTGCCTGGCTTTATCAAAAGATCACTTCTCCCGGCATGCCTATTTTTATAGTTCCATCATTAGGCACGGCAATTTTCACGGCATATACCAAATTTGCCCGCTCGTCTTTCGTTTGAATTTGTTTGGGCGTAAATTCTGATCCGGCTGCTATCCAGGTGATTGTTCCCTTCCAATGTAGTGCTTTGCCGGGTGCATCTGTCAACACAGTGACGGTTTGCCCGATTTTAATTTGCGATAACTGGTCACCCGTTACATAAGCCCGTAATATCATTCGTGAAAGGTCGCCGATGCTGTAAAGCGGTTTCCCGTAACTGACTATTTCACCGGGCTCGGCATATTTTGTAAGCACTGTTCCTTTTACCGGATTGATGATCAGGCTGTTGCCGATCTGCTTATTCAACAGCTCCAGTTGGATTGTTAAAGGCTTGATCTGGGAAAGAATGCTCCGCGATTGTACGGATAAGGACGAGGCTAATGCCGCATATTGTTTTTTCAGTAAAACCACTTCCGCATTTATGTCGTCCCGTTGCTTGGGCGTAGCGGCCTGCGCAGCTAACAGATGGCTGGTACGCGCTTGTTCCTGCTGCGCATGACTGATCTGTTCGGACAAAACCTGTAGCTGCACCGATGCCTGCGGCAGTTGACTTTGTAATGCCGCCATTTTCGCCAGTATTTCCTCCTTCTGAAGATACAGAGTGGCAGTGTCCACATAACCTGTTGCTTCACCGGCAGCGAGGGAATCGC
This sequence comes from Chitinophagaceae bacterium, assembly GCA_004322015.1. Taxonomy (GTDB): domain Bacteria; phylum Bacteroidota; class Bacteroidia; order Chitinophagales; family Chitinophagaceae; genus FW021-bin31. The sequence continues at coordinate 8,110 of SCQT01000163.1, forward strand.
CTTCATGAATATGGAATGAGAGTAGGGGACCGGTTGCCTGAGCGCTGATAATGGTTTCCGTCACTTCAAAGTTACCATAAGCATCTGCCTGATCTTTTTTTGATGAACAGGACCAGAGAAGTACCAGACCGCTGCATAATAAAAAATAATTTTTCATTTTAATGGCTTTTTAAAAGTTGATAATTCAGTTTGGCAAAAATCAATTGGATAAGATGGGTTTGCTGCGTTATCCGGGCTGATGTTTCATCATTTAATTGAATAAGGTATTCGGTGGGTGTAATGATCCCGTTAGCTAACTGGGCAGCCGATGCCTGGCTGATCTTTTCCCTCAGCGCTACTATTTGCCGGTCCTGATCAATATCATCTTGCAGAAAACGGATGGCTTGCATCTGCCTGCCAAGTTTTATTTGGGTTTCCAGCAGGAAATTTTCTTTCTGCAGATCAATTTGCCGGGAATCAGTTTCCAGCGATTGTTGCTGACGACGGCGGTATCCCCAGTCCCACAGCCTCCAGTTCAGACGGAGTCCTGCCATGTAAAACCATTTAAACTGATCGCTGAGCATATTCAGGCCGGGCCGGCCATATCCACCCTGCACAAATCCGGTGAGTTCAGGTATGTTTTCCGTTTGCAGCAGGGACATGTTTTGTGCAACTAAGGTCTTTTGCATGTCAAATTGCTTCAATTCCGGGCGATCCATGGCTTCGTTCTCCGTTGGGAATGAAACTGAAGGAAGAATAAAGCGTGTGGAATCATCCCATTTTTTCCCTGTCATGAGGGACAAAGTTTGTAATACAGCCTGTCTGTCAGACTGCAAAGATTTCAACTGCTGCTCCAATTCCAGCGCGGCGGCCTGCAGTTTATCTTTCTTAGAAGGTAAAGCTGTTCCATTTTTTACGGAAGCTTCCGCCAGGTTTATTTGTTGCTGCAGCGTTTGCTTTTTTAAATCGAGGATCTGCTGATCCGTTTGCAGCATTAATGCCGATTCATACAGGTCAGACAACTGATTTTTCAGTTGATGAAAAAGTATATCCTGTTGTTGCATGGATAAATCATTGCTCGTCTGCAAGATGCCTCTTTGTTTTTGCAGCCTTCCGCCGTCGAAGATCAGTTGCTGAAGATCCAGGGTTGCCCGGTATTGATCTTTCGGGACTTCCGGAACCTGCTGATTGGGTATCTTGAAAGGAATGGTTGTCACATCCGATTGATAGGTGGCCTGGGCATTAAATGAAAGCTGGGGAAGGTGGCGTGAATTAAGATTTTGAATAGCCAGGTCCAATTGCTGCTTAAGTAAAGGACTTTGTTGTAAAAGTGGTGCATGTTCCTTCGCCAGCTGATAACATGTATCCAGGCCGAGGGTGTCCGGCTGCTGTGCAAAAGTCGTTGCTGGTATCAGGAGCCACAGACAAAAATATATTTTTTTCATATTTTTAATAATTAGTTTAACCATATAGTTAATGCGGAAGTAAAACTTTTTATGGATGTTTATTCATGGGAAAAAAGTTATTTTTTTTCAGGTTTTAAAGCTGCCAGTATGAATTCGGGTAACTTTTTTTTCCGTTCTTCAATGAACAGGTTGAATTGCCATGTATCCAGATCGAACAGGGTTTGCATGAGCGGGCTTGCCGCAAAAGGGAACACGCATAAAGAAATAATGTTAATGACCAGTTGCGGCGGACTGATGGGTTTGATTTGCTTATTATCCACTGCATCCTGTATTTGCAGGAAGAATTTTTGCAATTGCGGCACCATATTTTTCCCTTTGAAAAAATTGATAATCCTTCCGGGATCCTGATGGATCTCATGCAGGACAAAAAGCGGCAAATAAGGATTCTCGCTGAGCACATCCATATATCTATTGCACAGGGCTGTGATCTTTTCATCCAGAGGGGTTTCATTGCCGGTAATATCTTTGACGGTTACGAGTAATTTTTCCGCAGCCTCCCTGAATATGATCTGGAACAACTTATCCTTACTTCTGAAATAATAATGCAGCAGCGCTTTGTTGATGCCCGCTTCATCGGCTATATCCTGCATACGCGCGCCGCTCATTCCTTTCTGAATGAACACTTTTCTTGCAGCATCTATAATGCGTTGCTCCGTTGAAATATCCTTTTCCATTATTATCTTAAAAGTTTAACTGTTTGGTTAATCTAAAACAAAGGTAATTACTTTTTTCATTCTTCCAAATATTTTTTATAAAAAAAGAGCTGCCTTTTTTAATGGCAGCTCTTTTTACATTAAGAATGAACGTCTATGAAAGTCAGGTTAACGCTTATTAGCAAGTTTAGCTTCTATGCTGAGGGTAGCGTGCGGAACAGCACGCAGGCGTGCTTTATCAATTAATTTGCCCGTAACGCGGCAAATACCGTAAGTTTTGTTTTCGATACGAACCAAAGCCTTTTCCAGATGATCAATATATTGGATCTGGCGGCTGGCTAACTGGCTCAATTGTTCCCGTTCCATGGTACCGCTGCCGTCCTCCACGCCCATGTATTTGTTTTCGGTATCGTCCGTACCGGCTTCATCTTTACGGGTAATTAATCCCTGGAGATATATCAGCTCCTTCTTAGCAGCTTCTAATTTACGCTGGATAAGTTCCTTAAACTCCTGCAATTCGTTATCACTGTAACGCTTCCGGGGTGTATTATTTTCTTCTGGATTGTCTAAAATAGAGGGTTCAGGCCTGTAAATGAACTTTGGTTTTTCAGACGACCTGACAGAACCGGGTTCTTTTCTTGAGACCGGTTTGGCAATCACAGGAGTATGATTGTGATGTGCTTTTTCATGAGGCACTTCGACCACTCCCTTTTTATGATTCTCACTTTTCGGAGCTTGGGGTATTTTCCCCGCAGGTTGTACTGCGGTTTTCTCCTTATGTGCAGATATATGGACGGTTTCCTTTTTAGCGGAAGTTTTTCCTTTGGCGGTAACTGCTCTGGCTGTCTTCTTTACAGGTGCTTCTTTAGTTTTCTTCACAATGGCTTTTTTTACGATGCTTTCTTTATTTTTCTTTTCCGGATGAGATGCTTTCTTCTTAGCAATAACTTTGGGTGCTGCCTCCGCTTTCTTTTTATGCCTGCTTTTTGAAGTGGCAACAGTCTTCTTGGCCGATGTGTGGGAGTTGTTACTTTTAGCACTTTTACCGGCTTTTTTTGCGGCGGCTTTTTTGACCGTTCCTACGGTCTTCTTTTTATTTGCCATAGTCGCTGTTTTTGAGTACTAACACGTTTGATTTAATATCATTAACCTCAATTGCAGTCCCAGCCTGCATTTGAGGCACAATTTCCAAAGTATCTGCCAAAATTTCGGTGCAAATATAGGTATTAAAATGAATTAACGCAGATTTCAAAGCCTCTGTCTCGGCCATTTTTACTATTATCCGGTCGGTCAGTTCAAAACCCTGTTCCTTCCGGATCCGCTGAATACGATTTACGAATTCCCGTGCAATGCCTTCCTCTTCTAATTCAGGTGTAATAGTCGTGTCTAATGCCACAGTCAGCGAACCCTTGCTGGCAACTGCCCATCCGGGAATGTCTTCTGAAGCGATCTCAACCTCGTTAATGCTTAATGACAATTTTTCGCCCTCAATGTTCAAATCATAGTGCCCTTTTTCTTCTAATTCAGCGATGTCTTTTTGTGAAAAACCGGTGACTGCGTTTGCCACGGCTTTCATTTTAGAGCCGAGCTTTTTACCCAATATCTTATAATCAGGTTTGATCTTTTTCTTTATAAATCCCTCCTCATCAGAGAGATATTCGATTTCTTTTACATTCGTTTCATGTTTGATCAGGGATGCCACGCCTTCTATCTGATGCTGAAGATGATTGCTGCTCACAGGGATCATGATCTTTTGCAGCGGCTGTCTTACTTTAATGCCCGTTTTTGACGCCACCATTTTGCCATCAGCCGGCGTCGCTTTTTTCCTCAGCGACAACACCAGGGAAGAAATGTCCTGAGCCAATTGCATTCTTTCTTCTAAGGATGAATCAATAACGTCTTCCGCCATTTTCGGCCAGTCGGTATGGTGAACAGAGATATGCGGATCTTTCCCCGTAACTGAATTCAGATTCCTGAATAACCAGTCAGAAAAGAAGGGAGAGATAGGCGCCATCAGGCGGGTTACGGTTTCCATACACTCATATAAGGTTTGATAGGCGGCTGTTTTATCAGCCCCCCCGTCCCCCCCACTGGGGGGGAATTGAAGGGGGGCGGGGGAAGCCTGCTTCCAGAATCTCCTCCTGGACAAGCGCACATACCAGTTACTTAAGTGTTCGTCCACGAATGTATCAATAGCTCTGCCGGCGCGGGTCGGCTCATAATCATCCATGTATCCGGTTACTTCCTTGATCAGGGAATTAAGGGAAGAAAGTATCCACCGGTCTATTTCGGAGCGCTCTTTGATAGGAATAGAAGGTTGGTCAAAAGAAAATCCGTCAATGTTGGCATACATGGCGAAGAAAGCATACATATTAAATAAGGTATTGAAAAGCTTTCTTTGTACCTCTTCAATACCCTCCGTATCAAAACGAAGGCTGTCCCAGGGCGATGCATTAGTGATTAAGTACCAGCGGGTAGCATCCGCGCCGTATTTGCCGATCGTTTCAAACGGATCAATCACATTGCCGACCCTTTTGCTCATTTTATTCCCGTTTTTATCTAACACCAGTCCGTTGGAAACGACCGTTTTAAAAGCCGCTGAATCAAAAAGTAATCCGGCTATGGCATGGAGGGTATAAAACCATCCACGGGTCTGATCTACACCTTCGCAGATAAAGTCAGCAGGGAAAGCAGTCCTCTTCCGGCTTCCCCCAGAGGGAGAAGAGGACTTTGAGACTTGATGATATTTGAAAAAGTTTTCAGGAGTTAATGGACCGAACTGATTAGAGCTTGAATCGGGTAATCCCCATTGAGCATAAGGCATGGCGCCGCTGTCAAACCAGACGTCCACCAAATCCGGCTCGCGATACATGGGTTGCCCGTGCGGACTGATCAAAACGATATTGTCCACGTAAGGTTTATGAAGATCGAGTTCCGCCCATGATTTCCAGGGAAGATCTTTCATCATACCTGCCTTTTGGGCCTTTTCAATTTCAGTTTTTAATTCCGGTATGGAACCAATGCATTTTACCTCCTTTCTGTCCTTAGTGATCCATACCGGTAAAGGAGTTCCCCAAAACCGGCTCCGGCTCAGGTTCCAGTCCACCATGTTTTCCAGCCAGTTGCCGAAACGGCCTGTGCCGGTAAATTCCGGTTTCCAGTGAATGGTTTTATTTAATTCAATAAGCCTGTCTTTTAAAGCGGTTGTCCGGATGAACCAGGCATCCAGCGGATAATAAATCACCGGCTTATCGGTACGCCAGCAATGCGGATAGCTGTGTACATATTTTTCTATTTTAAAAGCCCTGCCTTCTTTCTTCAATTTCACGCAGATATCCACGTTGACATCCGAATAATTTGGATCGTCGGTATAGTCTTTTACATATCTCCCGCTGAATTCTCCCAGACCTTCCACAAATTTTCCCTGGCGATCCACCAAAGTCAGGATACCGATGCCGGCTTTTTTCCCCACTTTAAAGTCGTCCGCTCCAAAAGCGGGCGCCGTATGCACAATACCGGTACCATCTTCTGTTGTTACAAAATCTCCCAATATCACCCTGAACGGATCGCCGCCTGATTTTTCGGGAGTATTGGCTTCGAAAGGTAAGAGTTGCTTATACCGGAGACCTTCCAGTTCATTTCCTTTGAAAGCGGCTGATATTTTCCAGGGGATAATTTTATCTCCGTGCTTATATCCTTCAAAATCCGTATTTTCTCCTTCCGGTTTAAAATAACGTGTTAATGTGGGCTTCGCCAGAATGACATTGACAGGTTCGCCCGAATAAGGATTCAAAGTATGCACCAGCACATAATCTATGTTGGCGCCTACCGTGAGTCCGAGGTTGGAAGGCAAGGTCCAGGGTGTGGTCGTCCATGCCAGGAAATAAACCCCTCCCTGGCCTTCCCCACCAGGGAAAGAATTTGAGATTGCTTTGAAAATGAATGCTGCCTGCTCTTCCCGCTCCAGTTCGAACATCGCAACGATGGTTGTATCTTTTTCATCCCGGTAGGTACCCGGCTGATTTAATTCATGGGAGCTTAATCCCGTTCCGGCTGCAGGGGAATAAGGCTGGATGCTGACATCTTTGTAAAGCAGGCTTTTTTCAAATAATTGTCTCAGCAGCCACCATAAAGTCTCGATATATTGGTTATCGAATGTGATATAAGGATGCTCCAGGTCCACCCAATAGCCCATTTGCCGTGTCAGATCATCCCATTTATCTTTATATTTCAATACTTCATGGCGACAAATGCTGTTATATTCTTCTACAGATATTTTTTTCCCGATATCTTCCTTAGTGATCCCGAGTAATTTTTCCACGCTCAATTCCACCGGTAATCCATGGGTATCCCATCCGCCCTTGCGTTTTACCTGGTATCCGCGCATGGTTTTGTACCGGCAAACTAAATCTTTAAGCGTCCTGGAGATCACATGGTGAATGCCGGGCATGCCATTTGCCGAGGGAGGCCCTTCATAAAAAACAAACGGTTGTGCCCCGTCTCTCAGTGAAACACTTTTTTCGAAAGCCTGCTCTTTTATCCATGATGCCAGCAGCTCCTTTTCAAAAGCAGGGAGATCAAGCTTAGTATATTCCGGATATTTTTTAGTCATCGTTATTCTGTCGGTCAGCGTTTTTTCTGAAATAAGTTTCCTTAAAAAAAAGGAAGCAAAGTTACGAAATTTCATCCGCTTATTTATTCATGATTCTGATGGCCGGATGCAACCTCACAAATAATCTTCATTTTTTGAGTATGAATTATCATGCTCGGTTTCATTATCCTTTAGTTTGGTTTGGTTTTTGCTTTTATCATTATCTGAAAAATTCTGAACTATGAAAAAACTGAGTTTATTGCTCCTTTTGGCAGGGGCTGCCATCCTGCCTGCCAGTGCACAAAAACATGCAAGACATCATGAAAAACGGCATACTGCAAT
>SCQT01000164.1 GCA_004322015.1 Chitinophagaceae bacterium
GAAGCGTTGGCCAGAAAAATCAGTCTCTACGGCCGTAGAGATGCGGTGGGCTTTGCGGGTGGAAGCTTTGATTTTTCTAGATCTTTTGGTTACTTTTCCATCATGGGAAAAGTAACACCTATTCAATTTGTAAGAAAATCACTGATTAATTGCCATCTTGTATAAGAGCGGATAATCATTATTTTTCTTGACTTTTACGCCGACACTGACAGCCGTCGGCCGGAGCCTATGACGTCGGACGAAGCTTTAGCGTAAGCGTTTGTCCTTTTGGGCCAAGCAAAAAGGACAAGGATTTAAATAAATGCAATTCTTTGCTAATATTCAAAAAGATCAGACTGGAGGAGGCCTGGACATAACGACGCCTCAGATGAACACACTTGTTCAATGAAGGTTGCTTCATCTGTCTTACAATGATAGTAACCGATTACGACATTTTGGGATGCACCCATTAGCAATGCACCGATGAAATAAGCCCGTTTTCTGTTAACTTTAGAGCATCTCTAAAAACTACCTTGGCTTTGTGTCCCGCAGATGCGGGATTTGTGCATGCTTTGTAGCCTTTGCGGTAAAAAATAGATAGAATTAGGTAGTTAGTTCCCGTTGTACCGGAATAAGGGCATTGCCATAGCGACCTTGCGCCTATGCTGAAGCTTCAGCGCAAGCATAAGAAAAATGATCTCTACGTCTGTAGAGAGAAAATATGATTGGATTTACACTAAAGAGGCTTGTCGCAAAAGTTACAGAGAATCCAGGAGCCTGATTTCGTTCCGGTACAGCAACAACTTTTTGTTGTCTTCAAGTATCTTCAGTAATCTGGATATTACAACCCTCGAGGTAGCCAGTTCCTGTGCAATTTGTTCGTGTGAAACGCGGATCAGGGGCGATCCTGTAATCCTGGCTTTTTCTTTCAGATAGAGTATTAAACGTTCATCGAGTTTCTGAAAAGCTACCTGGTCAATGGTGTTGACCAATTCATTCATGCGGACGCGAATGGATCGCAGGATAAAGCTCTTCCATGTCACATATTTCATCATCCAGGCATCCATGAGATCAACCGGAATAGCCAACAGCTCTGTCTCTTCTTCTGCAATGACGCTTATTTCACTCGGATGCCTTTCCATACAACAGGTAACAGCCATCACACAAATGTTACCGCCGCCCAGGTAATATAACAAAAGCTCTTTGCCGTTTTCACCTGCCCTCATGATCTTTACCAGCCCCGAAACGATTAAGGGCACTACCCTTATTATCTGCCCGGCATTTAAAATGATCTCTCCTTCTTTTGCACGGATCAGTGTGGCTTTTTCCTCTATTTCGGATAATAATTCTGTTTCAAAGATTTGACCGAACTGTGCTTTAATGTTCATTCGGTAAAAATAAACAATTAAATAATTCCGGGAAAAATTATGGGGTGTATCCTATATTTTCGCATCTTTACAAGTAGGGGTTTCAGTACCCGGGACTAGGGAGGAGATAGTTAAGTTCGAACAACCTCACAATTTTTTAATACTAATCAAAGGAGCGTTGGCCAGAAAAATCAGTCTCTACGGCCGTAGAGATGCGGTGGTCCCGAATTATTCGGGAGCGGGTGGAAGCTTTGATTTTTCTTGACTTTTTGATTCTTTTTGGGCAAGCAAAAAGAATAAAGAATAAAATAAAGCAATTCTTTGCTAATATTCAAAAAGATCAAATTGCAAGAGGCCTGGACGTAACGACACCTCAGATGAACACATTTGTTCAATGAAGATTGCTTCCTTCCCTATGCGATAGTTTTTGATAGCGAAGATTTGGGATACAACCAAATTATGCCTCCACCCGTCAGGAAATAAAATGAACCTTTACTTTCAGATCAAAACGGATCAGAAGGTTGTTACTCACTTTGATCACTCCGAATAAAGCTGTGGGTGGTTTGATGCCAAAATCAGTCATGTAGAGAGCATGCTCACCCGTAAAATGAAACAGGTTCTCTCCAATCTGCTTTCCTTCCATGATGATGGATTCCGCCTTCGTTACGCCCGCCATGGAAATATCTGCTTCAACTCTTAGTTTGGTTTGTTCTGAAAGGTTAACAGGCTTATGAGATACAGCGCCCGCATCTTTGATCCGGATAAAGATATAAGGATACCTGCTTGCTTTCAGCATACGGTAAAGATCTTTGTTCATACTTTTATTACCGCAATCCAATGCCTCTATATCCACGCTCAGCGTGGCGTTTTTAAAAGAGGCCTCCGTGTGGTCGCCATTGGCGGTTATTGTTGTCTGCGATCCGGGGAATATTTCTTTGTATAAGCAAACGCAGCTGAAGAGATTAATATTGGTCTGTCCATTGGCTGTGACAGTACTGCCTTCTACAAAAGCGTATTCGATAGCAGGAGACCTCTTGATGTCAGGAGATGCTTTATCATAAGCAGTCAATGCTGATAAACAGATCAGGCTTATTATAAAATGATAACGCATGTCTTTGGTCGCGGAACGATCCGTATTTTATCAACTAATGATTTCGATTCCTGTATTTTCCTTTCAGTCATCCTGACTATTAAAACCCTACAGAGGCTTCCACCATTTCCCCGCTGAACTTACCGCCGGAACGAATGTTGCTGATCGGGAAATCTTTATAAGCCTGGTTGACATATTCTGCTTTTAACATGACATTTTTAGTCAGGAACCATCCTGCTGAGCCTGTTACACGGTTGATGTTGACATCATTGGAATAACCCGGCAGTGCCGCGCGGACCGTATTATATCTTCCGCCTATCCAGAAATTTTCTTTTCCTGGGGGAAAACGGTAGATTATTTCTCCGGCAAGCTGAGTGGCCCTGCGCAGGCTGGTTTCACTGATAGTTCTGCCATTGGCTATTTCAGCAGTGCCGAAGAACTCCAGTCCGCTGTATTTCAGGAACGGATTGACTGAATAAGCATTTACCTGTTCGCTGAACATCGGATTAAACCTGCCTGACCAGGCATTATTGGCTGCATCTGCGGTGGTATTTTCCATGACAAGGAAATAATGGGAGCCTGTGCGGTCACCCCAGTACAAAGTATTACTGCTGTTGCTTTTATTGGTATAGAAAGATCCGGTGATCCTGAACCTGAGATCGGGAGTGAACTGCTTGTCGAAGCCCAGTTTACCATGAAAAGCCGGTAAGTAACGGTTTGTTTTACCGGTAGCTGCATCGGTATTGGCGGGTGCTGTTACCGTAGGATTTAGTTGACCGTCGGTAATACCTGCCATTACGAGTAAGCCTCCGTTGGAATGATAATAGATCTCTCCGCCTATTTCTGTGGCAAAAGCATCCATGATGTAGTTTTCCACAAATGGGTTATAAATGCTGTTGCCTCCGTCTGTTCTGCGGAAATGGGCATCGCCGTAATCCACATCGAAGTCCCCGATTTTGATTGTCAGATAATTCATCAGCTTGTCAATAACCGGGCTCTTTAAAAAGAGCAGCTTATCAAACTGTATATAACCTCCCTTTACCCAGGTATCCTGGTGATGTCTGGTGGACAGATAGGTGGTCAGATTTAAACGGATCCCGTCGCTTAACTGAACATCCACATTTAAATTGGCCATGGCAAGGTTAAATCCGTTCGTAAGTTTCATCAATTGGTTCATATCTACCCCATTCTTGATGGCAGGGGTGGCATTATTCTCATCCCGCAGCATTTGAAAATCCTGGGTAAAGTTGCCCCCGACTTTTACTTTCAGGCTGGTAAATTGAACGGTATCTTTTTTAGTTGTTTCAAACATGTTAATACCGTCTTTATTATCGGGACGGAAATACTGGATTTTCTGTGCAAATGCAGAGATATGCAGGAGTATCATCGTAAAAACGGATACTGTACTGAAAATTTTGATTGAGAATTTCATAACTTTTGATTTAAAAGGATATTATATTAATTGTTGTTTGCAATAAAAGTGGTTTTGAATTGTAATGTCACATCGCTGGCGACCTTCAGCGCGCCGAGAAGAGCAGTGGGGGGGTCAATGTGATAATCACTCATGTTGATTCGCTGCGACCCGTCAAATGAGATCGTACCATGTAAAATGGCTCTTACATTGGCATGCAGGGTGACCGGCTGGGTAACCCCGGCAATAGTCAACGTGCCGGAGGCAGTCAAAGCATGTTCTTTTCCGTCGGCAGGTATGGATTTTGATGCTGCAGTAAGCGCAAAAACGATCTCAGGGTGTTTGGAAGCATCTAATGCTTTATAGGTTTTATTATTCATGATAGACCCTTCCGTGCTGGTAATAGAATTTACCTGAACTGTCAGTTTCAGATTATTCAGATCAAAACTTCCGTTATCATTCCATGAAACAACGCCTGTCCCGTATGCTTTACCGGCTGTTTCAATCCAGTCGTGGAGGTTGGAGCCCCCGTGTATCACAAGAGAATAGTTTTTTGCAAGCAGGTAATTGTAATTGGTTTGTGCCGGTGAGGAATAACTGAAAAAAAATAAGAGAATGAATGCTAAAGTGTTTGTGAGGTAGTTCATGATGAAGGATTTTCGTGTGTTCAAGGATTTATTTTCTCAAAGACCAGTCCTGAAATAATTCCCTGCAGCAGGCCAAATACAAACCAGGTGGCTACCATCGGCAGGGATACGCTGATGGCGCTGTAAATAAGCCACATGGATGGAAATGTGGCAATAAGCACATATATCAATCCGAATTCTATTCCCCTGGTAAAAAAGGAACCGGTAAGGATTCCCTTGAACCGGTTCCAAAACCATGAAAGTGCTAACGCGATAATAAAAGGGTGAATATAATAGATCATGTACCGGCTCGACTGGTCATTAAAAGCAGGATTAAAATATTGCATGGCAATATCAGGGAATAACCACATAGTGAGGTATAACCCCAGGATGCTTAATACCAGCAGAATGACGCCTGCAATCAGGCCGGAAATAATTATCTTTTTCACGATCGGGATTTTTGGGTTTTTGATGAATTTTATAACACATTAATTTTCTAATATTACTTTGAGTGCCTGCTCCTTTGCAGCATTCCCGAAAACATCATAAGCATGAAGGATGTCATCCAATCTGAAATGATGCGTAATCAGCTTTTCAGGTGCTAACTTATTCGACTGTACGCTCTTGAAGAGCATGGGAGTAGTGACGGTATCCACCAAACGGGTAGTGATGGTGATATTATGCGACCATAACCTTTCCAGATGCAGGTCTGCTTTTTTACCATGAACGCCTATATTGGCAATATGCCCGCCGGGCGCTACGATAGACTGACATAATTCAAAGGTGGATGGAACACCCACTGCTTCAATAGCCACATCTACTCCTTTATTTCCGGTCAATTCGAATATCTTCCTGACGGCATCTTCTTTTTGAGGATTCACGAATTGTGACGCGCCGAATGTCCGGGATACCTTTAGACGGTTGTCATCCATGTCAATCATAATGAGCATGGCGGGGGTATAAAACTGCGCAGTCAGCAGGGCTGCGAGACCCACTGGTCCTGCCCCTGCAATGGCTACCGTATCGCCGGGCTTCACTTGTCCGTTCAGCACACCGCATTCGAATCCTGTGGGCAGAATATCGCTCAACATGACCAGGGCTTCTTCATCCGAACCGGCTGGAATAGGATACAGGCTGTTATCGGCATAGGGGATCCTGACATATTCCGCCTGAGTGCCGTCAATTATATTGCCTAATATCCACCCTCCTTTTTCACAGTGGGAATACATGCCTCTCTTGCAATATTCGCATTTGCCGCAGGAGGTAATGCAGGATATCAGCACATGATCTCCTTTTTTGAAATTGGAAACGGCGTCACCGGTTTCTTCAATGATGCCTACTCCTTCGTGCCCTAATATCCTGCCATCAGTTACAGTGGCAACATCGCCTTTCATAATATGAAGATCCGTGCCGCAGATGGTTGTTTTGCTGATCTTTACTACGGCATCGGTGGGCGCGGTGAGAACAGGTTTTGGTTTCTCTTCCCATAATTTTTTTCCGGGACCGTGATAAACTAATGCTTTCATTTGAAATTTTTTTTAATTCTTTCATCAATAATGACGCAAAGATGATCCACGCTGAATTTTATATATATGATATTTGTCAGCGCAGATAATGATTATCATCAAAAGGGAAGATGATGAAGAATGGAATGTTTTTCCCTCAGGAAAGATGGAGCTTGTTACAGGTTGCTTATTAAAGGAAATTGACCGGAATAGATCTTTTTTACAGGGAAGAATCCCTGATGGTCATCTGAGTGGGCAACACTCTCTTTTCGAATTCGGTAACGGGCCTCCTGCTCTCTATCAGATTGAGAAGCATTTCAGTGGCTATTTGTCCCATCTCGAATGCAGGTTGTTTCACGATGGTCAGCGGTGGATCGAAGAGATCGAGGAGCTTGGCATTGGAAAAGCCTACCATCGCTATATCTTCAGGTACTTTTATCCCCCGTTTTTTCAAGAGCCGGAGGCATCCGATGGTAAGCTTTTCTCCGGCGGTGAAAATGGCTTCGGGTTTAATTTTTGATGCAAAAAAAGCATCTAAGGCTTTATCAATTTCCTCTTCCATCAATCCGCCGTGGGAACAATATTGAATATAGGAAGCAGGAATTTTAATCCCATGATCACTCAACGCTTTTTCAAAACCCTTCAGCCTTTCAATAGTAATGGATAAATAACTGACATTGGCAAGATGGGCTATTCGCTTATGACCCGAATCAATCAAATGTTTGGTGACATCATAAGCTCCTTTAAAATTATCTGCAATGACCTTATGTGTTTTTATTTCATCCGAGATACGATCGAAAAAAACGAGCGGAAGTCCCTGTTGGTGTATTTTGTTCAAATGTGGTATATCGTTCGTTTCACTGGAGAGAGAAACCAATAAACCGTCAATAGAACGGGAAGATAAATACCGGAGATTGGCTAATTCCCTTTGAAAGGATTCATGGGTTTGAGTGATAATAACCGTATAACCCCGGTCGAAAGCGATAGATTCCATCCCGTTGATGGCTTCGGAAAAAAAAGTATTGTCAATCTCCGAAACGATCACGCCAATGGAGCGGGTGCGTCTTTCTTTTAACCCCAGGGCGGCAGGGTTTGGACGATAATTAAACTTTTCCGCATAGGCCAACACCTTTTCTTTAGTTTCGGGGCTGATTTCATAACTGTCGCGCAATGCCCTTGAAACCGTGGAAGTGGATAACCCTAATGCTTTGGCAATGTCTTTAATAGTGATGGCTGCGAATCTCATGCTGCTCTTTTTGTCTGCGGAAAAAACCTCAATGCGGCACGAAAGATAAGGTAAATTTTATAAAGCGACTCAAAGCGTTACCCTGAGGGTGCATACCAAAATGACGTTTAGGCAGTTTTTGCTGGTGAGCAGATGAGATCAACTACTTTGTTCCATTGTCCACTTGCTTTGATACATCGCAAGGTCAACATATTTTGAGCCCCCTT
>SCQT01000165.1 GCA_004322015.1 Chitinophagaceae bacterium
TTTTGAATATTATTCCGAAGATCCTTTGGTGTCCGGTTATATGTCTGCGGCGATGGTGAAGGGGGTTCAGTCAGAAGGCGTGGGAGTGTCCGTAAAACATTTTTTTGCCAATAACCAGGAAACCAGCAGGAATGACATTAACGAAGAAATCAGTGAACGCGCCATACGGGAAATCTATTTAAAAGGATTTGAAATAGCCATTAAGGAATCAGATCCCTGGACCGTCATGTCGTCCTATAATAAAGTAAACGGCACTTACACTTCACAAAGCAGGGAATTGCTGACGGATATTCTGCGAGATGAATGGGGATATAAAGGAATGGTGATGACGGATTGGTTTGGAGGTAAGGATCCCGTAGCACAAATGAAAGCAGGCAATGATCTGCTCATGCCGGGGACGCCTGTCCAGTCTGAAGATATAGTAAAAGGCGTGAGAGACGGCAGCCTGCCTGTCGCAGATCTGAATTTGAATACAGAGCGGATATTAAAGACCATTTTAAAAACCCCTGAATTTAAGCATTATCATTTTTCCAACAAGCCTGACCTGAAAAAAGATGAACGTATTTCTCAATAGGCAGCCACTCAGGGAATGGTGCTGTTGAAGGATAATGATCAGGTATTACCGCTGACAAATGATCATCACATCGCCTTATTCGGATGCACTTCGTATGATCTGCTGGCAGGCGGATGGGGCAGCGGAACCGTCAATACTTCTTTTACAAGTCCATTAAACAAAGGATTGGAGAATGCAGGATACGAGGTAGATCAGACCTTGCAGACGCAATATGAGAACTATATCGCTCATGAAAAAGCCCTTTTGCCTAAGCAAAGGTTTATTCTGATGCCTCCCGGTACGATACCCGAAATGGCGATGAATAATGCGGATATTCAGCAGGCAGCTACCCATAATGAGATTGCCATAATTACCCTTGGCAGAAATTCAGGCGAAGGAAGCGACAGAAAAGTCAGTGATTTTTACTTAACCCAGGATGAAAAAAATTTGCTTAAAGATGTCTCAGGTATTTTTCATGCAGCAGGAAAGAAAGTGATCGTTGTATTGAATATTGCTCACCCGGTAGATGTAGCGAGCTGGAGAAATGAGGTGGATGGCATTCTGTTAGCCTGGATGCCGGGACAGGAAGCAGGTAACGCCATCGCGGAAGTACTTTCCGGTAAAGTAAATCCATCAGGCAAACTGGCACAAACATTTCCCGTAAGCTACGAGGATGTTCCTTCAGCAAAATACTTCCCGGGAACGCCGGCCGATCATCCTAAAGAAGTAGTTTATGGAGAAGGTGTTTATGTGGGTTACCGGTATTATAATACTTTTAATGTGAAGACCGCTTACCCGTTTGGCTACGGATTATCTTATACTCATTTTGCCTACAGTGATTTGCATCTGAGTGAGCATCAGTTTCATCATCAGGTGGAAGTAACCGTCAGGATCACCAACAAGGGGAATATGGCAGGAAAAGAAGTGGCGGAATTATATCTGAGTGCACCTCAAAAAGAGTTGAAAAAACCTTCTGAGGAATTAAAAGCTTTTGCTAAAACTACACTGTTGCAGCCCGGAGAAAGCGAGGTAATGCACTTTACTTTAAACGGCGAATCCTTAGCTTCCTTTGATACACCCAAGGAGTCGTGGATTGCAGAGGCAGGAAAATACACCGTCAAGATCGGGGCATCTTGTGAAGATATCAGGCAATCTGCTTCTTTTGATCTGGCTAAGGATATAGTTGTTGAGAAGGTAACTCAAACTATGGCGCCGCAAGTGAATATTCCGCCGATGAAATAATTTTTGCATATAGGCAGGTTTCGTTGGGTATATCTCAGAGGGATTGCATTTTGGGATGTACTTTTTATCCGCCGGGCTTTTTCAAAGTAAACAATGTATTGAAGCGCTGATGGATATAAACGCCCGAATTTATTGTTATGAGAAGAAATATGGTATTGTATCTGTTAAGTAGAGAAGTGCGATAGCAAAACCTTTTATTGCTGGAAAATACAAGGAACGAATTGAAAAATATATAACCGTATAGTAAATAATAACAATTCAAATTATATGCTACCTAATCAAAATCAGATATAAATCGTGTTTGTAAGTATATGCTGAATCAGCCGGAACATCATCGGAAGGCAAGTTTTGCTGAAGAATATGAATCATTTATCAACTTTTATCAAAAAACTTTGCATCCATATGATAAACTCTTGGAAAAATAAGGTAATTCCGAAGCTTCGGAAGGTCCGTTAAATTCAAGGAATTGAATTTCAACTAGGTCCGCAACATAATAAAGGTACTATTTGCTAAAAAATCTTTCACTTGAATAAGGTTGTAAGTGAGCGCTCATGGATATTCCCCAGCACCTTAAAATATTATTTAGCCAGGTCGTCACCGACCCTTTTAATTTTTTTATTTTAATTTTGAAGGTTGAGGATATTTTACTTTGATTCATGATTTCATGTCAAAACGCTTTGTGTCTATGATAAAAGAGGAACTTAAGGTCTTTATTACAAATAAAGAATCGGTGTGTGATGAGTGTAAAGAAAATCTCGGCCATGGTGCATGGATATTGCTGAACCGGGAGAAAAGAGCGCTTTGCCTGTCCTGTGCTGAGCTGGACCACCTGGAATTTTTGCCCTCCGGCGATGCCGCTCTTACACGCAGGGCAAAAAAATATTCCACCCTTTATGCGGTTGTGCTCAAATGGAGCCGGACGAGAAAACAGTACGAACGGCAGGGGTTACTCGTACAAGAGAAAGCACTGGAAAAAGCAGAGGCGGAATGCCTGAAAGACGCCGATCTCCGGGAACACAGAAAAGCGAGAGAAGCAGAAAAACGTCAGGAGCTCGATCAGAAATATATTCATCTGTTTGCCGGAAGAATACGGGAACTTTATCCTCATTGTCCTTCGGGAACTGAAAACCTCGTCGCAGCGCATGCTTGTAAAAAATATAGTGGCAGAGTAGGCCGTAGCGCTGCTGCCAAATCATTGAATGAAAGCGCCGTAACACTGGCTGTGAAAGCATATATCCGTCACACGCTTACTGACTATGATTCACTGTTGCTTAAAGGCTATGAAAGACGGGATGATCGGGAATCCGTTCGTGCTGAAGTGAATAGGATAATGGAAAAATGGGTGTCTATATGATAACTAAGAAAAAACCACTCTCATAAGGGTTGAATCATATGTAGCCGACTTAGACCGTTGGCTATGTCCCTGTGGTCATAGGGATTATTCACATTTTGCCGCTTCGTGGCTTTAATATTCTTAAGTTAGCGAACAGGATATGGAGAACGACATATACTTTTCTTAAATTTTTCTACCTTCGTTCAGGGTTTGTTATTTTGGAAGATAACAAACCCTGTTTTAATTTACGTTGCTAATTCAATTAATTTTATGTGCGGAATCGTCGCTTATATCGGTCAAAGACAGGCCTATCCGGTCATTCTGAAAGGATTAAAAAGATTGGAATACCGGGGGTATGACAGCGCAGGCGTGGCCATCCTGAATAACGGATTGCGCGTGTACAAGAAAAAAGGGAAAGTGGCTGAGCTTGAAGACTGGCTCACCGGAATGGATATGCACGGTCATGCAGGCATTGGTCATACCCGTTGGGCTACTCATGGCGAGCCTAATGACAGGAATGCGCATCCTCATACTTCCGGTGATCAGCAATTAGCCATTGTCCATAACGGTATCATTGAAAATTATGCTCAACTAAAAAAGGAGTTGGTGAAGCAGGGGCATCAGTTTAATGGCGAGACCGACACGGAAGTGCTGATCCATTTTATTGAAGAAATAAAAAAACAAAATCAATGCACCACTGAAGAAGCAGTGCGGATAGCTTTGAAACGCGTGGTAGGCGCTTATGTGATTGTGATCCTGGACGCCGGTCATCCGGATACGCTGATCGCAGCCAGGAAGGGAAGTCCATTGGTTATAGGTATCGGGAAAGGAGAACATTTCCTGGCGTCCGATGCGTCACCTATTGTGGAATATACCAAAGAAGTTGTTTTTGTGAATGATTACGAGATGGCGATCATTAAGGCAGATGAATTGATATTGAAAAACAGCTCTAACGAAGTTCAAACTCCTTATATCCAGAAATTGGATATTGAATTAGCAGCAATCGAAAAAGGCGGTTTTGATCATTTTATGCTGAAGGAAATCTTTGAACAACCGCAAACTATTTTCGATTCCCTGCGCGGAAGATTGGATGCCGGACAGGGATCTGTTATTCTTGGCGGATTAAGGGAATATACGGGAGTTTTTAAGGAAGCACAGCGCATAATGATCGTGGCATGCGGTACTTCCTGGCATGCGGGTTTAGTGGCGGAGTATATGATTGAAGATCTGACACGAATACCGGTGGAAGTGGAATATGCTTCCGAATTCCGTTACCGGAATCCGGTGGTCAATGAAGGCGATATCATTATTGCGATATCCCAATCGGGAGAAACGGCAGATACGCTGGTGGCCATGGAAAGCGCTAAAGAAAAGGGGGCTGTAATATTCGGTATTTGTAATGTGGTAGGTTCTTCCATCTCCCGCACATCGCATGCAGGTGTGTTTACCCATGCCGGGCCTGAAATTGGCGTAGCCAGCACAAAAGCGTTCACTGCACAGTTAGCTGTATTATGCCTGATGGCTTTAAAAATAGGTTATGAAAAAGACAGTATCGAACGTAAACGTTATTTGCAATTGCTTCATGAATTGGAGCTTGTCCCGGAAAAAGTGGAGGAAGCCCTGAAGCTGAATGACCGTATTAAAGAGATCGCGGAAAAATATAAAGACGCCCGTGATTTCCTATACCTGGGACGCGGATATAATTTTCCTGTGGCGCTGGAAGGAGCATTGAAGCTGAAAGAAATTTCCTATATTCATGCAGAAGGGTATCCCGCTGCAGAAATGAAACACGGACCCATTGCGTTAGTGGATGAGTCTTTACCCGTTGTCTTTATCGCCACCAGGGATGCCTATTACGAAAAGATTCTTTCTAATATTCAGGAAGTAAAGGCACGGAAAGGAAAAGTAATCGCAGTGGTTACACAAGGCGATAAAAATATCCCCCCCCTTGCAGACGATATTATCGAAGTGCCGGAAGCTGACGAACTAATAGCTCCCATGATCAATGTCATTCCGTTACAGCTTCTCGCCTACCATGTGGGCGTACTTAAGGGATATGATGTGGACAAGCCGAGAAATCTGGCTAAGTCGGTCACGGTGGAATGATACGTTATACTGTTATATTGTTTGATTGTTATATTGTTTGATTGTTTGGTTGCCAACGAGCCTTTGAAAAATATCTGAAGATAACCCCATATATGTTGGAGCAGAATCTGAAAAATCCTGCCATACTAAAGAATTTAAAGATCCATTTTTTAAATCAGCCGGACTTTAAAATGTTTTTTAACTATGCCCGACAGCCTGTTTATCCGTTTAGCAAAACAAGGTGATGCACCCGGCTTGCTTTCTATCTATAAGCCTTATGTGCTTCATACATCCTTTACTCCCGAATCAGAGGTTCCTTCTTTAAGAACATTTCGTGAAAAGATCAGAGAAGTCAGTACGGCTTATCCTTACCTTATTTGCCTGTTCAATAATCAAATCGCCGGATATGCTTATGCTCATCAATACCGCCAGGCTTCCGGACATCAATGGAGTGTGGAAACAACGATTTACCGTTCACCGGAATTTCAGGGGAAAGGAATAGCCGGCGCTCTGTATCGAACGCTTTTAGAAATATTAAAGCTTCAGGGTTTTATCAATGTATTCGCCGGTATAATATTACCCAATGATAAGAGTGTAACTTTTCATAAAAGGTTTAATTTTACTCAAGTGGGGGTTTTCGGGAAAGGAATTCTTAAAGCAGGTATTTGGCATAATGTCTTATGGATGCAATCAGCGCTTAAGGATCACACAGAAAATCCGCCTTTACCGTTAACTTTACCGGAAATTGTAAATACAGTTTCATTCAAGAATATCATGGACAAAATAAACGATTCGGTAAGCTGAAAACTATTCGCATGAACATTATCACAAAGAACCCCATCCAGAAATTAGGATACGATTTTGTCGAAGAAGAATATCTTCCCAAGGGGAAAGATGAATATTATATCCGGAACCGGCAGATTAAAGATGCTTTCGGAGAAGAAAGATCCTATCGCCATCTGACGGCAGGCGAAGTGGAAACTTTAGTAAGAAATAATAATACTTCAGACGACTGGAACAAGCTTTTAGTCACAGATGCCTTTGATGCCGGTTTGGTAAAACAATGTCATTTTTTTGGGCTCGTGCGTATCGGTAAGCTGGAATCTTATTACCTGGAGTTCCACAATCTTCGCATGCCGGTCGGACTATATAACAGCACGATCTGCTCATGTGATTTTGGTGACAATGTGGTAGTGGACAATGTGAATTATATGGCGCATTATATCATAGGAAATGAGACAATTATTGTGAATGTTAATGAGATGTCCGCTTCACCTCATTCAAAATTTGGGAACGGAGTGATCAAAGAAGGCGAAGATGAAAAAGTCCGTATATGGCTCGAATTGTGTAATGAAAATGGCGGAAGAAAGGTTTTGCCGTTTGAAGGGATGTTACCCGGAGATGCATTTTTATGGAGTAAATACCGGGATGACGAACTACTGCTGAAAAGATTTATAAAATTTACGGAAGAAAAAACAGATCTGCATCGGGGATATTACGGAGTGGCCGGTGATCGTTGCGTGATTAAAAACTGCAAGATCATCAAAGATACTATGATAGGGAGCGACGCTTATTTGAAAGGAGCAAATAAAATAAAAAATATCACCATCAACAGCTCTCCGAATGAAACTACACAAATAGGAGAAGGATGTGAATTAGTCAATGGGATCATCGGGTATGGTTGCCGTATTTTTTACGGAGTAAAAGCAGTCAGGTTTATAATGGCATCTCATTCTAACCTGAAGTACGGTGCACGATTGATCAATTCTTATTTAGGGAATAATGCAACCGTATCCTGCTGTGAGGTATTGAACTCACTGATATTTCCTGCGCACGAGCAGCATCATAATAATTCTTTTCTGTGTGCGGCCCTTGTCATGGGGCAAAGCAATATGGCCGCCGGCGCTACCATCGGTTCGAATCATAATTCACGGGGTGCGGATGGTGAAATTATTGCGGGCAGGGGCTTCTGGCCCGGATTATGCGTCAGCCTTAAACATAATTCACGTTTTGCTTCTTTTTCGCTGATCGCTAAAGGTGATTATCCTTTTGAAATTGATTTACCAATACCTTTTTCTTTATTGATCAATGACACGAGCCATGACCGGTTACTGATCATGCCGGGTTATTGGTTCTTATATAATATGTATGCCCTGGCAAGAAATTCGTGGAAGCATCCTGACCGCGATAAAAGAGATGAAAAAATACAAAGGATAGAATACGATTTTTTGGCTCCTGATTCTGTGGAAGAGATGTTTAAAGCATTGGAAATAATGGAATACCAAACCGGTAAAGCTTACCTTATTTCACAAAAGCAATCTTTAAAAGGGTTAAAGAATCATGAAATCCGCGAGACGGGGAAAAATCTGTTATTGCAATCTCCTGAGGAGGCAGAGCAGCTCAGTATATTATTGGACGGTATTGAGAACTCAAAACGTCAGACGGAATTACTAAAAATAACCGCCGCATATCCTGTTTTCCGAAATATGATCTTATTATATGCCGCCAGAGAGATCATTCACGGATTTGAAAAAAAATGGATCAAAGATTATGATCATCTCATCACGCTGGCAGATAAGGTAAAGCGCAGCTCTTGGGTGAATGCAGGAGGACAATTGATCACAGCGTCGGATATCGAACAACTGAAAAAAGATATCAAGGACAAATCTGTCAATAGCTGGGAAGAAGTTCATCAGCGATATGTGCGGTTAGGAGAACAATATGAAACTCAAAAACTGCTGCATGCCCTCGCTTCATTAACAGATATTAGAGAATTGCCCGTTTCTTCCTGGAGCCAAAAGCTTGTGAAAGAATGGTTGAACGAAACATTAAGTATCACTGAATGGTTACAAAAACAGGTGGAAATATCCAGAAGTAAAGATTATACCAATCCATTCCGTGCGATGGTATATGACAACAGGCGGGAGATGGAAAAGGTGGTCGGCAAGCTTCGTGATGACAGTTTTATTGCCTATACAAAAGAATTGACCGATAACTATAAGATTAAAATTGCCAAAGTATTAAAGACCCTTTAATTGGCTACCGGAGCTGCGATATTTTTCATATCAGCGGAAGCCACCATTTCATTCGGCGATACGTTGAAGAATTGGTAAAAGGCTTTGGGAACTACCTCCACTCTGACCCGTGCAATGCCATGAGAGGTCATCCCCAGTTTTTTGGCTGCTGTTTTACTCAAATCAATGGTTCTTTTATTCCGGATATTCATACGGTCATTCACCTTCACCACTACCCATTTATGATTATGAAGATTGGTAACCTTTACGATCGTACCAAAAGGCAGGGAATTACTCGCAGCGGTCATCCCACTATTCGTAAAAGTAGCGCCGGAAGAAGTGGTTTTACCATTAAAACTGCCGGAGTAATAGCTGGCAATGCCATGTTCAACCAGATGATTCTTCAGATTAATATGTCTCTTCGCCTGAGCCATTGAAGTATTGACACTAGCGAAAAGTACCGTCATTACAATTAAACTTACAGGTAAATATTGAATTTTTCTTATCTGCATACCCTGGGAAAAAGCAAAAACCATGCAAATATTAAGCAAAAAAGAAAGATTTATATTTAACTATATGATTATCAATATACTGTAATTTATTATTTAGATTTCATTTAACGTTTTATGCTAAGGCTTCCGGCTGTTTTGTGCGTATTTTATATCCGTCTATACCATAATAAAGTACTACTATAAAGCAAATCAGCGGAACCCAAAAGGAAACCGGTGTACCGGATTTATCGGCGATGACGCCCATAATCGGCGGTATGGCCGCACCGCCCACGATAGACATGATCATGAAAGAACCGCCACGCCGGGTATGTTCACCTAATTCTTTTACCCCAAGCGCGAAAATCGTAGGGAACATAATGGACTCAAAAAAGAATACTGCCATTAAGATATAGACGGAAAGCGCTCCGGTACCATAAATGACATAAACCGAAAGCACTATGTTAATAACCGCATAGACGGCCAGCAGTTGATTGGGTCTTATCCGTTTCATCAGGGCAGTGCCCACAAACCTTCCCACAGTGAATAATATCAGGCTGATACCTAATAATTTGGCTGCATTTTCTGCAGTTGACCCTTTCCAGTTATCCGTAGCATAATTGATAAAAAAAGCGCCAATGCCAACCTGTGCAGCCACATAGGAAAATTGCGCTATTACTCCCCAGAGGAAATGACGGTTATGCCACAGGGGCTTGGAATGACGGTTTGCATATTCCTGAAGCTGCTCTTCTTCATTGATTTCAGGCAGATGTGTTTTATAAAATAAAAATGCAATGATTAATACAATAATACCAATTACCAAATAGGTGTACATCACGGAAGCCAGACTGGTTGAATGGGTGACAGCAATTGATTTTTTAGAGGAAAGTTCATTCTGCCCAAAAAATAAAAAAGCAGCCAAAAAGGGGCCCAAAAACGAGCCGACGCCGTTAAAACATTGGGAAAGATTCAACCGGAATTCGGAAGTTTCCGGTTTACCTAACACAGTCACGTAAGGATTAGAAGCTGTCTCCAGACAACCTAACCCGCATGCCAGGATGAACATGGATATCAGGAAGAAATAATATTCAGCCAGTTTGGCCGAAGGGATAAATAAAAGGGCGCCGATGGCATATAAGATCAAACCAAGAATAATGCCTTTCTTATAGCCGTATTTTTTTACAAAATAACCGGCCGGCAATGCCATTAAAAAATACCCGCCGAAATAAGCCACCTGCAATAAAGTGGATCGCAGCTTGGTAATATGAAAGACATCCTGAAAATGTTTATTCAGTGAATCCAAAAGCCCATAGGCAAATCCCCACATGAAGAACAGGCTGGTAACCAGGATCAGCGGGAAAGTATAATCCGGTTTTTTTTTGTCATCCTGTAAGATCTTTACTGAAGTGTTTGAGGGTAGTGATGGCATAGTATATTATGTTTAATTGTTTGACTGTTCGATCGTTCGATTGTTCTTCGATTGCAACAATGATTTTATTTAAACTTCTGACCTTTAAAGGAGGATCGTTTCAGATATTCTATAAATCGTTGTAGCAGAACGCCTACGTGGTTAGTCTTAGCATGCAATTGTTCAAAAAGTTCGTTGGAAATATGCATTCTGTCATAAGCCCGGTATAATTGAGAATTGCATTCGCCACACGAACCCTTAGCTATAGTTAAAAAATAAATGAATTCTTTATTTCCATTTCTGTTAAATCCTTCGGCAATATTATCCATAATGGAACCGCTTGATCTATTGATCTGATCCTTTAAGCTAAAATCATTATTAAAAGTACCAGTTTGGGTCATATAATAGATTTCTTTTGATAGTTGCCTCGCCAGTTGCCACGCTTCAATATCTTCAATTCTCTTAATCGTTGCCATTTCAAAAAGAATTTATAATTATTAAAAGGTTTAACCAAAAACAATCAAACGCTCAAACAGTGGAACAATCGAACAATCAAACAATCGAACGTTCTAACGTTATTCAACTGATCGCCCTGTCCAGATGCACATATCCGCCATCCACATATAATATTTGTCCCGTGGTGTGACTGGAACATGGGCTTAATAAGAATACCGTTGTGTTTGCAATTTCCTCGCTGGTGGTGAAACGCTTCTCCAGAGGGATCCTGGAAACGATACTTGCTAATTTCTCTGCAGGATTGGGCAATGAATTGATCCAATGTTCATAGAGCGGCGTCCATACTTCAGCAGGCAACACAGTATTGACCCGGATGGAATAAGGTAATAGTTCGACTGCCCATTCTCTTGTCAGGGCATTGATACCTCCTTTGGAGGCAGCATAGCCGGAGGTATTGCCTTGTCCCGTAACAGAAACCTTAGATCCTATATTGACGATAGCCCCTTTCGATTTTTTTAATTCAGGCAAAGCATAATGTGCCAGACAGTAATAATGAATTAAATTTTTCTGAAGACTTTCCATGAATCTTTCAGGATCCCCCTTTTCCAGCCCGACACCGTCATTGACGCCCGCGTTATTCACTAACCCGTCAATCCGGCCGAATTGATGAATAGTTTCATCAATCACTTTTTTACAATTTTCCGTTACGGATAATTCCACTGCAATACTGTATGCCTTACCCCCACCCGCTTCTATCTCTTTCACTGCTTTTTTATTGTCTGCTTCATTCCTTCCTGCAATTATCACCCACGACCCTTCTTTTGCCAGAGTTTTGCTGATAGCTTCACCTATTCCTTTGGCTCCGCCGGTGACGATCACTACTTTGTCTTTTAATTGTAAATCCATGATTATATTGTTATATGGTTTTATTGTTATATGGTTATATGGTTAAATGGTTATAGGGTTAAATGGTTATAGGGTTATGTGGTTTTATAGGTTACTGGTTGGGTTGTTTTGCAGATCAAGACGATAAAAGGATATGGCATTATTACCCATCACGGCATTTCTTTCAATTTCAGTGAATGGTTGTAAATAATCTGTTACCACTTTTTTTACTCTTGCATAGGTTCCTGCTACCAGGCATACCGGCCAGTCAGAGCCAAACATCAGCCGTTTTGTTCCGAAAGATCCAAACACCACATCAAAATAAGGTTTCAGGTCATCAGGTTTCCATTGTTTCCAATCTGCTTCTGTAACCAATCCTGAAACTTTGCAATACACGTTGGGGAACCGGGCTATTTCTTTCATTTGAGAAGTCCAGGGTTCCGTCTTTCTGTTTTTAATATCCGGTTTCGCAATATGGTCAATCACAAACGGCTGATCGGGAAATTTCTCTACAAAACGGATGGCAGCAGGAAGCTGTTTTGGATAGATCAGGATATCATAGGTATAATGATATTTCTTTAATAAGGAAATCCCTCTGCAGAAATCATCCCGTAATAGATAATTATCATCCTGTTCAGCCTGAACAATATGCCGGAACCCTTTCACTTTT
This sequence comes from Chitinophagaceae bacterium, assembly GCA_004322015.1. Classification (GTDB taxonomy): domain Bacteria; phylum Bacteroidota; class Bacteroidia; order Chitinophagales; family Chitinophagaceae; genus FW021-bin31. The sequence continues at coordinate 12,135 of SCQT01000165.1, forward strand.
TTTACAGTGCGGTGATAGAAATCCAGTCTTTCATCCGCATATTTACTGCAAAGATCTATCCACCCCACTACTCCCTTTACAAAATCATGCCGCTCTGCAATATCCGCTAAAAAAACCGTCTCATTTTCAGACGGATCTGCCTGTACAGCCACACTGCCATCCACGCCGTTTTCCTTCATTTCCCTGAGCAGATCATAAGGGGTAAAATCCGTACGGATGACATGCATATCACTGGTTATCCATGCATCTCTTACAGGATCATAATTCCAAAAATGCTGATGGCTGTCTATTGTCATGTTTTAAAGTAGTTAAGTAGTCAGTAGAAGCAAGTTTATATCAAATAGTTTTTTCAATAGAATAAATAAAAGCATCTAATAGTCTGCTAACTTCTTCTGCAATAGAACTCAGTAATTCATTATTTCCATAATTCAAGTCTCTTGATAATATTACATAGTATTTGCATTCTTCTGATGAACCCTGAGAGATATTGTAAAACCTGATTTTATCTTTTTTCGACCTCTTTTTAAACCCTTCTGCAATATTGGCAGCAATGGAAATAGCGGCTCTTCTAAATTGTGAAGTTAATACATAAACCTCGCTGGAAGGAAACTTATTAGTATATTCATAAACATCTAAAACAAACTGATGCGCCTTTTGCCACACAATAAGATCAGTAAAATTCTTTGCAGTTCCCATAAAATTCTGATTCAATAATTGCAAAAATTATATTATTATCTACATTCTACTGACTACCTCTTCAAATCAAATATCCTCTCCATCATCGTCCACTTCTCTCCTTCTTTTGCCAAAGGCAACTTTTGCTGATATTTCCACATAAGTGTTTCCCATTCCTGCACTTTTGGATTAGCATTGTCCATAGCCGCTTTTTTCTCAAAAGAAAAATCTTCATTCACTTCCATGATCATGAATAAACGGTTGGCGACACGGTAAATTTCCATTTGTTCAATACCGGCATCTGAAATACTTTTTTTGATCTCAGGCCAGACAGCACGGTGATGTGCTTCGTATTCCCCGATCAGTGTCGGATCATCTTTCAGGTCAAGAGCCAGGCAATATCGTTTTAATTTGGACATAATTGGCTTTTAAAATCAGGGGATGAATTATTTAAGGTTATATTAAAATATAAAATTTCCCGCCAAGGCACAAAGTCCACTGAGCTTTTTTGCGTGCTTTGTGGCTTCGTGGGAAAAACCACTTATCATTCCTGCCTGCCGCAGGCAAGTCCAAAGGACTTGTCCCGTATATGCAGGAAATTTATTACTCACTATGGCAAATCTATTGTCATCCTGAACCCGTCGAATCTATAGTCATCCTGAGTAATTAATTTTTGCGTACGCAAACAAGTTCTTTGAAAATGACAAGTTGCCTTACGATTGCACGAATCCTCCAGGCATCATAAAAAATGCAGCTTGTCCCGCCTTTGCGGGATTAAGAAAATTTGAATGGATGCCGCCTGCCTGCCCTGCCTACCGGACAGCTACCCTGTACACATATCTTTTGCGATTGAAATTCCCATCATAATATTATTAAACCTGTCCAAGCCTCTCTTCAGACAAATAACACCTGGTGGTCCTTGCGAATTATAGCCTTTC
>SCQT01000166.1:2500-7403 GCA_004322015.1 Chitinophagaceae bacterium
CTGACAATGGCAATATCCGGAGAAAGGATCGCATTCATCTTATATACCAGGTCTTTTGTCATCTCTGCAGCGGTATCAAAATGAACGTAGTTCTGCATAGCATGAACTCCTGCATCTGTACGGCTGGACCCGGTGGTCTTCATATTTGATTTTAAAAGTACGGATAGGGCATTATCAATTTCTCCCTGGATAGAAACAGCATTCTGTTGGATCTGAAAACCGGCATAACCTGTTCCTTTATACATGACTTCCAGAAAATAACGGGGCATAAAAAAGGGTGAATAGTGAATGGTAAATGGTCAATCGTCAATCGTCAATCGTCAATAATCTGTTATGGGTTGTCAATTAGTATTTGCCTTCCCGACCATCGCTTTAAATCTTCCACGATAGTAATCATTCCCCAGCGTTTTGATTAAAGAAGAAAAATGGTTGCCATCATAAGTATGCGGGTAAGCAATCTCGAGGAATTTATATTTATACTCATCCGTTACGAACAGATAGGTCAGGCTTTGTATTTGTTGGGTGGAAAAACAGGTACCGCCGGAGAAGTATTTTTGCGCCAAGCGGAACATGCTTTCATCGTCACTCCTCGAAGCCATTTTTCGTCTTATTTTTTGAAAAAAATCTTCACTTGCCAATTGCTGGCAGTCGGAATTACTCATTATCGTCTGAGAGACAGTATCATTATCCTTATTTACGGAAGAAGGAGTAACTCCTGGCAGAGGATTGCTCGCCGGAGAAGCAGCGGGAGGGGTAGCATTCTTTATAATTGTTTGTGTCCGGGACGTTAAAGTTCCTTTTGAAGAATCAGGGAGGAAATTGATAAATTGCAATCCGTCATTTTGCCTGGAAGGGGGCGGGTTATTGGTAATATTGGTTGTGACGGTATTATTAAAATCAGCGCTTTGTCCACTATCAGGGCTGGCTGCAGCCTGATCATTACTCGGAGTAATTTGAGTTGAATCCGCCGGATGGCTTTGAACCGGAGGTGATGCAGTAACGGCCTGGCCATTTTGTCCAGAAGCAACTTGCGCAGAATCAAGCGCAGCCACAGGCTGATTCAGGGCAGTAGCGGCCGGCGAAGTGGTACCCATTATTTTATTCAGCATCCTGGAGAAGGTATCTGTTCCACCAGTATCTTTTTGAGGCGTCACATCCTTTTCTGTCTGATTCACGGATAACGATGTCGCAGGCTGCTGTTGAGCGGGTGGTTGTTCGGAAACAGCGGGAGATGAAACCGCGGGTATATTCACGATCCGGTTGCCCGGAGATGAAGCTACTGCAATGGGCTGAATTTCCTTAAAATCTTTCAGTGAATATAAAGCAAGCTGTCCATTGCCTTCTCTTAATAAAAGTCCTTTATCCCCGTTCCCATTAAGTTGAACTTCAAATGCAGCCTCTGCCGCCTGATCTCCAGGCAAACCGATTGTAAGCACGTAGCTCCCTTTGCTCAATTGAGGAATGATCATATATCCTGCATGCGAACTGCTCAATACCGTATTATTCTTTTCCCTCACATAAAAGGGATTGCCATTTTCATTTTGTATGTAAATAAAGAATTTCCCCGATCCCTGCTGCTGTGCCACGGCGGCACAAAACGGACCAGGCAAACCAAATACAACTAAAAGAATAATATATTTCAATCGCCATGCCATAAGTTTCCTGTCATTATTTATCTTCATTTTACTCTGCAAAAGTCATTCCTCTTTCAATTGAAAATAAAGGCCTTTGAATCATTCGCCTTCATCCTTACCAAAATGGACATCGATTACAAAATTACGGCAAATAAGCCCAAAAGTATTTTAAACTTTTGTTATTAGTCTTTAAACGCTCCTTTAATATCACGGAATCCTTACTTTTACTTAAAAAATCATTCAGATGAAATGCAGGAGTTCTTTATTTAAAGTGATGCTGCTTACCATCAGCATCAGCGTTTTTTTATCTTTCCAATATGGGCTTGCCCAACCTCCACACAAGGACAGCGCCATGGAACATAAGACCATGCCCATGCTGGTGGTAAGTCCTGCCCCATCGCATGCACTTAGAAATTATCGCGCTGCCGCCACTAAATATAATGATCTCGTTAATACCAGGCTGGATGTGAGGTTTGACTTTAATAAATGTTATCTGTACGGAAAAGAATGGGTCACACTGAAACCTCACTTTTATCCTACGGATTCACTGACTTTAGATGCCCAAGAAATGGCTATTCACGAAGTGGCATTAATTTCCGGGAACAAAAAAGTACCCCTCAAATACCAATATACCGGTTTAAAGCTTCATATTCATTTAAATAAAACTTATACACGCCATGAAGAATACACCTTGTATATAGATTATACATCCATGCCCAATGAGTTTGCTAAAAAATATCCCGGCGGAAGTGCAGCTATAACAGATAATAAAGGATTATATTTTATTAATCCGCATCATACCAATCCTTATATGCCTGTTGAAGTTTGGACTCAGGGAGAAACGGAACACAACTCTGTATGGTTCCCGACGATTGATAAACCCAACCAAAAAACAATGGAAGAAATTTCCATGACTGTCCCCGACAGCATGACCACCCTGTCTAACGGCATGCTGATTTCCCAGAAAAAAAATAAGGATGGAACCAGAACGGATACATGGAAAATGATACATCCCCACTCCCCTTATTTGTTCATGATGGCAGCGGGACCTTTTGTGATCGTTAAAGATCATTGGAAAAATATACCGATTGATTTTTACGTGGAAAAAAAATGGGCGCCTTACGCCAAAGAAATTTTCGGACATACGCCGGCTATGATAGATTTCTATTCTAAAATTTTAGGAGTGCCATTCCAATGGACCAAGTATGATCAAATAGTTGCGCGGGACTATGTAAGCGGCGCTATGGAAAATACCACGGCCACCCTGCACGGGGAGTTTATGTACCAGACCGTCAGACAAATGAAGGATTTCAACTATTACAATGAATCCGTGGTCGCTCACGAACTCTTTCATCAATGGTTTGGTGATCTGGTAACCTGCGAATCCTGGAGTAATATCACGCTGAATGAATCTTTTGCCGATTTTGCAGAATCATTATGGGCCGAACATGAATACGGAAAGGATGAAGCGGCACAACACAGCTATGAAGACATGGCAAGTTATTTCAGATTTGCAAAATCAGGGAATGATCATCCCCTGGTATGGTATTATTATAAAGATAAGGAAGATGTGTTTGATGATGTGGCTTATCAGAAGGGAGGGTGCATCCTGAGAATGTTGAAGGATTATGTCGGAGACAGCGCTTTTTTTGAATCCTTACATTATTACCTGGAACAGCATAAATTCCATCCCGCAGATGCACAGGAATTACGGCTTGCCTTTCAGCATGTGACCGGTATAGATTTGAACTGGTTCTGGAATCAATGGTATTATGGAGAAGGTTATCCCAAATTAGATATCAGCTATGATTATAACGATGCCCTTCACATAGTGCATGTCATTGTGAAACAAACACAGGAGGGCAGAGTATTTGAGCTTCCTTTTTCCATTGACATTTATTCCGATGGAAAAAAGGAACGGCATAAGGTGGTGATGATGGATCGGATAGACACCTTTACTTATCATTACATTACTAAACCCGACCTGATCAATGTGGATGGAGATAAAGTCTTATTAGCCGGAAAAGATGATCATAAAACCATCCGGAATGATGTGTATGAATATTATCATGCAGGCTTATACATGGATCGCAGAGACGCCATTGAGGCCTGTGCCAAGGTTCAGGATAATAACAACGATGCACGAAATCTATTAATAGCTGCCCTTAATGATAAGTTTTACGGATCACGCATTTTAGCCATCCATTTGTTAGATTTAAAAAATGAACCTATCCGTCAGATGGCAGAACCTATATTAAAAAAACTTATATTTACAGATAAGTATTCTTCTGTGCGCGCTGCCGCCTTAACAGCTTTAACCGAAGAGAATCCGCAGGATTACCGTTCTCTGATCACGGAAACTTTAAAAGATTCCTCCTTATTGATGGAAAGCGCAGCTTTGAGATTATTAGACAAAATAGATACGGAAGCTGCTTATCAGCAGGCTAAAATCTTTGAACCAAGTGCGGAAGCTCCGCTTACACCGGTTGTCTGTGAGGTGCTGGCCCGGAAAGGAAATGCGGAAGATTTTCCCTATATCAAAAAGAATTTTGAAGAAACCGGGAGCTTCAGCAAATTCAGTTATATCCGGCCTTATTTATATATGTTAAGTAATATAATTACAGATTCGACTCAAATTAAAGGGGGGGTAAATCAGTTGAAAAGTTTCGCCGAAGAAATAGGACCGCGCTACGGAGTATATATAATCGGCATGCTGAACAATCTGGCACAAGAAAAACAAGATGCGGCCGATGCCTCTGCTGACCCTCAAATGAAAAACAACCTGCACGCGCAGGCTGAATATGCTAAAGAGGTAGCGGGTAAACTACAGGAAGAAACGATGAAATAATAAAATCAGTTCCCTTATAGTGCGCTTTTAATAGGGCGAAGGTAGGGCGAAGATAGGGCGAAGGTAGGGAGTATCCTCCTGTTACCTTGCTCTTTAATCTCATTTGAAGGACATTCTCTGATCAAATCATTCTCTTCTACCATAGCTCGTGGGCGGTAATTCAATTACGAGAGGATTTTGAAATTGGTCGCAAAATTGGGATTAAACTAATGCAACAGATCAATCTCATCCTCATACTCTTTCCCTTCCTTCATACCAGTGGCTTTTATGGTATTTGTTCCTTTTTTTAATAAAACACGAGTATAGAATCCGGAAGATGTTGACCCACCATTCCGTTTTATGCTGACCCACCGTTCCGGCATGTTGACCCACCCCCCTTTAGGAATAAAGGAGGAAGAAAAGATGAGGCGAATTTTTGAAT
>SCQT01000167.1 GCA_004322015.1 Chitinophagaceae bacterium
TAGTGTAATGTCATACGTACAATGACGTATAAAAGGTTTAACTTTGTACGAAAAGGTCATGAAAAAGTACAAAGTAACCTTGAAGTTAAAAGAAAGGGAAGGACTATTAGCGATTATTAAAGGGGGTAATCATTCTTCCAAGAAAGTGATACATGCATTGATTTTATTGAATTGTGATGAAGGTAAATATTCAAATAAAGCAAAAAACGAAGATGTGGCGAAAGTTTTGCAGGTAGGGGCCCGAACAATAGATCGGGTAAAAAAGAAATTCGTAGAGGAGGGCTTCGAAGCTGCGTTGATGAACCGACCGACAAGCAGGATATATGAAAAGAAAGCGGACGGAGAGGTAGAGGCTCATCTGGTAGCCCTAAGCTGTAGTAAGCCACCAAGTGGTTTTTCAAGATGGTCCTTGCGATTATTGGCAGATAAGATGGTAGAGTTGGAATATGTAGAGGATATATCTTATGAAACAGTGAGGCGGGTTTTAAAAAAAACGAACTTAAGCCCTGGAAAGTGAGAGGATGGATACTTCCGCCGTTAGAGAATAGTGATTTTGTGGCTCATATGGAGCAAGTATTAGATGTGTATAAAGAGGCTTATAACAAAGATTATCCGGTGGTTTGTATGGATGAATCGCCCAAGCAATTGATTAAAGAGACCCGGATTCCAATCAAGATGAAAAAGGGTAAGGAAAAGAAAGAAGATTATGAATATGAGAGATGTGGGGTAGCCAATATATTTATGGCAAATGAACCATTAGCTGGTAAGAGATACGTAAAGATTACGGAAGAGAAAAAGAAAACAGATTGGGCGAAGTTCATCAAGGAAATAGCTGACAAGCATTATCCACAAGCTCAAAAAATCCGATTGGTAATGGATAACTACGGTACCCATAAACCGGCTGCGCTATATGAGGCATTTAAACCCAAGGAAGCAAAACGTATTTGGGATAGGTTTGAATTTATTTATACCCCCAAACACGGGAGCTGGTTAAATATGGCTGAGATAGAATTACATGTTCTCATGCACCAATGCCTTAATAGGAGAATTGATGAAATTGGGACAATGAGGGAAGAAGCCAATGCCTGGCAGAAGCATCGGAACAATAAAAATGCGATTATTAATTGGCAGTTTAAAACGGAAAATGCCAGGATTAAACTGAAAAGACTTTATCCCTCAATTAATGCGTGACATGACACTAGATCTTATATCTAAGCTCACTACTTCTGTAACTTATAATTTGATTATGGTTACTAATAATACAAATCATTTTAATCGAATAAACGGTATTGAGTTAGAGGATTGGAATAAATAAAAACAAAAACAGTCTTCCAAATTAAGACCGGGATTACTTTTTAATCTTTCTTCTCACTTTCTTCACAAAATCTACCGGTACGCCGGCAATGTCGGCGGCCTGAGCGTCGGTCATAGCCATCTTAATGAGGAGATTTTTTACTTCCTCTATTTTTCCCTCCAATTTGCCTTTTTCGAGGCCCTCTTTTTTTGCTCTTTCGAGCACCAGTTCCTCTATACCCATAGTCTTTCTGTTTACGAGATAAAAAATACCGCTATGAAAAAATCCTTTTGAAAAAGAAGATATAAATTCCGGTGATGCGATATGGTCAGACACCGAACTGTTGATCCACCTGGGAGACATGGGAGCCTATTTCTTTAGTTTCTTACGTACTTTCTTCACAAAATCCACAGAAACTCCGGCAACGTCGGCGGCCTGGGTATCGGTCATAGCCATTTTCAGGAGGAGATTTTTTACCTCCTCTATTTTACCCTCCAATTTGCCTTTTTCAAGGCCTTCTTCTAGGCCTTCTTTTTTCGCCCTCTCGAGCACCATTTCTTCTATACCCATAGTCTTTCTATTTTCTGTGATTCGCGATAGTTCATACTCAAAATTAGCATTTGTTTCCCGATTGGCAAAATTTACATACAACTTCAAGAAAGTCATTAACGCTCTCACTTTATCAGGGCTGATATTCCGGTCAAGAAGATTACGGGCTATTCTCAATTTCAATCCCAACAAATATGCATCCGACTGCTTTTTAGATTTCAAAGCTAACAGCACGGTAAGCAGTATCATGGCAAAAGGATTGTTGCTTTTGACCAGGGTAGCTTCGTCCTGTTCGATTACTTTGTAGATATTAAAATGAAAAGTGTTTGTCGTGCCAAGACAATTATACTCGAATAAATCAGGCTTGAATTTTTTATTGGTATCCGTAAAGATGGCAATAGCCGTTACCGGTTTACCATATTTATCCAGAATACGATAGAAATAGGTAAACATCCTTTTGGCAAAATCCTTGTCATCATAGCCCTGTATTTCGACATGCACCAGCAGCCATTCTTCTTTTCCTGCTTTAGTAAACACTCTCACTAATTTGTCCACAAATTTGGGAGATTGCATGTTTGCAGGCGAGGGAAAGAGCTGTTCCAGTTCCTTATCCAGGAACTCGAATCCTTTCTTCATGTCGAACAACTTGTCGGCATCCGGGAAGAAAAAGCGAAGAAAATCGTCAAATAAATTCTCTAATATTCCCTTCCAAAGGGTATCGTCTCTCTTCATGAGTGTAATTTTTCAAAGTGGTTAGACGAAGATAAGGAATTATTTGATCCTGCAGTCAAAGAGCTCTTCCCTAACAGTTGAAACTTTTTATGCCAAACCAATCTTTGATGGGATAAGAGCATTTATTCACCCTGAATTTGTTTTGTGACGAATGTAAATTCCAGTGATGCGATGTGGTACCGAATGGAGAACCGTTGAGCGGCCACCTGAGAAGTAGGGGGCTATTTCTTTAGTTTCTTACGTACTTTCTTTACAAAATCCACCGGTACACCGGCAATGTCGGCCGCCTGGGTATCGGTCATAGCCATCTTAATGAGGAGATTTTTTACCTCCTCTATTTTACCCTCCAATTTGCCTTTTTCAAGCCCTTCTTCGAGGCCTTCTTTACGACCTTTAAGAATACCTTTTTCAAGGCCTTCTCTTTTCGCCCTTTCGAGCACCATTTCTTCTATGCCCATAGTCTTTTTATTTTCAGTAATCTGTTCAATGGTTTTATCAAAATTAAATGATTACCCGCTATTATACAGGATGGCAATTAATAGATGATTTTCTTACCCATTGAATATATGTTACTTTTCCCATGATGGAAAAGTAACCAATCCCGCACGTGCGAGACTAGAAAAATCCCTGCCTATGCCGCCTGCCTGTCGGTAGCTACCCTGTACACACAAGTTTTAAATCTATAAAGTCAGATATTTGCCGAAATGATTTATAAAAGATGGACATGAATATATCTCCGTTAA
>SCQT01000168.1 GCA_004322015.1 Chitinophagaceae bacterium
CTTCCATAATTTTATCGGTATAATGCCCGACTGAATAGACTTGCAGGCGGGTACAGGCATGAGATAACCGGGCCGGAGGACGGGAAACCATTAAATTCAGGAAATATTCAAAAACTCAATATACCTTTGTTTCCTATTGTAGCTATATGATAAGTCTGGTGTCCATCATCATCCCTGCTTATAATGAAGCGGAAAATATACCGCACATTACCTCCGCTTTAGGGAAAACCATGGAAACTTCCAGGTATGAATACGAGATCATTATTGTCAACGACGGGAGTACAGACAGTACCGCCCGGGTTATCCAGGAATTATCCTTGCAAAATCCTCACCTGCTGTATATTGAATTATCCAAGAATTATGGTCATCAATTAGCGCTGAAAGCGGGCATGGATCACGCAAAAGGCGATTGTGTCATCAGCATGGATTGCGATATGCAACATCCCCCGGAAATGATCCCTTCTATGTTGGAGAAATGGGAAGAAGGATATGAAGTGGTTTATACTTTAAGGAAGGATGATGCGGAACAATCAAGACGGAAACGGATCACTTCGAAATTATTTTATAAGGTGATCAACAAAATTGCCAACATCCGCCTCGAAGACGGAACAGCGGATTTCAGACTGGTAGATCGCCGTATTGTGGATATTCTGAAAAAGTTTAAAGAAAATGATCCTTTCCTGAGAGGATTATTGAAATGGATTGGGTTCAGGCAGTATGCGATTACTTATCAACCCGGACAAAGATATGCGGGCAAAAGCAAATATACCCTGAGAAAAATGTTGTCATTAGCGATTCATGGGGTCATGTCGTTTTCTATCAGGCCGTTATACCTGGCTGTTTATCTTGGACTTGGATTTTCGGCGTTGTCCGTGTTGTACATCCCTTACGTGCTATTTGCCTTTTATTCAGGCACCGAGGTACCGGGCTGGGCTTCCGTTATCATGACCATTGTCTTTTTTGGCGGATTACAGCTTTCTGTACTGGGTATTATCGGCATATATGTAGGTAAAATTTTTATGCAAACGAAAAACAGACCTAATTATATCGTTCGCGCTACTAATATAGTGAATCAGTCCTATGATATTGCTAAGTTTTGACATTGAGGAGTTTGACATGCCTTTTGAATATGACCGGTCATTGCCTTTTGAAGAACAAATAGCTATTTCGGTTACCGGAACCCAGGCTATTCTTGATATCCTGAAGAAGAATAATGTGACTGCCACCTTTTTTTGTACTGCTAATTTTGCGGTCAATGCAGCCGGTATGATAAAGCAAATAGTGCAGGATGGTCACGAAGTGGCTTCTCATGGGTATTATCATTCTGAATTCGAAGCCGGTCACTTGAAATCGTCCAGGGAAAAGTTAGAGGAGGTTAGCGGGCAGCCCGTAAGAGGATTCAGAATGCCGCGCATGATGCCTGTGGATGTGCGTGAGCTCCGCGCGGCCGGGTATCAATATAATTCCTCTTTGAATCCGACCTTCCTCCCGGGCCGCTATAATCATCTGAATTCATCCAGGATATGGTATTATGAAGGGGAAGTCCTGCAGGTTCCTGCTTCAGTCAGCCCCTCTTTCCGTATTCCTTTGTTTTGGCTTTCTTTCCACAATCTGCCATTAAGCATATATAAAAGATTGTGCAGGCGTTCTTATAGTACGGATGGTTATTTGAATCTTTATTTTCATCCCTGGGAGTTCACCGACTTAGGCCCGAAAGAGAAATTCGGATTTCCCGGATATGTGATTAAATATTCAGGAGACAAAATGAAAATACGTTTTGACCATCTGATTCAATGGATGAAGACCATGAATTATCCTTTTGGTACCTTTAAAATGTTTATGGAATCAGAAATTCAGTCAGGGAAATAATGGAGATCCGCGAAATAAACACAAAAAATAAGACGTTGTCTTTCCTGCTGCAGCCGAAGATCGTTTTAATAACATGGATATTGGTAGCTGTGATTTTCGCTATACAGGGTTTGATTACTTTCCGGTATAATAATTACCTGATATTCAAATATTGTTTTCCGCATCTTATTCATCAGCTTCCGTTATATGTGCATTATCCTGCGGAATATGGCGATGTATCTCATTACGGGCCCGTTTTCAGTATCCTGATAGCGCCTTTTTATTTTTTGCCCGATTGGATAGGATTACCTGCCTGGGATATCGTCAATGCATTGGTCCTGTGGTGGGCAATTCTGTGCCTTCCCTTGAATAAACAAACCCAGGCCTTCTTCGGATGGCTCGCACTGCCTGTGCTGATAGCTTCCACATTAAGTGAACAATTCAATCCGATAGCGGGTGCATTTATTATTTTTTCCTTTGTTCTCATCAGAAAAGATAAACCTGCATGGTCTGCCCTCCTTATTGTGTTGGGAACATTAATTAAATTATACGGAATAGTGGGTTTGGCATTTTTCTTCTTCACTAAAAAGAAAAGGCTGTTTGTCAGTTATCTCTTTTTATGGCTCGCGATACTTTTCATATTACCGGTGGCATTCAGCTCTATGCACTATGTCCTGAGGTCGTACCAGGATTGGTTTCATGTGCTGATTGCCAAAAATGCGGTGAATACATCCCTTTTTACTTCACAAGATGTCTCTGTCATGGGATTTACGAGAAGGCTTTTTTCAGATCCCGCGATTCCTGACTTTCCTTTTTTGATTATGGCGGTTATTCTGTTCGCCACGGCGTATCTTCATAACAAAAAGTTTTTCGATCGTGACTTTCAATTGGCTGTTCTGGCAGCAGTCTTAATTGCTCCGGTAATTTTAAGCACAAGCTCCGAAGACGTTACTTATATCATCGCTGTAACGGGGGCCGGGATCTGGCTCTTGATGAGCAGAAATGGCTGGTATCGAAATTTTGTATTAGCGCTGTTATTGTTTGTGATGATGATCCCCTTATGGACTATGTTGCCCGAAAGGATCCTTGATCTTTATCCGGTCATCCGTTCCATTAAAGCAGTCCCGTACACGCTGATTTGGTTGGGTATTTTATATGGAATACACCGGGTGCCCAATGAAAAAAGACTGCCTGTAACTGACAAAAAAGTGATCGTAAGAAAAGTGTATCAGCATATTCATTAAATACATCCCGGGATTTCACCGCTTCTAAAGGTACCTGTACGTCACTTCTGTTTTACCATGTGCAGAAGGCTTACCGTTTTCATCCAGGTTGACAAGAACTATCTTTTCAATTTTCAGGATACTTTTATGGGTCAGCTTATTGCGTACCTCGCAACGCAATGTCAGGGAAGTATGACCGAATTCAACGACTTCCATTCCCATTTCGATAATGTCACCCTGACGGGCGGTGCTTACAAAGTCAATTTCTGATACATACTTGGTGACTACATTTTTATTTTCAAGTTGAATAATCGCATAAATAGCCGCCTCTTCATCTATCCAACTGAGCAAACTCCCGCCGAATAAGCTCCCGTTAGGATTCAGGTCTTCCGGTTTGACCCATTTACGAGTATGAAAATTCATCTTCTCTTGCTTTATTAATTAAGATTCTTAAGCCTGTTTGCAGCGCAAAAGTAACCATTTGTTATATTTAAGTAAAAAGTAAAAGATGTTATTGTCTTTTATATAAAATAAATTACTTTTGTTAAAAGATCGTTTCAGAGATCAAAAATCATCTAACCAATGGCACGAATAGCTACGCTGGATATCACCCGGATAGAACCTGCGCGTAAGTATAGCACCATTTTTCAATACTTCGATGACCTGAAAGAAGGGGAATCACTGATCGTCAACAACGACCGGGATGCTAAACCGCTTCACTATCAATTGTTAGCTGAAAGAGGTAATATCTTTCATATGGAGTACCTGGTGCAGGGACCCGATGTGTTTAAGGTAAAGATCACCAAGAAGAGGCGGACTGCCGACTAAAGAGATGATGAAAAAATGGCCCCTGTAAAATAAATATGTCAATTATGAGAATAAAAAAAGTATTTTCAAGTAATGACTATCAAATTATAAGGGCTGAACTCCAAGGGGGAGATTCTATTTCTGAGGGGTATGTTACTTCCTTTGCGTTTGTCAGCATAATTAAGGGGAGAGCGAAGGTTAGTCTTAAAGAAATGGAATTTGGAATTTCAGAAGGAGGTTCTTTTCTGATGCAAGAAAAGAAATCCTTCAATTTGGAGGTTGTAGAAGATCTTATTGCCTACATACTCTGTACTCCGGAAGCTACTTTCAAAGGCATTGACTAAAAAGAATAATGTCTCAGCCGTAATGAATCTGAAATTCTGTTCTTTAATTTTCAGCAATTACAAAGAGTGTTTAGTAATGCCACTTACCGGTATTTTCTCTACCCATTGACAGTATAATGATCTTTTAATTCCCATTTACAAATTGGCTTACCGAAGATACCGGATAAGACCAAATTATTCTTTAGGGGTAAAGATAAAAAGGATCAATTGTTCCCCGAAGGATCAAAATTATCTATTTGGTTTTTAGTTTCCGGAACCAGGATTAACTTTGTGGCAATAAACAAATGAAAATACCTTTTTAGAGGGAATCTTCATTTTATCAATTATTTAAGAAGCAAACGCCGACCAATGAAAAAAGTATCTATTCTGGGGATCTCCCTCTTAATTTTCACTTCTTTATTTGCGCAGCAAAAAGATTATACCCGATCAGTGAATGTGTTTATCGGCACCGGCGGCCATGGACATACCTTTCCCGGCGCTACCATGCCGTATGGTATGGTACAGTTAAGCCCTGATACCCGTATGCAGGGATGGGATGCCTGCGGCGGTTATTATTATACGGATACGGCTATTTATGGCTTTTCACATACTCATCTCAGTGGTACCGGCATACCCGATTATGAAGATATTTTATTAATGCCGACCACCGGGAAATATCAATGGCTGCAGGAAAATTATAAATCTTCCTTTAGCCATGGCAATGAACAGGCTTCACCCGGTTATTATCGGGTTTATCTCAATAAATATCATATCAACGTGCAGCTCACTGCTACCGACAGAGCCGGTATGCATGAATATACTTTCCCCGCTTCTGCTGGAGAAGGGAATGTAATGCTCGATCTGCATCACGGCGACCAGGACCGGGTGCTGCATTCCTGGCTTCGTATCGTGAATGATTCCACCGTAGTAGGATTAAGAGAATCCCGCGGATGGGCGCATGATCAGATAGTATATTTTGCACTTAAGTTTTCCAAACCTTTTCAGCGTCATGAGCTGGCATTAAATAATGAACCGGTGGGGGGTAAGGATAGCCTTCACGGAGAAGATGTAAAAGCTTATTTCACCTTTGATGTAAAAGATCAGAAAAATTTATTCGTGAAAGTGGGACTTTCGGCGGTCAGCCCCGAAGGCGCCATGCGGAATCTGAATGCAGAAATGCCCGGCTTTGATTTTAATAAAATACGGGAAGCGGCTCATCATAAATGGAATAAAATATTAAGTCAGATAGAAGTGACCGGCGGAACAAAAGATCAGCAGATTATGTTCTATACCGCCTTATATCACTGCTATATTGATCCTAACATTTATCAGGATGTGGATGGTAAATTCCGCGGTACCGATCTGAAAATTCATCAGGCCAAAAACTTTACCAACTATACGGTCTTTTCTCTTTGGGATACCTACCGTGCTTTGGATCCTCTGATGACTATTCTGCAGCCAAAAATTATGAATGACTGGATCAATACTTTCCTGGCACAATATAAATACGGTGGCATGACGCCTACCTGGGAATTGTCGGGCAACGAAACCAATGTGATGATAGGTCATCATTCCGTGCCCGTGATCGTGGACGCCTATCAAAAGGGCATCAGAGGATACAATGGGAATGAAGCACTGACGGCCATTGAAAATTATGATGAAAGCAATCGCTTTGCTTTACCGGCATATCGCAGACAGGGTTTTCTTCAGCAGCACGATATTTCGGAATCGGTATCACGCACCATGGAATATTCTTATGACGATTGGTGCATTGCCGATATGGCAAGGATGATGGGCAAAGAAAAAGACTATAAAAGATATATTGAAAGAGCGCAATATTATAAAAACGTATATGATCCTTCTACCGGCTTTTTCCGGGGGAAGCATGACGATGTCTGGTTCACGCCTTTTAATCCGACGGATGTAAACGGCTTTTATACGGAGGCCAACGCATGGCAATATAATTATGCTGCTCAGCAGGATGTGTCAGGCATGATGAAATTACATGGCGGGAGAAAAACGTTTGCTACTCAGTTAGATACTTTTTTCAGGACCGCCTCTGTGCTGACAGGAAATGTACCTCCCGATATTGCCGGCATGATCGGGGAATATGCGCACGGGGACGAACCCAGCCATCACATTGCTTATCTGTTTGATTATGCCGGCATGCCCTGGCGTACGCAGCAGTTGGTGCACAGGATTTGCAATACGCTGTATTTCAACGATCCGAATGGAGAAAGCGGCAATGATGATTGCGGGCAAATGAGCGCCTGGCTGGTGATGAGCGACATGGGGTTTTATCAGGTATGCCCGGGGAGACCGGAATACGCTTTAGGCACACCCATGTTTAAGGAAGTAAAGATCCATTTGTCCAACGGGAAAACTTTTACCATAAAAGCGTCGGGTGTTTCCATGTCAGATTTTTATATACTGTCGGCAGCGCTGAATGGAAAGAAATATTCAAAATCATACATTACCCATCAGGATATTTTGAATGGCGCCACACTTACTTTACACATGGGCTCTTCACCGGATAAAAATTTTGCAGTGAAAGAAACAGATTGTCCGCACAGTGATATTACCCGTGATCTGACAACACCTGTTCCTTTCATTAATCCGGATATTAAAAAAGAGGGAAATACAGTTTCCATACAAGCAGGTGATGCGGATCCGGGTGCCGTTATTTACTATACCACAGACGGAAGCACCCCTGATGCATCTTCAAAGAAATATGCGGGAAAAATTTCTCTGGATGACAATGCCGTATTAAAAATGATCGCAGCCCATCCCGGACTGATTGATAGTAAAGTGGTGGCGGTGGAAGCAAATAAATTATAACACCTGGCATCTTTATTATTCCGGCGAAGCCTTTGCGGGGTTTGATGGTTATCCGCATAAAAGCGGGAAACAATAAAGACCTTATTACCTTTCTCCGGGAAAACCGTCAGGATGTTCTCCAATAGAAGGTAATTCCTAATCTTCGGAAGGTTTGAATACTTATAAAAATAGTTCATTGATACTAAGGTTATAATTATTTTCTTCACTTTCTACTTTGAAATTTTAAGTGTTTCTCTGTAATTATTACCAGGGAAGGATTCTTCCACAGAAGGATCAAATAAATCCTTATCTTCGTTCAAACCACTTTGAAAAATTACGCTCATGAAAAGAGACGATACTCTCTGGAAAGGGATTTTAGAAAATCTGTTCGACGATTTCCTACACTTCTTCTTCCCCGATGCCGATAAGCTGTTCGACATGAAGAAAGGATTCGAGTTCTTAGATAAAGAGCTGGAGCAACTCTTTCCATCCCCTGAAAACATGCAGACACCTAAGTTCGTGGATAAACTAGTGAAAGTATTCACTAAAGCTGGTAAAGAAGGATGGTTTCTGGTTCACATCGAAATACAGGGATATGATGATAAGGATTTTGCTAAGCGCATGTTTGCTTATTTCTATCGTATTTTGGATAAATATGGCAAGCCCGTAACAGCTATTGCTATTTTTACGGATAGCAACAAGAAGTTTAAGCCATCCTTGTATGAATACGATTATTTAGGTACAAAGAATACTTTCCAATTCAATACCTATAAGATCGTAGAGCAGGAAGAGAAGGCGTTGGAAGAGAGCAAAAATCCGTTTGCCACATTAATCCTTATTGTGCTTTTAGCATTGAAATCAGGAAAACTGGTTGATGATGAATTATTTAAATTGAAATTTTCATTGGCAAAGAAGCTGTTGGAGCAGAAGTTCCCAAAACAGAAAATCAGAGGACTCATGAATTTTCTGAAGTTTTATATCCACTTTGCCGATCCGAAATATAATCTTAACTTTGATAAAACCATTGAACAGATTACTGAAAATAAAAAGACTATGGGCATAGAAGAAATGGTGCTCGAGAGAGCGAAAAAAGAAGGTCTCGAAAAAGGGCGTTTAAAAGGCCTTGAAGAAGGCCTTGAAAAAGGTATTCTGAAAGGTAAAGCCGAGGTAGTTTCCAACCTCCTCCTGAAAATGGCTATGACCGATGCCCAGGCCGCCGACATTGCCGGGGTACCGGTGGAATTTGTGAAGAAAGTACGGAGGAAGCTAAAGAAATAGACGCCTGCTTATTATAAGCATAAAAATAGATAGTGGTTCATAAAAACCCTGCTCCTTTATCTTACCGGGATAGGTCAGCACTATTATCCCGAATATGCATAAATAATGATCCCCATCTTAACGTGAGTTCGATACATTTCACCTTGATAACCAGGGAAATATTGCCAACTCACTTACGCTTTTAGTACGCTTTTAATAGGGTGAAGGTAGGGAGAAGATAGGGAGTATCCTCCTCTTGTCTTGCTCTTTGATGTGACGGAGGAGCACACAATCAATGTCGTTTGGCCATCGAGTGTTTGGTTTTATGCAATTTAAACCTGAACCTTTCCTCCCTTATATTCCTTTTCTTCACAACCTGTTCATATCCATCAGTTTGTTCTCCGAACTCACGACTATCTTAGCCCTCAATAAACTGGACATTCTTTTCAAAAAGATTCCCGTTGGCATCCTCTCATAAAATGAATGGTTCTACCCGCTGAACGGATAATCTATGTCCGAACTCTATCTTCCAATTCCATCAATTTACATACCCGATAAATTATTAATGGTCTTCCGCCGCTCCCTGGAGGTGGAGCAACATGCAAGAATACTCCGAAAAATCTGAACCATAAAGGAGGATCAACATGCAGGAATGGCGGGCTAACATAATCAAGAACCTACGGGAACATTTATAATACCTCGCATCACCGGAGTTTACATTCATCACAAAACAAATCCAGGGTAAATAAAAGCACTTGTCCAATCAAAGGAGATGGTACACTTTGCGTCGTATTGCCAGTTCATAAAGAGGTGCCAAGGCTCCCCGGGGTGAACAGTAAGTGGTCCCCTTTACTCGGGAATAAGTGGTATAATATAGCCTATAATATCTAATAATAAGTCCTGAAAAAAATAATCCTATCTCGAGACCTCGCTGAAAATTCTCTAACATGAAACGGAATGGGGGTCAACATCTTCCAGATTCTACACTGAGAATTTATTCGTCGCCCCATCATATTGTCAAACCAAAATCTACCAAAGAAATCATGCATCTTTTACAATGTCAAATAGAAAATTACTAAAGCTGAAAACAGAAATGATAGTCCCAATGGTATTAAATGGCTATCATAATAGCTCGGATCATTTGTGATTTCGTCCGAAAGTAAATTTGCAATTAATGAGTCAACAAATACAATTACAAATACCAAGAACCATAGCCGGACCAAATTATCATAAGACTAATATTAATTTAAGATATCCTTTTAGGTAAAGTCTATTCCACTCAAAACGACGCACGCCGCAAAAATATATACGAATATTACCCATTTATTTGACTCAATCGACAATTTCTTAGATGATGAAGATAACTCAGCCGGCCCCTCATCCGGCCACCCCTTAAGAAGAAGATATTGCATTCGAGAATGGGTTTTAAGTTATTACAGTTAAAGATTTCCGACACCTAAAGTAATATATATATGTAATAAATACACAAATTATTCTCTCGCGAATGCCGTATAATGATAAGGGAGGGTTTATGAATTCAGTATATCCATGAAGGTTGGGTAGGCTCGCTCATGGAGGACGGCCGTCAATATAGAGGGAATATACAGGTAATGTTTTATCTTGTTTTATTGTCTCTTTCTCTTTTCAATTCTTGCTTTCGTCA
>SCQT01000169.1 GCA_004322015.1 Chitinophagaceae bacterium
GTATTATGCGCAGTATTGTTAATATTCCCATGTGAAGAGATGTTCACCAACCCCAGCATAGCATCTAAACCCATATTCAAACCTGTTGACATTTCATACCCCAACTGGACATGAGCGCCCGCATCAAAGCGATTTAATTGCGCGCCATTGCCATAATCCTTAAAAGGATCCACGGCGCCGGAACCGGTTTGATTGTCGGAAATTTTTCCTGAAATACCATAAGCCAGATAAGGCCCCGCGCCTAAATACCATGCACCGGTGCCGTTGGGCATTTCAGGCTTGTACAATACGTCAATGGGAAGCGTTAGATAATTTAACCGTTGGGTTTGCATATACCCGCCGCTTAAATTGTACTTACCGCCTTTCCCTTCATACATTAAAGCAGGTTGAATGACCAATTGCGATGCTGCCTGAATTTCGGCATATATACCTGCTTCCAGACCTATGAGTCCGTTACTGGTCACCCTGGAACCCGATGTTCCAGTAGTTTTAGTAGTTATACTGGAAAAATCAGGCCCAGCTTTTACGCCAAAATTTATTTGCGCGCCCGCATTACTCACCGCCGAAAGCAGAATAATAATGCAGCCGGAGAGGAGGTTCGAAATGAAGTTCTTCATACTATAACAATATATTATACCGTGAAGGTAAACAAAAGATCCCGTTAACTTGCATTAACGGGATCTTTTCCATAACAGGGTATCTTATCTTTTCCCAAGTGTGTAGCCAAGGGTCACGCCGAATGAAGTATTGTGAGCCGTATTGCCGCTTCCACCGGAGGTAGCGCCATTATTCAAAATATTCACCAGTCCTAATTCCGTATTTAATGCGATGTTGAAACCGTTGGCCATCTCATATCCTAACTGCACGTTGGCTCCGGCATCGAAACGCTTAAGCGATGCACCACCGCCATAGTCCTTAAACGGATCTCTAGAAACTGAAGAAATTTTTCCCGAAAGACCATAACCAAAATAAGGGCCTATGCCTACGATCCACGAACCGCTGCCGTTGGGCATTTCAGGCTTGAATAAGAAATCTATGGGAAGAGTCAGGTAATTCAGCCGTGTTTTTACATCGGTACTTTTATCTTTACCACCCTTTCCTTCATACATCAGTGAGGGTTGTATATAAAACTGGGGGGCAATGGGAAGATTGGCATATACTCCGCCGGCAAAGCCCGCTATCATTTTAGTAGTTTCTTTCGAACCACCGACTTTACTGGTCATACTGGAGAAATCAGGACCTAATTTCACTCCATAAGAAACCTGTGCATCAGCAGTATTTACCGTAAGTAATGTAATCCCGCCCATCAGCAGTACCATCACCGGAAACATGATCTTTTTCATAAAGATGATTTTTAATTAAATAATTGTGTGATTAAAAAATTTTTATTTCCCAAAGAGATAACCCACAGAAAAACTCAGCACTTTATTACGCAAAATTTTGGGTGCATCATTATTCCCACCCGGCGCGTTATTAGTGAAACTTAAGCCGTACTGAGCGCCTACTATTAATCCCTGGCTGAACTCAAATCCTGCAAGGATATTGGCTCCCACATCCGTTTGCTTAAAATCATCATTGGAACCATTTCCGAATTTCAATGGGTGGCTTTGATAGAAAGAACCCACATTGCTCTGCGCATCAGAACTGGATTTACCGCCAATACCCATCGCAAAATAAGGTCCTGCTCCGAAATATAATTTAGTGCCGGTACCGATAGAAGGTTTGAATAAAATATTCGCAGGAATCTCCAGGTAAATGGGATTTATTTTCTGAGTGAAAGTTCCTGCTGTTCCTGTGTATTCCACCTTAGATCCTTTACCGTTTATCATCAATCCCGGCTGCAGATACACAATATGTTGCAAAAGCGGGACATCCACAATCAACCCGGCATTAAATGTAGCCAAAGAATTAGCGTTGGGGGTACCCTGAGTCTGGTTTTTAGGTTCATATTTCATGTCCGCAAGATTTAATCCACCCTTAATGCCTACGCGAACCTGTCCAAAAGCACTTATACCTGCCAAGAGAAAAATGAATAATAATAACTTTTTCCTGATGAATTCCATACTTCAATTGTTTAATTTTATATCAAAACAAAAAGGGAATGCGTATGAATGAACAAAGAATATGCCATTCTATAAACTATATATTTAGGAAGCAGCCACAAGTGATGAAATAATAATAAATCCGATGTTATTTTACGGCGCGGAAGCGCCTGACAGACAAGGGATTCAGGAGAGTAAGGGATTCATTCGCCTTTTTTTGCCAGATCAGTCTCTTTGTTGTTCAAATGATTCAGGAAATCATTCATTTGTTGCACATCTAACTGTTTGGCTAATATTCTTTTGTTTTTATCTAAAAGGTAAACCACCGGTGTCATATACACATCGTATAGCCTGCGATAATTGGTGCTGTTATCCGGATCCCAGGCATTTACCCAATCTTCCATGTGGTGATCTTTAATGAATTGCTGCCACTGA
>SCQT01000170.1 GCA_004322015.1 Chitinophagaceae bacterium
CCTTCGTAAGTTGTTATGAAATTTAACGGAGATATATTCATGTCCATCTTTTATAAATCATTTCGGCAAATATCTGACTTTATAGATTTAAAACTTGTGTGTACAGGGTAGCTGCCGGCAAGGCAGGTTTTTGATGAAAGATGCTTCCGTCCGTGCAACGGGCCACCGTACTTCCCGGCCCGGCCTGATAAGTATCGCTTTTCAGGAATTCTTCCCACATAGTCGCCAGAAAAACCAGGTGAACAGCCTGTCCGAGATATTCCTGGGTTATTTCCACTTCGGGCATGAGGGAAGTTTTTTTCATGGCTCCGAACAGCGGGCTAAACGGCTCGCGGGGTTGAAAATCAATCGGCCCGTTTTTTACCTGGAGGATCACATTATCATGAAACCTGCCATCCAAAGGCTTAAACGCTTCATAAGCCTGTTTGGCACGATCATCCCCATTATTAAAATATACGAAGGTGCGCCACATGACAATGCCACCATAAGGCTTCAGTGCATCTGCAATAGTGTTCGCACCATCGGCATAGGTGCGCCCATAAGTCAGTGGGCCCGGTTGTCCTTCACTATTCGCTTTGACCAAGAAACCACCAAAATCAGGGATCATATCATAAATTCCTTTCACTTTCTCCTTCCACCATTCTTTTACCTGGGGATCCAAAGGATCCGATGTTTTCAAGCCTCCGATGATAGTAGGCGACGCGAAATTGGCAGACAGATAGACCCTGATACCATAAGGGCGTAACACACCGGCAATAGCCTGCACTCTCTTCAGGTATTCTTGCTTCAATACCTGAGGCGAAGCATTGACGTTATTCAGCACGGCGCCATTAATGCCTATGGAAGCATCGGCGCCGGCATATTCCCGCCACAAGCGTTTATCCTCGGCAGTTACATCCAGTGAATCATTGCCATTCCAGAATATAGACCGGCCTGCATACCCGCGTTCGATCGTTCCATTCAGATTATCCCAGTGGTCCAATATGCGCCTTTCATAAGATGGATTGCTCACTGCTGTTTTAATGACTTCACCGGTTTGCTGGTGGCGCAACAAGGCATATACGCCATATAAGATACCCAGATCAGTATTCGCCTGTACGCCATCGGGGCCTAGCCTATATCCGTCACCTTTAATGGCAGAGTCATGCACTACCTTCAGAAAGACGGACGCGTTGGGTTTTCCCTCCCAGCCGTGATGAAGTTCCTCTTTTGCAATATCGAGGGTAGCTGAATTCCCGGAGCAGATCACCCTGACCGGGGCAGTGCTCCTGCCATGCAACCAAAGCCGGTGCCCATTCTCTGCCCTTAAGCAAATGGTGGTGAGCATTAATATAAAGATGTTGATGACGACTTTCATTGGATTATTATATATATCATTGTTGTTTGGTTAGCGAGAGATTCAACCCTTTCAGGTTGGAACCTACTGGTAACTTTCATCCGTGAGCACAGCCCACGACTAATCAGATTGATGCCTTTCAGACATCCACAATCCTGGTTGAACCATTCACTAAACGGACTTAATTCATTTGTGAACATTTTTACTAAATTGATCTATGTTATTGGATCTTTTTTTCATTTTCTCATATTATTTTTCTTAACAGTAATCTTTAATCAGATACCAAAGTAGTTATGCTTGAACCGGGTATAGCCGCAC
The DNA here is from genome assembly GCA_004322015.1 of Chitinophagaceae bacterium. Lineage (GTDB taxonomy): Bacteria > Bacteroidota > Bacteroidia > Chitinophagales > Chitinophagaceae > FW021-bin31. The sequence goes on from SCQT01000170.1 coordinate 1,655, forward strand.
CAAAACTATTTCCTGAAACAGATACGTCGCCTGATGCCAGGTTGGACGAACCGGTAGTCGTATAACTTGTAAAGCCTGAAACAGTTACCCCGGTTAGATTAAACGGCTGATAAACCTCCGATGAATTTTGATTAATCACGACCACTACTATTTTGGAACCTTGCTTATAAGCGGTAGCATAAATACCGGTAGAAGGGTTCTCTGTACAGGATATTTTTGTATAACCCGGACGGACGTACCTCGCATATTGCGCCATCACATAACCCAATTTCTGGATATTACCATTTTCGTCTATCGGACCATAGCTTCTTCTGATGTACCACCAGACATAAGCGCTCCATCCCACGTTCATGCAGTCATTGATCTCTTTGGCGGCAGCCATCGCATTTGCCCAGTCATTGCCGCTGACATTCGAGTTGATATAATGTTCTGTCATCCAGACCTGCTTATCCACAGATAAAACATAAGGTTTTGCGCCGTAAATATGTCCGCAAATAAAACAGGTTTTTGTCTTTGCTTCTGCGTTGCTTAAATAATCATCAATAAATGTTTGATCCATATTAAAAGGCTCCGGCGCCATGATAGGAGCGCCACAACTATCTCCTTCGTTTGCTACGAAGTTCGCCACTTCGGAAGCCGTCATGTGCATGGATTCGTAGGTCGCCGTAATATTAGGTTCGTTGGTCGGGCTAATAGCAGCCAATCCGCCCACTGCCGAATTAAAAGACCGTAAATAAGCAGCATATTCTGAATAAGAAGTTGTTTTAATAGCCCCGTGGATAGTACTGTCATTTGTTTTCATCCAGGCAGGTGCCGACCATACCGAGGCAATAGCTGCACCGCCGTAAGCCTTACACATATCAATAGTTGCCTTTGCCTGGGCAAACTCCGTACTATCCACGGGGACGCACACACGAACAATGCTTAGACCGATACCCGTCGTGGGTGAAAAAGCTGCAGTCCTTTCCGCAGCAGTTAAATCACCCGTCCAATCCACGATATCTGCTCCGCCAAATCCGAAAATAGTTTGTTGGGTGGTACCCGCATCAATAGTGGCTGCCGCTACCGTATCAAACTGAGGAGTGGCAGGAGGCTTAGGATGCGTTTCCTTCTTTTGGCAGCTAAATAAGAACATGGCTATCAGACTAATTAAAAAAAGTCTTTTCATACGCAATTGCACGAGCAACCTTATTACCTTAGTAGCTATTAGTGTTACAGAATAAAACCTTATTAGCTTATTAAGAACATACAGCAAATAAGCTAATAAGGTCGAACAATTATAGGTACGATCTCTACCAAGGTTAATATGTTTGAACGTATTATAAGTCATTTTTAATTTTAAAATATATTTTCATTGTATAAAAGTGAATGACCATTCTTATTTCTATAGACTTAACATTTTTTGATAAAAAATTTCAAAAAACAAATATCAAAATCCAAATAAAATCTAGATTATAAACTTCAATAACCCAAACTTCTATAGAGTAGCAACTGTTTGAAATTGAAAATTTGAAAATTATTTGGAATTTGTTTTTTGTGATTTGTCATTGGAGATTTAAGATTTAAGTTCCCCCTTCTCCCGGTTAAGATATCTGTCACTGTTTATAATAACTTTGCGGCGGTCCCAAATAACTCTGTTTCACTCCGCCCAGATCCACTACAATTTTCTGTAACACCACACCCGGATCTACCCTCCAGAATTTCAAGATATGCTCTCCTGGCTTCTCAATGTGGAATTCAGTGGTCTGAATATTGATGTTGTCGCTCACATGCTTTGCCCATGTGGTATCTGAATCATCAGCTGTCATATTCACGATCTGAGGCGGGTCGCTATCAAAAGAAACCGCGTAGCGTAAACCATGAGGCGAGTTCTCAATATTCAGCGTAGGTGAAAGATACACGTCCACTTTGACCATACCTGTATCCAATAAATACATATCATATTCCAAATGGGCATCATCTCCTCCAGGCGTTTGGGAAGCAGCCGTTACCGGAAAAGCAGTTACGGCAGATAACGTTCTCCCTAATCCCGGAATGGTTACCCAGTGAATAGAACTCCCGTTAACTGCTTTAGTATAATGCGGCGCCTCTATAGAAACATATCCGTTGCTTTCTATGAAGGTCCCTGCCCCCGGCCCCCCCCCACCCCCCCGAAGGGGGGGGATAGAAGGATTATTGATGAGAGCTGTTACCTGCACCGGCCTGTCAGACGGGCCTGTAATAGTGATCAGGGAACTATCCTTTCCATGCGGTGCCTGATTCCAGTTCACGCTGACCCAGATACGTTTTTGCAGATTGATTGTCCCTTCAGGTTCAGAAATTTTAATCCAGCTCTTATTAGCTTTTATTTGGTAATCAAAAGGCATTGATCCCCGGTTAAAAATATCCATATAATATTTCTGTTGGTTATATGGATCAAAGTCAGGTAATTCTGCCTTGACTTTTTTATGGACCCAATCCGGCCATGTCATATCGGAACCCTCTATTGCCACTCCCATATCAGCCTTATCAGGCATGTGAATACGTACCACCTGCGGCATCACATCCCAGGGTGGTTCCTGCCAATAGGTATATCCAATATGCGTTTGATCCATCATGTGATCCCACTTGCCATTTTCCATTACTTTGTTATAAAAATGGGAAAGAGCGTGATCTTCTTTAAACATGGCTACGGCGCTGTCTGCCATCACATTGGTCATAGCTCTGCCCTGCTTTGCATACAGCCTGTTTTTAGCAACTGTTACGTACAGGTCATTCAGATTAGCACAGGCTGCGGTTGGATAAAGCACTAACTGAAAAAAGGCAGGCTTAAAAGAAGTGGGCAATTCTTTATATATTCTTTCAGCTTCTTCCCATAGTGCATTATAATCACCGGTCACCCTTTCCGCTTCCCGATAATGGTCTAAACTATAAGTATCGGGGGATAACAATTCCGGCTTACGGCGGCTATTGTATTGTGTATATTCCTCCAGAATATGCGCGATTTCATCCGCATACTTATTTCCAAATTGTTCCGCGGCCCAATTTTTCGTATAACTCGCGAGATCCTTAACCGTCCACGTATTGGCATTCCACGCATAATCTATGAAAAAGGAGATTGGAAATTCCATTGGCTTGATATCTCCCACGTTCACTACCCAGATTTGCCTGGCATGGTAGGCATAAGCCAAATGCATTTGCTCAAAAGTGCGGGAAATCTGATTGGTGTTCAGCCATTTATAGTTACGCGGACCGCCTACATAATCATAATGATAATAGATGCCAAAGCCCCCCCGGCGCGTGCTGTCTTTCAGCGCAGGGAGCCTCCTGATGTTGCCCCAGTTATCATCGGAATAAAGCAGCGTGACATCATCCGGAACCCGCATGCCTTCATCATAATAAGTCTGCACTTCCTTGTACAAAGCCCAATCCTGCGGGGTTTCGGATGCAGGCTTACCCGTAACTTCCGCGATGATCTTTCGTTGCTCTTTAACGATCTTTTCCAATAAAGCAATATTCGTCCCTTCGGTCATCGGCTCATCACCATTGCCTCTCATGCCAATGGTTACAATAGTCTGACGATGGTCCATATTTTCAATGCCTTGTCTCCAGAAATATTGTAATTCCTTCGCATTGGTTTGATAGTCCCACGGACCCTTCGCGGTACGGCGCCAGTGTTCTGTAGCCTGGTTCATAGGCTCCTGATGGGAGGTTCCCATTACAATACCATACTCATTAGCCAATACAGGGTTCAACGTATCATCATTATTAAATGCACTTCCCCACATGGCAGGCCATAAATAATTGGCGCGCAGGCGCAACAATAATTCAAACACATGTACATAAAACTTATGATTAAATCCACCAGCCCCTGATGAGCCTGCCGAACCATATTTTTCATGCACCCATCCCGAAAGTGCAGGCGCTTCATCATTGATAAAGAATCCGCGGTATTTGACAGCAGGGGGGCCATAGAAATAAGTTCCTGCCTTCACATATACGTCTTTCTTCTTCTTAACGGGTACATCTGCCCACCAGTACCAGGGTGAAACACCCATTTCTTTTGATAAAGCAAATACGCCATACGCAGTTCCCTGCCGGTCGCTGCCCACTATTACCAGCGCTTTGTCCACTCCTTTGAACGGATGATCCACTACCTGCAGTTTATAGGCCTCCCATTTCCCGGAAAGGTCATTCGTATCTAATTTTCCCTCCTCAACTAACTTTTTTATGAATGAAGATTTTTCAATGGACCCAATAATGATCATATTTTTTCCTTCCACATGATTTAATAGAACAGGTTTTTTACCTGTCACATTGATAATATCCTGTTGAAGCAATTCCGCAGCTTTATTGGCTATAAAAAAATCATGAGGATCTACGCAAATAGATGCTGATTGCTTTAAATTCACCACGGGAAAGGAACCTTCCGCCTCTTTCTCTGTGACAAAGTCCTGAGCCTGAACACTTGCATAGCAAAAGCACATACTGACAACGAAAACAAGAATCCACCATTGTTTTATCCGACACTCACAAAACCTGATCGTGTCTATTTTCACAAGACCATTTATAATTTTTTGAAAAGTCATTTGAATTCACCGTTTGTTTAATAATTATCTGCAGTTAAGCCACACGAAAATAAATCAAGAGCAAAAATGATTTATTTGGCCTTAACCTTTGTGACCTCGTAGAAATAATGCCACCCCATCATTTTGAAGACCTCATTACCTTATCCACAAGGTATTCTTAATAAGGTAATAAGGTCGTTTTACATGTATTTTATAGATCTACCAAGGTAATTCTGAAATTTCAGAAAATTATTTATGCCTATTGATATCCCGGATTCTGATACGCCGCCAATTGTGTACTGGTTCCCTGCATAGCATTAATCTGACCATTCGGAATAGGGCGTATATAATCCTGTGGCGTAATGGTCCGCGTGACGGTTTGCGGCGTATGGTCCCCATAGCTGCTCCCGCATATTTGGTAACTACCGGCGATCTGCGCCCACTCCTGAGTCCGTATTAAATCGAGCCAGCGATCTCCTTGTCCGTAATATTCACGTGAAAGTTCGGATAAAATATAAGGAATGGTAATCGTGGTTGGAGTGGCAGCCATCATAGCGGCACTATTGTCCGCCACTATAGCGGAATCCCCGTTTTGGGAATAATCCCATCTGCCGGCGCGTGCACGGATCACATTGATCAAATCATAGGCAGTCTGACCGGCATTGGTCGTAATACTACCCACTGTAGCGCCTTCTACGGCTGCTTCGGCAGCAATAAAGTAAAGCCGCGAGAAATAAGCGATCACAAAGGGACGGGTGCTGGCAGCATTATATTCTCCCAATCCACCTGCATTATCGGTACGGTAAGGACCCAGCTTCCATAACCCCGGATATACGATCCGGCTGATGCCATTGGGATCTATTACCCAACTTGAATTTCCCGGTAAGGTGCCTGCCCCCACATTGCTCTGGCCCGCACTACTCTCATAGGTAATATTCGGGTTGGGTTCATTCAGGAAAGTTAGTACAGGATCATTCGGGCTTATCGGTAAATTATTTGCATTATACAGCGTCGGAACACTGGTCAGTCCTGTGCCGTTTAGATTCCAGTTGCCCCGGTAAACGGTTGTAAAAGTACCGTCGTAACGCGAATCATTGGTTTTGTCTGCAAAAGTATTTTTAATTGCTCCGATCGTAGGCGCCATTCTTACCCACGGGCGTCCTAAGGGTTGATAAGTTGCCCGAAGGACGGAACTTACTTTAGTCCACGTGGTATTGGAAGAACTACTTCTTATGTTTGGATAATTCCAGGTCATCATCCATCCGGCAAAGTTATCCTCACCGCCGCCACCGCCATAGGAAAGACTAGAACCATTATAATATTCGTTTGACTGTGTGTGATCTGCATACAGCAGCTCTTCTTTGTTGCGGTCGTTTACCGCATTATGCAGATCGTAGTAGGTAGGCATTAAGCCATAAGGGCCTGGATTATCAATAGCGTGTGTTGCCACGTCATAAGCCTGCTGAAAATACCATTGAGCATTATGTCCATCCGGATCTGTTCGTGGTAATGTCACGGCCGGATAAGTGGGAATATTATTAGGGTTTTGGAGCCACCAGGCATAAGTCAGATAGGCTTCTGCCAGGTAAAGTTCTGCCACCACCTGGGTTACTGTTCCAGTTGCACGTGGATTCACAGGCAATTCATTTACTGCGCTGTCCAGGTCCGGAAAGATGCACTTGGTATAGACTTCCGGTACCGTATTGCGGGTAGAAAGCGCTACAGGATGCGTGTTGAACTTTAGTACACCGGCGCCCAGATCCAATGGAACTCCTCCGAACGTTTGCACTAACTGAAAGTAATAAAACGCACGGAAAAACCTGGCTTCCGCCACTAAGGATGGCGCCACTCCCGCTGCGGAACCATTTTCAATCACTCCGCTCGAGGTGTTAATGGCTCCCCAAGCACTATTCCATAATACATCGGAACGGCTGGTTGTAGAACTAATATCTCCCTGCCCTGAAAGGTCCATAACCTTAAAATTTTGGTCTGCGCTTTGACCGTAGGTTACTTCGTCGGTACCGGTTTCACCGGTATTGTAATAATAAGCATTCCCGTATATGTTACGCAGATTGGCATACAAGGAGGTTATTCCACCAGTCACGCCTGCCTCCGTTGTAAAAAATTGAGGAGTAAAAGTACTACGCGGTGTTTCCTCCAATAGCTTGGAGCATGCCGTGAGGAGCAGCATCAGCAGAATGACAGCTCCACTTGTATAAGTTTTTCTATGTATCTTTTTCATGATCAGAGTTTTAGAAGGTCAAATTAAGCCCAAGGAGATAGTTGCGCGTTTCCGGCGTGTTCGTGCCAACCACCAAAATACGATGCTGGTAGGAGGTCACTGCCTGGTTTTGATTCCCATACGAATTGGTTTGAGGATCCAACCCCGATTGCCGGTAGTACGGGGAGAAAAACACAAACGGATTCTCTACCGTAAGGTAAAGCCTGAGCCTGGTAATACCTGAATTTGAATTTCTCAACCAACTCAGGTGGGTAAAGTCATATCCCAGAGTCAACGTTTGTATTTTCAGGTATGAGCTGTTAAAGTAACCCAGGGTACTTCCATACTTCGGATTGTCGCCGGACATAATACCTCCCGGCTTGGGATACAGGGCCATAGTATCCGTAGGTGTCCAGTAATTTATTTTCACGTTATTCCGCCGTCCGTCATCTAAGTTAAGGTAACCACCCGATGAATACAACGTGCTGATAAGGATACCGCCGTTTTGAAAAAGCCCGACCGCCGTAAAGTCAAATCCCTTATAGGTTACGGTGGTGTTGAAGCCTCCCTGAAATACAGGGTCTAAATTGATGATCTGCTCGTCCGATGGTCCAATGGCCCTGGTAGCCAAACCATTCTCATAAGTGCCGGTATATTTAACCCGGATCATACCGGGATTTCCTCCCGGCTCCTCGATGGGCAGATTGGGATCTCCGGCCTGCCAAAGCCCGATTTTCTGATAATCATACACCGCATTGAGAGGATGGCCCACAAACCAATCATTGCCTATATTCTCAGTCTGGCCGGAAGCAAGCGATACCAGCTTATTGCGGTTAGCATACGCATTTACACCCGCTGTCCAGGTCCAGCCATTATCGTCATTCAGAATAGTACCATTGACGGTCACTTCCAATCCTTTGTTCTGGGTATTCCCGACATTTGCCGTATAGCTGCTTACCCCTGACGTGGGCGGCAGAGATACGCTCTGCAGCAGATCCTTCGTCTTCGTGACATAGTACTCTATGGTACCGGAAAGGCGATCATGCAGCAGGGCAAAGTCCAGGCCATAGTTCCATGTCGTGGACCATTCCCACCCTAAATCAGGATTGGGAAGCGTGGATACATAATATCCCACCGCATAATCCGTTGGGCCAAAGTTATAAGGAGATGATGCTAGTTGACCCAGAGTGGAATAAGGCGCTACCGCCTGGTTGGCGGTTTGCCCATAGCCCACCCGCAGCTTCAATTCATTGATCTGGGGGACACCTTTCATAAAGGATTCGTTCGCGATATTCCATCCGGCAGATATAGCCGGAGAGGTATGCCACTGATGACCTGGCGCCAGTATGGAGGAGCCATCAGCGCGTAGAACAGCCGTCAGCATATACCGGTTTGAATATTCATAGATTAAACGCCCCATCCACGACTCCAAGCCGTTTTGCGAATAGCTCTGGTAAGCAGGGTTAATAGTAATGGTACCAAGCGTCTGCCCTAAGTTATAGAATTGCATCTGATCGTCTGGAATATCATTTGCCGACACATCCGAACCGGTATAGCTGTCTTTCTCAGCAGAATACATGGCAGTTAGATTCAGATGACTCTTCCCAAAGCTATGATCGTAAGTTAATAGATTCTCCACAGTCCAACTGGAAGTGACGGTATGGATGATAGTGGCCACGGAAGGAGTTGTAGCCACGGTACTCATGACACCTGTCCCTGTATAGCTGTCATTGTCCGTAGTGCTGTAATTCAAACCTACATTGATCCGGTAGGATAAACCCGGAATCCCCGGAATGTCAAACACTCCGTATAATGAGTTATAAGTTCCCAAGGTCTTGATGGGGTTTAGCCATACATTTTTTAAGCTATCTACAATATATCTTGTTTCATTCACAGCGACATCCTGCGACATCTGTATGGATTGTTTTAAGGTGCCATCGGCATTGTAGGGGCTGGCGAGCGGTGACATACTCAGGATATTATATAATCCCACCTGGGAGCCTTGTGAAGTACTATAGTCTGTATTGCTGGTGAAGCCCACGCGGACATACTTACCTATCCCCTGATTAATAGTAGCATTCAACGAATACCGTTTGAACTGTTGCGTAGGGACCAACGATTTATCATTATAAAAACCTAAACCAAAGTGGTAGTTGCCGTTCGTCATACCGCCCGAAATGTCTAAATTCTGGTTGGTGACCGGAGCAGAGGGCAGGTAAAACAACTTTTGCCAATTAGTATTAATAGAATCGGATTCATCTGCGCCATTGGGAAATTTATTGCCGGCAGCCTTTTTAAGCGCAATAAATTCAGGGCCGTTCATCATCGGGAAAGGGGCAAAAAGCTTTTGTATGCCATAATAGCTATTATAGCTTATTTGTGGTTTTTGTCCAATGGTTCCTGTGTTAGTGGTGATCAATATCACCCCGTTGGCGCCTCGTGAACCGTAAATAGCGGTTGCGGAAGCGTCCTTCAAGATGCTGATGCTCTTGATGTCCACGGGATTGATATCACTCAGGGAACCCGGAAAAGGGATACCATTCAGCACGATCAGCGGAGCATTGCTAGCGGTGAGCGATCGTTGTCCGCGTATCAGGATTTGCTGGGTGCCTCCGGGCTGGGTGGAAGTTTGCGATATCTGCACGCCTGCCAAACGGCCTTGCAGGGCATCCGTGATATTAGAAGACGGCACTTCATTGACCTTAGCCCCACTGATGGAAGCCACCGAACCGGTAATAGCTTCCTGTCTCTGTGAGCCATAGCCTATCACCACCAACTGGTTCAAAGCATTGGTTAACTGAGTTAAATGGATGTTAAATACACGACTTCCGGCTCCCACTGTTACCTGTTGTGTTTGATAACCGATGCTTGAAATCGTCAGCGTGCTATTCTCAGGTACCTCCAGTTGGAAATGCCCGTTGGCATCCGTGGTGGTACCTATGGTCGTTCCCGTTACCTGGATAGTCACTCCCGGCATGGGGTGACCCTGCGCATCCACTACCCTGCCTCTTATATGCACGTTGGCAGCGGAAGTTATTTTATTATTTAGGCGCACCGTAGAGGTTGAAGCTACCGCCAGCCCTGGTGCCCATAATCCGGCTATCAGAAAAACAGAGAGGATAAATACACTCTGTCGTATCCTGTAGTACAGCATCCACGCAGGTGCTTTCAGGAAGGTAATTTTATTTTTCATAACTTTGCGATTGTAGGTTTATTGATATTCTGTGTTCTCCAAATGCAGGATGGTCATGCAAACCACCCACGGTCTCTACTCTTATAGAGACCGTTTTTTACATGTTAGCTGCTGTTGATATTTTTAAGTATAATCATAATATTCAGTTTAAGAAATCATACTTTGAAAAATTTCCCACGAAGACACTAAGTGCATTGAGAAAAGCCTTTATAAACTTTGTCTTTGCGGCATACTTGCTATTCCACCCTGCACATTACCGATACCGGTTTAGCTGCTCCCAATTGCTCGCTTCTCTGTGTGGGTACAGCGCCGCTGATATAGATCTCATGTTTGCCCTTATCTATTACCGATCCTCCATTCTCATTAATAACAGCCATCATCTGAGGAGTAACCTGAAAACTTACTATTTTTGATTCGCCCGGTTGAAGCCTGACCCTTTTAAAAGCTTTCAACGCAAACAAAGGAGCATCCTCTCTCCCCGATTTGTCCGATATATATAGTTGAGCTACTTCCTCTCCGCTATATTTCCCTTTATTGGTAATCCTGGCCGACACCTGAAATGCCTGATCTTTCTTCAGAACAGAAGAAGTTATTTTCATATCTGAAAAAGCAAAACTTGCATAACTAAGCCCAAAACCGAAAGGATATAATGGAGTGCCGGTCATGTAACGATAGGTACGCCCTTTCATACTGTAATCATCAAACGGGGGCAACTGGCTGTAGGACATGGGAAAAGTAACCGGTAATCTTCCGGAGGGAGATTCCTTTCCAAACAGGATATCTGCCACCGCGGCTCCGCCTTCTTCACCTGGGTACCATGCCAGCAAAACTGCATCAGCCAGACTGTCCACAGGTGCCAGGTTCATCGGGCTGCCACCCGTGATCACAGCAATGATAGGCTTCTTATTATGTTCTCTTAATTTCCGTAAAAATTCAATTTGGTTTTCAGGTAGATTATAATTCATCCGGTCGCCATAAGTAGCGGACTGGATGGATTCCCCCTCTTCGCCTTCGATCTCGCCATCGATTCCTAATACTACGATAGTTACATCGGATGCATGCGCATCTCCCGTAGTCCAGTCTTCGAGATTCAGGTTGGCATGGTTTAACTGCGTACCCGGTTTATACTGAACCTGGCTGCCCCGAGCCACATCGTTCGCAATCCCCTCCAGGATAGTTACGAAATTATTGTTCACTCCATAGTAATTTCCTATCAGAGCATCTATGCTGGTGGCATTGGGACCAGTAACAAAATACTTTGACAGATCATTTTTCAGCGGAAGCACTCCGTCATTTTTCAGCAGCACAATAGATTCCGATGCAGCACGTTTTGCAAGAGCCCGATGCTGAGGACTATTCACCACACTATATGGTATGAAATTATAGGGGTTGTCCTTTTTAGGATCGAACATTCCAAGCCTGAAGCGAATGCGCAATAACACAGCCAAAGAACTGTCCAATTCCCTTTCTGTTATAAGCCCTTTCTGCAAAGCATCGGTAAGGTTCAGGTAAGTGTCTCCGCAATTGAGGTTCACACCTCTTTTCAATGCAACTGCTGCTGCATTCAGGGCATCCCCTTCAAAATGATGTCCTTCATAAATATCACCGACAGCATCACAGTCCGATACGATGTACCCGTTAAATCCCCATTGCTTTCTTAACACATCATCCAGTAAATAAGTATTGGCACAACAGGGCTGCCCATTCACCGCATTATAGGCACACATCACGCCAATTACTCCCGCATTCACTGCCGCATGAAAAGCCGGCAGGTAAGTAGCATACAAATCATGCATTGAAACCTTTGCATCGAATTCATGTCTTAATTTCTCCGGGCCACTGTATGCTGCAAAATGCTTGGCACAGGCACCTACTTTTAAATATTTAGGATTATTCCCCTGCATACCTTCAATAAAGGAAGTGGCCATCTGAGACGTGAGATAAGGATCCTCCCCGTAAGTTTCCTGCCCTCTTCCCCAGCGCGGATCGCGAAAGATGTTGATATTAGGGCTCCAGAATATAAGTCCTCCATACTGCAGGTGGTACCCTTCCGCTGCTGCAGCATTATACATGGCTCTGGCCTCATCCGAGATCGCATCACCCACCTGTTTTATCAGTGCAGGATCAAAAGTTGCTCCCAGTCCTATCGCCTGAGGGAAAACCGTAGCTACACCCGAGCGCGCCACCCCGTGCAATGCCTCGCTCCACCAGTTATAAGCCGATATATGCAAAGAAGGAACAGACGGAGTGCTGTTCATCATTTGCAGAACTTTTTCCTGCGTAGTCATTTGGGAGATCAGATTATTTACGCGAATATTTAAAGGCAGGGAGGGATTGAGATAGTTAGTCCTGTTTTGGCAAAATGTCATTTCAACACTTAATAGACAAAGGAATAATGTAGGATAAAGGTATCTTTTCATGTCCATTTTAATTAGCAGAATTCTTTGGCGGGATAAATGTAAAAAGATTCTTTCATAATTGCAACCGATTGCATTAATAATTATTCACTTTAACTTTACCTTAACGCTTTAAACCCCGCTTATAAACATGGGTTAGCGACATTCTATATAGATAATGTAATTTATTAGTTATATAAGTTGTTGTATAACAGGTATTTATTGATATATGCTAACTTCACATCGTTAAACTATTTTAAATATAATTTTATAACATACCTTTGCAAACTATTAAACCGATTTCATAAAAATGGCTAAAGATGTTACCATTTATGACATCGCTCAGAAACTGAAGGTGTCGCCAGCTACTGTAAGCCGAGCACTAAACGATAATCCTCTGGTGAGTAAATTCACCCGGAAGAAAGTACAGAATGCAGCTGTGAAGATGGGATTTCGCATGAATACTTTTGCGAGTAATCTCCGCACTCAAAAAACCCGCACGATCGGTGTGATCATGCATGAGCTCAGAAGTAATTTCATGACATCGGTCTTATCAGGAATTGAAAAAGTAACTAATAAGGCAGGATATGATCTGATCATCGCCCACTCTGCAGAAAGCTATCAAAAAGAGGTGTCCAACGTACATAATTTATATCAAAGGCGCGTGGATGGCTTAATTGCTTCTTTAGCTTTTGACACACCCGATCTGGATCATTATTTGCCTTACAGAAAAAAAGAAATCCCTGTTATTTTTTACGACCGGGTTGATGAACAAGCTGACTTTCCCAAGGTCATTATTAATAATTTCCAGGCCGGTTTTGAAGCCACCAAACATTTAATTGATGAAGGATGCACCCGCATTGTGCTGGTAACTGCAAGCCTGCAACGAAATGTATATGCTCAAAGGCATAACGGATATCTGACTGCTTTAAGCCAGGCACAAATTCCTTATAAAAAAAATTATGTAATGGTGAAGGATTTATATGAACAAAGTGCTATAGATGCTGCTAATGCAGTCTTAAAAATGAAACCATTGCCTGACGGAGCCTTTATCACTCATGATTTTTCGGCTGCCGTGTTCATGCAAGCCTTAAAAAGAGAAGGCATACGGATCCCGGAAGATATTGCCATTGTTGGTTTTAATAATGATGCGATCTGCACCTTGATGGAGCCTCAGCTTTCTACCATTAATTATTCCGGTCATAAGATCGGCGAGGCAGCAGCTAATCATTTGGTCAATCATTTAGAAGGTATCGCTTCTCTGAGTGGTACAGATACTGTTATAATTAAGTCTGAATTGGTCGTCCGCGGATCTTCTTTAAGAAAAAAATAAAAATGAGTAATAATAATAAAACAGCTATTGTTACCGGAGGCGCATCGGGGTTGGGATTGTCCATCACGAAAAGATTCATCTCAGGTGGCATCAGAACCATTATCATAGGCCGCAACAAAAAGAAATTATTGGAGGCAAAAGAATTAATGGGAGATCTATGTATCCCTCATCAGTTTGATCTTACACATCTGGCCGATATCCCCACCCTTGTGCAGAAGATAAAGAAAGATACGGAAACAATAGATATACTGATCAATAATGCGGGCATTCATTTAAAGAAACATTTGCTGGAAGTTACTGATGAAGAGTTCCAACGGGTGATATTGACCAACCTGAATGCGGTATTCAGCATCAGCAGGGAAGCAGGCAGGATTATGAAAAAACAAAAATCAGGCAATATTATTCATATCAGTTCTATGGCTGCACAATATGGAATACCCCAGGTGATTGCCTACACCGCAGCCAAATCAGGCATCGAAGGCATGACGCGCGCCATGGCGGTTGAATTATCACCTTACGGAATCAGAGTCAATTGCATTGCCCCGGGTTTCATTACCACGGACATGTCCAATGGTGCCATGAACAATGACCCTCAAAGAAAACAAAAAGCCTTATCCCGCACTCCTATGGGAAAGTTTGGCTCACCGGAGGATGTGGCAGATGCTGCTTACTTTTTGGTATCCGATGCGGCAAAATATATTACCGGAGTCGTACTTCCTGTGGATGGAGGAAATTCTATAGGGTTTTAATCCATCCGCTGTCCGATAGCTGGAAACTTTTCACTCCAAGCCGCCAGGTAAAAACCTTCGCGACTCCACGTCTTTGCATGAGAATGCCGGTAACATAATTAGATGTTCCACTAACTAAACAACATTGAATGAGGAATGATAAATTACTCATCATAATAGATACTATGTTCGATGATGCTGTTTTATTACATATCCCCTCCCCACAAGCTAAAGATATGAAGGCAGCAGGCTTCTCCCGGTCTTCTCCCGATATAGTTGCGATATAGTTGCTGTCAAACCCCGCGAATGTTATCCGTACTGCGGTTCCCTTCTGATCTTATCGAACAGTAACAATAACTGATCCGCGAATATCACGCGAGGAAGCTCCTGCCATAAGCTGATATTTACCCGGAAGTACCACCCATTGTTTTTTCCCGGTGTCATAATAAGCCAGATCATGCACATCAACCGGAATATGAATCTCTTTTTGTTCCCCCGGTTTCAACCCGACTTTTACAAAAGCCTTCAACTCTTTATCCGGCATCATCACTTTGGGATCAACCGCATGAACATAAAGCTGAACCGTTTCTTTCCCTGCATACGTACCCGCATTTTTCAGATCCAGCGAAACGATTATCTTTCCATCCGATCGGTACAGAGGGTGATCAGTATGTACATTTGAATAATCAAATTTAGTGTAAGACAACCCGTATCCGAATGGAAAAAGCGGTTCGATCTTTTTGGTATCATACCACCGGTAGCCCACCAGGATACCTTCCTTATAATCAGCCAATCCATTCTCCCCCGGAAAAGTACCATTGACAATAGCTGGTACCTCACTCATTGACTTCGGAAATGTAAAAGGCAATCTCCCCGACGGATCCACTGTACCAAAGAGGACATCCGCCATGGCATGCCCGCCTTCAGAACCGTTATAACCCGACCAAAGCATCGCTTTACTTTCCCTAACCGCCCGGCTCAGGTCCACCGGCGCACCGGAAATGATAACGACTACCGTATGGGGATTTGCCTCCGTAATGGCTTTGATGAGTTCATTTTCACCAAAAGGAAGATCCATAGAGGTCCTGTCAGTTCCTTCCGTTTCATAAGTGCGGGTATTGCCTGCAAAAATAATGGCAGCATCTGAAGATTTGGCTATTTCAACAGCCTGATCAATCATTTTCCAGTCGGGTGTATTCACCGGCACTTTCTCCCCTTCTTCGTTTCGTTGATAAGCTTCCTGATATCCCTGAGCAAAATGAATGGCTACTTTTCCTGCCAGTTTATCTTCCAATCCCCTGAGAGGAGTGATTTCATATTGTGCTTTCACCCCTGCGCCAAAGCCCAGATGAGCCTGCTTCTTAGTGGCGTTGTCACCAATAACTGCCAAGGATTTTATCTTCGAAACATGAAGCGGCAATAAATGATCCTGATTTTTCAGAAGCACAATAGATTCAGACGCCACATGATAGGCTGTCAAATGGTGTGATGCCGTATTGATAGAGCCTTCCTTTCGATCCTTATCTCCAATCATGTGATTCTTACACATCACATAAAGGATATGACGAATCTTTTCGTTAATAACCTGTTCACTTACTTTATCTGCCTTCACCGAATCCAACAAAGGTTGAGCAAAATAATATTTATTGAAATCTGAACCGCTGCCCATCTCTACATCCAGACCGTTATTGGCTGCTTCCACTGTGCTGTGTACCCCGCCCCAGTCAGAAATCACCATTCCTTTGAACCCCCATTCTTTCCTGAGTATTTGTTGCAGCAGATAAGGATTGGCCGAACAGAATTTCCCCCTCACTTTATTGTAGGCCGCCATCGCTCCCCGAACATGGGCTTTTTCAACGGCGGCTTTAAATGTGGGCAGGTAAATTTCCTGTAAGGCACGTTCATTTACATTCACATCTAAGCTTTCCCTGTCTGTTTCCTGATTATTCAGCGCATAATGTTTCACGCAGGCTGCCACATCCTGACTTTGAACGCCTTCTATATAAGAAACAGCCATAGCGGCGTTGAGCACCGGATCTTCAGATAAATATTCAAAGGTGCGTCCGTTGAAAGGAATACGGTCAATATCCACAGCAGGTCCCAACAACATATCTTTTCCACGTGCACGGGCTTCCTGCCCAAGGGTTCTACCATACTTCCTGGCTAAACTTGTATCCCAGGTGGCAGCCAGCGCGCTGCCGGTAGGCATGAAGGTGGCAGAATCAGTGGTCAGACCTAATGGTGCCCAGGAATCATTGTGTAATTCTTCCCTCACTCCAAACGGACCATCTGTATAATGGAATTCAGGAATACCCAGTCGCTTCACACCGGCGGAGGTAAAAAATCCATTGCCGTGGATCATATCTATTTTCTCTCGAAGCGTCATCCTGGAGATAAGGTTATTTATTTCAGTATCCAGACGGAAATCCACCTTACTCGTATGCTGAGTTTGTGCATTACAATAAGTAAAGGCTTCAAGGATTACCATTAATGGAACTAAAGTTTTAAAATAAAAAAATCTTTTCTTTCTCTGCCCTGATCTTATTCTTCCTCTGATGATAGCGTTAAATATGTTCATAATATTGATGATTTTTGAATGCCAACGATTAAAGATCCCTAACGACTATGTTGTAATATTGGACCTTATTGACCTTAATAGAACTATTCTCACATTTCATTTCTACCTTATTACCTTACCATAAGAGTCTTAATATAAGAGTTTCAAATAAGGTAATAAGGTTTTGACTTTAAAATTATAGTTCGATTCTACTAAGGTAATAAGGTCGGGCATTATCTAATTGCTAATCATTTTTTCATTTTACTCTTTCTACTAAGCGTTTGGATAAATTTTATATTCTAATTTCTCGCTACTACCAAATACACAACTCCATAAGGCGGTACAGTTATTTTAATCCCGCTTTTCGTTGAGGCGCTATATGCAGCCACTGTTGCATAATTCAACGGACCACCTGAAACACCTGCAGGCCCCTGACCGTTGACATATACTTTTCTTGAAAAGTTTCCGTTATCGCTTCCCCCGGTGAGTGTGTACCAGCAATAATTACTACCCGTTGCATAATGCTGCAGTGTAATACCTACCTGATGCGTATTAGCGCTTTTGTTGATTATAATTATACCGGCGCCGTCAGTGCCGAAAGATGAAGCATAGCAAAGTATATCATTACTTTCACCCACTGAAGAAGAAACCATCCTGTCACCAAAACATTTTTGGAAATAATACATGTAATAAAACGCCGGGCGCGGATTCCACAAGGGAGCACCGCCCGGTTCATCGCCTATATTGAACATGCCCATATCATTCCCATTACTCCAGCCATTTGCCAGATCCCAGCGGCTGGCTTCACCAAACTTATTCTTGATCAGCTCACCTAAAGTAATGGCAGCATGAACACCTGCAATATAAGACACATCCTGCATAGAGCCGGTTGCCTGAATATTCCATTCAGTCAGTGCAACAGGTTTTGATGCTACACCATACTGTGAAAACTGCTGGTTGAGATAGTTCATGGCATCAGCCGGAACAGTATTTCCGGTAGCTAAGACATCCTGTACTCCTGAATTCGTTTGATAAGGGGTAAAATAATCGTGTACTATAAAAAAGTCAGCATTACTTCCCGCCGTGGTCAGCACCTCCTGATTCCATGTTTTGTTAGTCTGGTCTGCCCACGAAGGAGGCGGGGCATCCAATAGTTGGGCACCAATATAAATGGTGGCGCCGGCCTCTTTAGCAGCCACCCGCATGGAATCTGCAAATACCAAAAATTGTTGTCCATAAAGATTACCGGTAATAATGGCAGGCTGCCCGTCCTGATTTTGGAAAGGATCAATCTGATAACCCGCTTCCCAACTGCCACCATCTTCATTACCGATTTCCCAATATTTAGTCCTTCCCTGATCATAACGAACCCAGTCAGCAGCGAGATGAGCAGCGGTTTGCACAGGGTGTGGGCCGGTACCATAACGGGCATATCCATAGTTGATTGTAAGAATACCGGTACTGTTCGTCTGCTGTAACAAGGCATAGTAATTATTCAATGCCAAAGTCCAGCTTTGGGTATTGCCGCCATACCAATAACCTGCCGAGGTCTTTTTTCCGCTGATATATAAGCTGTCCGGCACATCGGATGGCGGCGCTGAGGACTGGTTCCAGAAATACACATCGCTGATACTTCCTCCCGGGCCACGGATAATATTGGGTGAAAGATCCGTAATGTATTTCATTAACACCGGCTGGGTAACCAGTTGCCCAATCCAGAGGTTTGCATTATTGCCAAACACTTCAGGCGATACTTTTGTAATGACATGATTCATATCCACGGTGATATTTACATCTGCAGCACCTGAGAAAGCGGTTGTGTCCTTTACATTCGCAGGCGGAGTATATGATTTTGGTTGCCAGTTATTTAAAAAAAATCCCATTGTGGCAGCAACCGGAGCATTCACCGGATTATAATTAGTATCAACGGGTACCGAAACAGAGGTGTCAGGCGGATTAGGCACTTCTGGCAGCTTTACTGGCTGTGACTTTTTGCAGGAAAAGAGTGTAATCCCAATTATTTCAAACCAGAATAAAATAATAACTTTTGCAACCTTCATTTTACAGAATTATTTCTTCTATCTCCATGTAATTATTTCTTGAAAGGACACAAAAAAGATATGAATTCCTGAATACTTCAGGGAATTTTTTTATTACCAAACATCCTTTTTAAAGAAACAATAATTGCCTTTCCAGTGAATTGATTTATGTTTCTTTCAAATAACCATTAAGAAGTTAAGGTAATTAAGATTTTCTTTTATCGCATCTCTTAACTTCTTAATGGTTTTCTAATCGTCCGGAACAAAGTAAGAATGAATTGTCAGTTTGTCTTAACCACCCGTACATTATCAAAAGCCGCATCAAAATTTACCACGGGGGTTGTTCCATTATTATACAACATGATCTGTACAGTGGCGCCGGGGTTCCCGCCCGTCAGGGCACTCACATTACTGGCAGGCTTGCCGCTGCCATCTACAAAGCTACTCAGTGGTATCGTAACAGTGACCCATCCGTTCGTCATAAACATGCCGTTAGAAGTTTGTTTCCAGGGAGCATAAGTGGCCAGATTATTAAAATTCCCATTGATAGCAATCTCTAATGAACCGGCTGTCCAGGGATTCTTCACAAACATCTGGAACTTTAGGGCATAATTTGCGGGAGGGTCCGCAATATTTACACCCTCCCAGGCAGATGAAGCGATCATAACAGCCCTGTTATTGGCATACCAAGCTCCGTCATTGGCTCCGATTTCTGAAGACGGGTCTATCTCAATATAATTTCCCCAGCCACCGGGAAATTTGGAAGCATCACTACCCATGATACCTCCCCAATATTGCCACCCGAAAGTAGGGCTGCCCCATTCAAAATCGGCAATCATGCCATAAGTATTATTAAAAGGTGCTTTGCCGGTACCGCCTTCCGTGATAACAGCTGCGGAATCTGCATCGCCTGGCGTAATTCCATCAGGGACAACCACCTGAAAAGAAGCGCCGGCAGTATCCGCATTCAACACATTGGTCACTGTATGATCTCCCGGAAATTGAACTGACTGTATGGTATATAAATAGCTTCCCGATAGGGTAATAGTATCTCCTCCGTGAGCAAATTCATCGCTGATGCTGCTGATCACAGGAGGGGGGGGTACTACTGAAAATTTATATACGATTTCTCCATGCGTAGTGATCACTTTAATGGTATTGGCCACGTCGGAAGAAAGGCTGGAAAAAAGGATACCCGAGGGCACTGTGATCACGATGGTGGCATTTGTGTTCAAAGCGGTATTGACAGAAGCGGAATATCCATCGAACAGTACCCCCTGCAGTCCATTGAAATTGTAACCCTTGATGACCACAATTTGTCCCGGAGTGACCTGGGTGAGCGTGCTGTCGTTCGGAGCCGGAGAGATAGCTCTCAACCCTGTAACTACCGGTCCGCTGATATTTTCCTTTTTACAGGCATTCTGGAAAATGAGGACCATCAGTAACACAGGCAGCCACCGGCTGATTTTTCTAAAATAATTTATATTGACTGGCATATTAGTAGTTTTTAAAATTAACATCTGAGACCATATATCTCTCTATTGACGATTCACGATTCATCATTTCTCTTAATAATTCGGCAATTTGCTGAAATCAAATGATGCCGGCGTTTCAGCCAGGCTCGGCGCATTGATCATTTCCGCCTCGGGGAAAGGAAGATACACCGTTTGTTGCGTGAACGGATAATAAGCGCTGCTATAGGTGGTAGCGTATTGCCGCGGGTTATAGGTCCCTGATGAATACTGAATTGTATAGCTTCCCTTATCCTGCTGCGCTACATAAGCCATGGCACCCTGAGGATCAAAATAATACCATCTCAGAATATCATTCCATTCAATACCTTCCATGATAAATTCTGCTCTTGTCTCATTAAATATATCCATGAACGTGATAGAGTTTTTAGGGACTAACCCTGCCCTTGCTCTTACCATATTAAAATATTTCAAAGCTTCGGGATCAGAGGTGGAGGCATTATTCCCCAAAATAGCTTCTGAATAGATCAGATATACTTCTGCCAAACGCAACATATAGGTATTGATATATTCAGTCATAAAGCCGCCCGTCCCGCCATTGTCAGCAGGTGAACCAATCACATATTTTTTGATATTGGAAATACCGGTTACGGTATAACTTAAACCTCCGGTCTTTTGTTCCAATTGAGGATAATGATCGCCGTCAAACATGCAGGTAGCTTTACGGCGTATGGAATCATCCGGGTGGGCTATAAAATATTTCACGACATCTGCACTTACTCCCTGTGCAGCGCCCCATCCGTCACCGGTTTTTGTAATGTTCGGATCATACGCCACATAAGCCTGAAAAGAATTATTCACTCCCCATGGGCTGCTGGTCGGCATCCATTCCAGGGAAAAGAGGCTCTCGGGATTGTTGTGAGAGCTATTGTTGCTTGCGCTGGTAAAGAGATCAGGATAACTCGGATCAAGAGATAAGCCGCTGTTGTGCACCACATCTGCAGCCAGCACTTTGGCACTATCCAGATCATTCTGATCGCGGCTGCCCGCTGATTTACCCAATCCCGCCTTATAAAGATACATTTTTGCCAACATACCCTCGGCAGAATACTTAGTAAGCCTGCCTGGATTATACGGTGTAGCAGGCATATCCTCCACTGCCATTCTGAAATCCCGTATAATGAATTGCCATACATCTTCTATAGTATTTCTGTGTACACTGTCATTCAGTTGTGCTACATTATTATAAATGATAGGTACCGCTCCCCAGTTGCATACCAGATAAAAATAAGCCAGTCCTCTCATAAAATGACATTCACCCAACGCTTCATTTTTAACTGCGGCAGAAACATCTCCCTTACTGTTCTCAATATTTTGCATGGTAATATTACTCTGGGAAATAATTTTATAAAAAGACTTATAACCGGGGAGCAAAATAGATTGATCCGTTGCAGACACATCAAATTCATAATAAGCTGTCCGGTCATTGGACAACAAGTTACCACCACGGGCTTCTTCAAAAGCCATAAACGCTTTATCGTTATAATCAAACCAAACGATATTATACAATGGTGCAGTGGCTGCCATTACTTCTTCATCTGTTTTATAGAAATTCCCTGATGTCACCTGGTCTATCGGCGGCCTGTTCAGGAAACTTTTGCTGCAGCTTTGCAACAATATCATAGCAGGAAGAAGGATGGACGAATATTTTAGTATATTTTTCATAACTTAAAATTTTAAAGTCTTTTAAAAATCGGCACCCAGGCTGAATGAATACATCCTGGTGGAAGGGTACCTGCCGGTATCAATCCCGACCATGAGCGTTCCGCCATAATTGACCATTCCCACTTCGGGATCATACCCCTTGTAGCCGGTGATCGTCAGCAGGTTCTGTACACTCAGTGCAGCTCTCAGTCCTGTCATGGCAAGATGAGAAACCCATTTTTGAGGGAAATTATAGCTGAACGTTACATTTTTCACACGCAGATAAGATCCATCCTCTACAAACCATTGGCTCATCCGTGCATTTCCATTCGGATCACCCGGAGCCAAACGAGGAATCTGATGCCCCGGATTTGTCAATACTACTGCTGAACTATCACTTAAACTATAACTGCTTGGGATAGCCACATTGATCGCCGACTCATAATAATTTCCGTAAGTGCCTGTGTTACCCGGGATTTCATTGGTGTATCTCGGATAATTGACAATGTCATTCCCAACCGAGCCTTGCATAAAAATGTTCAGGTTGAAATTTTTATAGGAAAAAGAATTGTTAAATCCGAAAGTGAATTTTGGCCAGGGATTACCGATGATCGTCCGGTCATTCTGATTGATAATACCGTCGCCATTAATATCTTTAAACTTAATATCACCGGGCCAGGTTCCTTGTGGGCTTACGGTCATCACGCCATTGGAAGTTTGAATGGCATGCGCGGTAATGTCTTTATAGTTCTGAAACAATCCCTGTGCAATATATCCGGTGATCATGCTGGCAGGCTCTCCTACCTCCGAAACAAATTGCACCTGCGTGGCGCTCCAATCAGGATTAATGGTATTCATCAAAGAGGTGATCTTATTCCTGTTTAAGGAGAAAGTAAGTCCGGTATTCCATTCCAAACCATGGTTATCAATATTAACTGTATTGACGGTGAGATCAATGCCCTTATTTTGCATGCTGCCCGCATTCACCGTAGGCCATTGTATGTAACCTGCCGAATAAGAAATATCTCCTCCGAGGGCAAATGGATAAGTATTTACTGTGATCAGGTTAGTGCTTTTCTTAACATAGGCATCGGCAATCACCTCAAGCCGGCTGTTGAACATGTGCAAATCAAATCCCAGATCCGTTGTTTTATCAGTTTCCCATTTCAAATTAGGATTAGGAATTTTCTGCGAAAGGAATCCGGTTCCCCAGGGTGTAGGAACGGTTTGCAGCGCGGCATATACGCCGCCTGCTCCACCTGCATTTCCCGATTCACCGATCTCAAATCTTAATTTCAAGTCATTAATGGCAGACAAACCCTTCATGAAATCTTCCTGTGAAATTCTCCATGCGACCGAGAGAGAAGGAAAATATCCCCATCGGTTATTAGCACCGAAATTGGAATTACCATCGGCCCGGTAAGTAGCCTGCAAAATATATTTATTATTATAGACATAGTTCAATCTGCCAAAATAAGATTCCTGTGATCCGGCAGATTTAGAACTGTTATTTTGTACGTTTGAAATATTGGTGGCATCACCGCCCGACAGTTCCTGCACCTCATTGGTAACAAAATTTTGCCTCCATCCGTATAAAGATTCATAAGTCCATGCCTGCGCTTCGTGCGATGCCATCAGGGTAATATCATTTTTCTCCTGATTAAAATGGTATTGTATCCGGTTATTCACGCTCCACCAGTAATTATTGGTAGCCGTACGCGAAGCGGTAGCAGCAGTTTGCGGGACTATATACCCTCCCGCCGTGTAGCCCGGATGAAAAGTATAATAGTTGAAATATTCCACATTGGTATTAAAATCATTATGAATAGTAAGGCCTTTAACCGGAGTTATATCCGCATAGACTCCACCCATAAATTCCAGCCTTTTATTATAATCATTGTCAATGGTCGCCAGCATAACAGGGTTGGTGTACTGGAATTGAGTATTGGAAGGCCCGCCCCACGTTCCATCGGGATTCTTTACGGGAATAGAAGGGTTTTGCTGGAGCGCTAACTGAATAATACCGGCATTAGTTGTATTTACTTTTTCAGTTGTATATCCCACATTTAGGTTAGCGCCCATTTTCAACCATTTTCTGGTCTGATTGTCCACATTCAAACGCGTGGAATAGCGCTTGAATCCGGAACCGGGTGCAATCCCTTCCTGATTAAAATATTCACCGGAAAGATAAAAGGTAGTCTGTTGAGTTCCTCCGCTTAATGAGAATTGATCCTTTTGTAAAAGGGTTCTGCGATACAAAGCATTCTGCCAATCTGTACCGGGTCCTAAAATGGAAGGATCGGCAAAAGAAGGATCCGTGGCAGTGCCGCCCGCTGCCGCCATTTCATTTCTGAATTTGGCATATTGCGGAAGATCCATCACGGCTATATGCTTAGGTTTATCCTGCAACGCAATCGTACTGCTGACGGAAATTTTAGTGGAACCTGCAGTTCCTCTTTTTGTAGTGATAAGTACTACACCGTTGGCGCCGGCTGCTCCATAAATAGCCGTGGCAGAAGGTCCTTCCAGAATATTAATCGAGGCAATGTCGCTTGGATTGATAGTGGATAATTCGTTCGAAAACCCCGGCGGGTGATTATACGGATCATCCGATACACCGGAGGGCCTGATCTGTACACCATCAATAACATACAAGGGTTGCGCGCTTTGCGTTAATGTTCCCAATCCACGAATGATCAACGATGGCGCCGCACCGGGCTGACCACTGCTGGAGCTGACGTATACACCCGCAGCCCTGCCCTGCAATGCCTGATCAAAAGTGGTATTGATCGTTCTATCTAATTGTTTAGCAGTCACGGTTACCTGGGCACTGCTCAGATCGCTCTTTTTCATTTCACCGTACCCAATTACCACTACCTGATCCAACTGACTAAAGTTCTGCTTAAGCCTGATATGTACCGGCTCACCGTTACTGACTATGTAATTCAATTTGTTGTAGCCGATGTAAGAAATCGCCAGTGTATCACCCCTGCCGGCGGTTAAGGTAAATCGTCCGGATTCATCTGTAACTGTACCTGCAAGAGAACCTTTTACCCCAACTGAAACTCCCACCAGGGGTTCTCCATTATTGGCATCCGTTATTCTGCCTGATACCTTTTCGCTTTGGGCATCGGCGAAAAAGATACCCAAAAGCATCATGACTGTTGTCAGATAAAGCCATTTCGGGACAATACGGATTTTTGGAAAAGAAAGGTTGCCCCCGCCTTCCTGTTTCGTGTACTGCTGTCTCATATTAAAGCGGTTTTAGTAGTTAGAAAGTTATGATTGGCTTTTATGGTTAAATTGTTCTATGGTTACATTGTTTTATGGTTTTATGGTTCTATAGTTTTATAGTTTTACAGTTTTATGATCCTGAAAATCCTGGATGGTTGCATGGTTATATCGTTTCGTGATTCGATCATCCACTTATTTCATTTTTACGGTTATACCCTCTCCATTATAATGTATTATCTTATCTGCTGAGGCATTAAAATCCAATGCTTTCGGCTTATCCGGACTGACCCACTTTATTCTGAATATCCTGTCTGGCAGCATACCTTTAAAGAAACCATGCCTTTTTCCAATGGTGAGTGTATGATCTTTTTCTTTGTATGAAAATGGAATAACAGCGTAGGCACCTTTCTCATAATCATAGCTTACCCCATCATCTTCATACAAATCAAATTGTCCGTTTTCACCGGTATAAACATATAGGGTAATGGTATCGGCAGATTTTTGCATGGCATATTGCAAATCGGGGCCAAAAGGAATGATAGCGCCTGCTTTAACGAATACAGGCATTCTGCTGAACGGCGCATCGGCATTGATCCATTGCCCCCCCCCGAAATCTTTTCCGTCATATAAGTTGTACCAATTTGTTCCGATGGGTAAATACACAGAACGTGTTCTTGCTTTATACGTATATACAGGACTGATCAGCAGATCAGGACCAAACAAGTATTCATCCGTCATATTTTTTGCTACACTGTCCGCAGGAAAATCCATAGCCAGCCCGCGCATGATGGTGTAATTATCCAGATAAACTTCCCCGGCAAGCGAATAGATATAAGGTAATAACCTATACCGAAGCTTATCGTAATATAAAATGCTTTCATACGCGGGGCTACCCGGAGGCGCTACATTAAAAGGTTCACGATACGGCGCCTGTCCATGCGCGCGGAACAAAGGACAAAAAGCGCCAAACTGATACCAGCGTGTCATTTGTTCCCGCCATTCTTCTAAATTCTGTTTGTCCGGATGAAGAAAACGTGTTTCGGTAGCAAAGCCTCCGATATCCATAGTCCAGTAAGGAATACCCGACATGGAAAAACTGATGCCGGCTGCAATCTGGTTTTTCATATCACGCCAGGTAGCGCCAATATCACCGCTCCAGGTAGAAGCCGCATATCGCTGGCTGCCGGCAAAAGCGGAACGCGTTAAAATAAATACCCGTTGATCGGGCTTTACGCTGCGTTGTCCTTTATAAAATGTCTTATCATTTTCTAACGGATAGGCATTAAAATATTCCGTAGAAGGACCTAAAGCGGTCGGATCCATTAATTGTTTTCTCTTTTTTAAGGTAGAATTGGATAAAATATCCGGCTCACTGGCATCTAACCACCAGGCATCTACACCCAAACTGAATAAATTTTGATTCACCAAATTCCAAAATGCTTCCCTTGCGTTTTTATTAAAAGCGTCATAAAAAGTAGAAACATATCCCACCCAGTCCTTCGTGCTGTCTTCCACATTCTGCTTATACAGCCAGTTTTTATCCCAAAATTCTTTAAATGGTTTTGAGCTGGCGTAAAACTTCGGCCAGACAGAAATCATAAAATGAACATGGTACCGGTTATGCAAAGAATCTATCATCGCCTTCGGATCGGGATAGCGCACCGGATCAAACTGCTGACTTCCCCATTGATTTTTTTTCCAGTAAAACCAGTCTTGTACAATATTATCTAGAGGGATATGCAACTGCCGGAATTTCTCCACAATATTTAAAATCTCCTTTTGCGAATCATAATGTTCGCGGCTTTGCCAGAAGCCATAAGCCCACTTCGGCAGGATAGGCGCTTTCCCTGTAAGTGTCCGGTAACCGCTGATCACACTATCCGTGTTTCTTCCTGCAATAAAATAATAATCAATATCCGGGCCCATTTCAGAGCTAAAGGAAATTATATTTTTTACTAATACTGACCCGGGCTTTTTCCATTTTAATGAAAGAAAAGACTGTTCTCCGTCAGGAATCCATTGTACCTTGATAGCATATTTTTTATCTTTTTCCATGGGAATATCCAACACTGTTTCGGCAGGATTCCAACTTTGACGCCAGGCCCCTGCCCCCAGCCTCCCTTTTATCCCCCCAGAGGGGGGATAAAATAATGTATTATTTATCCGAACTTTTATGTAACCTCCCCAATACAAATCAAAATGATGTACACCCGAATAGGGCGAAGAGATATAGCCCCTCCATTCCACAGAAGAAGGGGGGGTCAAAGAAAATCCTTTAGGAAAACCAGATAGAGCTGACAAACAAGCGTAGTCAATCTTTTTTTCATTCCTTGTAACGGGATCTGTTTCATTCTTCAGATTAGAAGAATAAACAGCCGTTAATCCTCCCGGAACACCCTTCTCATTATATAAATGAAGAGAATCCAACGGTAAATATGGTTTCGGACTACCAAAACGTGTGATAGAATTATTGTCCCATAAAATGCCATAACTGCCGTCAGCCATAGCCGGATAGCCGGGGGAAACGATAAAAGGCACAAGTGCCTCCGAATTGTGCTGGGCCATCAGGATGTCCTTTCCCTGCAGGTTGGTAAAACCTAACTGATTTTCGCCTAATCCGTAAAGCGCATCATGATGCACATTCCCCAATTCCTGCCTGACAGCATAAGTATGAACATCCTCCACTATTTCGGGAGAGAAAGATTGTCCTCCGCCGGTTTTTTCTTTTAATATAATCTTACCATCCGCATTCAAATATTGGATTTGTCCATCAGCCAAAGAAACGGACACTTTCAGGAAAGAGGTACTCAATATAATATGAGAACCTTCCACCGACACACTCCAGGGTACAGAATGGAATACTTTCTTCAAAACCATCAGGCTGGGCTTACCGGAAAAAGAATCTGCCGGGCTGGCAGTCACCCTGACAATATGTGAATTAATTACCTGAAGGCGAAGAAGATGCGTAGAATTTTCATGGCTTTTGAAAGTGAGTAGAATACCATCTGGAATTTTCTTCCATTGAGCATTTTGTGCTATCACCTGATCTGATAAAAATGCCAGGCTAAAAACTATTAATATTACCCTGAAACAGTGTAAATAATTTCGCTTCATCAGCTTGATTTGATTAAAATATAATTCACTTCAAATGTAAAGCATGATGAGAGTGCCCGTGGTACCGTTTTGTTGCGAATGAGGGTTAATTTTGTAAAGTGTCAGGGTCTAAAATGATAAGGAAATGGGTATGATTTGTAAAGGGAAGTACATCTTTGAAAAAAATGGTTATGGAAACATTGACAATAGGTGAATTTAAAGCCCATTTTTCCGAGGTATTGAAAAAAGTGCAGGAAGGGAAAGAAGTCGCCATTTCCTATGGGAAAAAAAAGGAAATCGTAGCCAGGCTGGTTCCAAAAGCGACCGCTAAAAAAACCGCCAGGAAATTAGGAATGTGGGATAAAAAAGGAAGAGTGATATTTCATTCCGATTTTAAAATGACTGAAGAAGAAATGCTCGGCCTATGAATTATTTACTGGATTCTCATTATTTGCTTTGGGCTATTGCCGATTCTAAAAAAATATCGGGAAAGATAAAAGATATCATTGTTCAACCTGAGAATAAAATTATCGTCAGTGCATTAAGTTTCTGGGAAATATCATTGAAAACAGCATTAAAAGAAATATACATCCGAAGGATTAAAAGTGATCGGATGAATTTGTATCAAAGCCCTGCTCATTTCCTTTCTTTTCTTTCACATATTCTGAAGGCAGCATGGCAAACGCTTCCTTAAAATATTTGGTGAAATATTTCGGGTTATTAAATCCGGTTTCATACGCGGCCTGAGAGACATTCATTCCTCTTTCCAATAAGCCGGCTGCCCGTTTCAACCGGACGATGCGGATAAATTCTACCGGAGTTTTACCCGTAATCGAAACCATTTTCTTATACAAGGTAACACGGCTCACATATAATGACCGGCTGAGTTCTTCGACGGAAAAATCCGGATTGGAAATATTTTTTTCAACAATAGCTTTGGCATCCTCAATAAATTTTTCATCAAGGGAAGGAAACTGAGTTTCAGAAGGGCTGATATTCACCTTAGGAGCCTCCGCCTTATGCTGGTGCTTCTTTTCGGCTAACAGATTACGGATACGCGCCAACAATATTTCAAAATTAAATGGCTTTACGATATAATCATTGACGCCCGCTCTGTAACCTTCTATACGTTGCTCTTCCGAGCCGCGGGCAGTCAGTAAAATAACCGGTATCTGCGCAGTTCTGGAATCGTTCTTTAATCTTTTGGACAGATCAATGCCATTCATTTCGGGCATCATAATATCGCTCACGATCAGGTCGGGCTTTTGGGAGAGCGCTGTCTCCCATCCTGATTTTCCATCGGAGGCTTCTGTCACGTTAAAATAAACGGATAAATTATCTTTTAAATAAAAACGAAAATCCTCATTGTCTTCTATCAGCAAAAGGGTATATTTTTTCCGGTGAGTTTTTAAAGTCGGCTCCTGCCTTATTCCTGCAGTGAGAGGAACGGAAACTGCTTCTTTCTTTTCTTCTTTTAAACCGGCGCCGGTGGCAGAAGTCTCCACAGGAAGCAATATCGTGAAGCAACTTCCTTTTCCCGGTTCGCTTTCCACGCTGATGGTCCCTTGATGCAATCTGACGAATTCTTTAGTAATCGCTAACCCGATCCCGCTACCCGGATTCACTACAGCAGGCGGCATGTCATGCTGAAAGAACCGCTCAAAGATCTTTTCCTGCTTTTCAGGAGGAATGCCGATGCCGGTATCTTCTACTTTGATACGGAGAAAGGTCCCTCCTTGGTCTCCCCCAATTAGGGGGGAAAAGATATCCAATGATACAGTGATGGTTCCATTTTCCGGAGTGAATTTAAAAGCATTGGAAAGCAGGTTGAAAAGGATACGTTCCAGTTTATCGCTGTCAAAATGAGTAACGAGAGTTTCAAGGAAAGTCTCGATAGTAAAATGTATATTCTTTTTATCAGCTACATCCGTAAAGGAATAAACTATTTCTTTAATGAATCGTATCATATCGCCTTTAACAGGGGTCAGTTTTATCTCCTGTACTTCGAGCTTCCTGAAATCAAGGAGCTGGTTTACCAGATGCAATAAGCGTCTCGCATTCCGGTGAATGAGCTGGAGTTGTTTTTTCAGATTTCCATCTTCAGTTTGATTCAGCATACGCTGGAGCGGTGTTAAGATGAGCGTGAGCGGTGTCCTGAATTCATGGCTTATATTGGTAAAAAAACGGATTTTCATCATATCCAACTCATGCATTCGCTGCGCTTCGTGTTGCTGGTGTTCTATCTGGAAATTCATCCTTGCCCTGTACAAAAGAATGTTACGGGCAATGTATAACATCCCAATAACCACTAATGCATAAATAATATATGCCCAGATCGTTTTCCAGAAAGGCGGCAATACAATTACCTGAATAGTAGCTTCCTGATTTCCCCGGATACCGTCATTGTTGGATGCCTTTACCCTGAAAACATATTTACCCGGATCCAAGTTGGTATAAGTAGCTTTATGAGTATTCCCATTCGAATAAATCCAGCCGGTATTGAATCCGTCCAATTTATAAGCATATCTCCCTTGTCCGTTGCCGGCTTGGTTGTTATCCGGATGATCATATCCCAACGCAGCAAATACGATAGAAAAATCATTAGCTCCGTAAGGCAAGGTGATAGATTTTGTTTCGGTTATGGAACGGGTCAGGATAATATGCTTTTTTATTTTTTCACCTATGGAAATGCTTTTATTAAAAATCTGCAGATCGGTGAATACTATAGGAGGAACATATTTATTAATGATGATCTGGGAAGGGTCGAACAAGTTGAATCCATTGGCTCCCCCAAAGATGAGATATCCGTCTTTTGTTTTCAGCGCAGATTTATCATTAAATTCTCTCCCCTGCAATCCATCCGATTCATTATAGTTAAAAAAAGAAAACTTATTTCCATGAGGACCTATTGTCGCAGTCATGCAGGATAAACCATTAGGAGTTCCCAACCAAAGGCGGTGTTCATTATCCTCCAATAGGGTAAGAATAGTATTATCAGGCAACCCGTCCTGAATATATAAGGAATGAAATTTTTTAGTGGCTGCATCAAAATAATCTAATCCCTCACGCGTACCGACCCATATCCATCCCCGGCTGTCCTGAAAGATCGTGTTGATATTATCATTACTGAGGCTGTTAGGGTCCCCGGAAATATGATTATAATAAGTCACTTTCCCTGTGTGAAGGTCTATTACCTCAATACCCCCCGCCGTTCCAACCCAGAGATTTCCCGATCTGTCTTCAGTGATTACAGACACATACGACAACTGAGTGGAACCATCCCGTTTGCCCAGTGCATGAATAAACTTTTTAGTTCTTCTGTCAAATTTATCCAGTCCTCCGCCAAGAGTTGCAATCCACAGATCACTGTTTGTGTCCTCAAAAATATCCCATACGCTGTTATTGCTCAGGCTGCTGGTATCACCTTCAATATGATAATAATGTGTAAAGGTTTTCCCGTCAAAGCAGTCCAGTCCACCCAGGTAAGTACCTATCCAGAGCTTGTTTTCGTCATCCAGATACAAGCCTACTACTACATTATTACACAGACTATTCGAATTGCTTTTTTCATGTAAATACTGCTTGTAGGTGTTATTCTTCCGGTCAAAATAAATTAACCCGCCGCCGTTCGTTCCGATCCATAAATTACCATTTTTATCTTCCACAAAACGGTTCACGTCCTCGTAAGGCAGGCTGCGAATATTGCCAGGATCATGGCTGTACAAAGGGAAACGATCGAATATCTCATTGTAATAACTGATCCCTTTTTTGTAAGTGCCTACCCAAATAATTCCCGAATTATCTTTATATAAAGCGTACACACTGTTCTGCGAAAGGCTGTTCGGATCTTCAGGATTATGCATCAGATAACGAACCGAAAAATCTTTTTTATTGATCAGGTTAATGCCTCCGTGATCTGTTCCCACCCATATTATTCCTTTCTTATCCTGGACAACTCCATAAACCACATTATTATTCAAACTGATTTTACCAGCATCTTTTGCAAAATGTACAAGCTGATGCGACACAGAACTGAAATAATATAAACCTGAAGTGGTTCCCGGAGCATATATCCATAAATCATTCTGCCGGTCAATAAATATATTATATCCCAGGCTATCCACCTTCACGAGTTTAAATAAGGTGTCGGTACGATACATTATACGCCGATCACTCGCATCTAATTCCTCTATTATCCCATTATTATGTATGACCCACAAATGACCGGATGAGTCAAATCCCGCATCCGTTATATGATTATCTGATAGGGAATTAGCAGTCTTCCCCCCTATATGGACAATTTTTTCAGAATGAGCATCATAACGGTATAGACCGATCCCTGCATAAATAAACCAGTAATTTCCATCCTGATCTTCTATCACAGCATGCACTGTTCCCTGTGGCAGATGCAATGATCGTAAATACGCATCTTCATTTCTGTCAAAGGCCTCCGTAGCGGGATCGTAAATATCGCTGCCGTTACGGGTGTTGATCCATAACTTGTTATCCGGTAATTGGAAAATGCCTTCTATGTAATTGTCGCTCAGGGAGGTGGAATCCTTCGTATCGTGGCGGAATATCTTAAAAGAATATCCATCGTATCTGTTCAAACCCGACATGGTGCCAAACCATAGAAATCCTTCGTTGTCTTTCAGAATACAATTAACCTGATTGTGCGAAAGCCCGTCATTAGCATCCAGATGCGTAAATTGTAATTGTCCCGGCTGGGAAAATCCTTTCTGGCAGGCAGGCAGCAGGAAGAAAAGAAGTAAAATATGTCTATAGACGACGTGCATTTAAAGCTTTTGCAAGCAACAGCCACATTAATTTGCATTAAATGTACGACAAAGGTTCGAATAGGAAGGCCCAATGTTAATCATAGTTTATTACTAACATCTTATTCCTCTCAATTTCCACTTTTACTACCTGAATGTTAAAAAAGCATAACCTGTTTTACATTTTCTAAATTTACTAAGAAGATATAAGACAGGCTATAGCAAGGGCCTGTTTCTTTTATTTCAAATGAAATATATTTTGAATATTTTTTAATTTATTAAATATCATATTACAGAATATCTAAAATATGTAGCTCTAACTAAGTTATAATTTGACAATTTCTAAAATTAGATAGTTTTGCACCACACCAAAACTTACTTTCGTCATGCAAGAGGTACTTCGTAATCCCCCTTCATCTTTCCTGAAAAAAGCCGGTATCCAGGTATCACACCTTAAACAGATTCATTATCAAACACCTCCCGATATATTAATTGGGCAGACATTACATACTTCCGAAGGAGATCTATCTGATTCCGGTGCGCTGGTAATCCGTACGGGAAAATTTACCGGCCGTTCACCCAAAGATCGCTTTATCGTCAAAGACGATATCACTTCAGAGGTTATTGACTGGAATGAGATCAATCAACCCATTTCTCCCGAATACTTCCATAAATTGTACAAACGCATTACCCGTTATTTTAAGCATAAGAAACTATGGATAAGGGACAGTTATGTATGTGCCGACTCCCGTTACCGGATGAATTTGCGGGTCATTACTGAAAAACCCTGGGCCAGCTTGTTCTGCTACAATATGTTCCTTCGCCCTAAGGAGTCCGAATTGGATCATTTTAGGCCTGCATGGGCCATCCTGCATGCTCCCGGATGCTTGGCCGATCCTGCCACAGACGGAACAAGGCAGGAAAATTTTGTGATCATTAATTTCACTAAAAGGGTAGTTTTAATAGGCGGTACGGCCTATACGGGTGAAATAAAAAAAGGGATTTTTTCAGTGCTCAATTTTTTACTTCCGCATACGCAACAGGTACTCAGCATGCATTGTTCAGCCAACGTGGGAGAAGGAGGTGACACTGCTTTATTTTTCGGCCTGAGCGGTACAGGTAAAACTACTTTAAGCACCGATCCTCATCGCAAGCTGATCGGTGATGACGAACATGGCTGGAGCGATGACAGCGTCTTTAATATTGAGGGCGGATGTTACGCAAAATGCATTGACCTGTGCAGGGAAAAAGAGCCGCAGATCTACGATGCGATCAGGCGGGGCGCACTGGTAGAAAATACCTGTTTCAAAAATGATTCCAACGAAATAGATTTCAGCAATAAAAGCATTACAGAAAATACGAGGGTCAGCTATCCGGTTTATTTTCTGAAAAATATCATGAAACCTTCCATAGGTGACATTCCGAAAAATATTTTCTTTCTGACATGCGATGCTTACGGCGTATTGCCTCCTATTGCCAAGCTTACCCCTGCCCAGGCGCTGTATCAGTTCATATCAGGATATACCGCCAAGATCGCAGGTACCGAAGCGGGTATTGACGAACCTAAAGCTACTTTCAGCGCTTGTTATGGCGCGCCATTTTTACCCTTAAATCCTGCAGAATATGCCCGCATGTTAGGCGCAAAAATAAAAGCCCATCATGTCAAATGCTGGCTGATCAATACCGGATGGACAGGCGGATCTTATGGAACCGGCTCAAGGATAAAGATTTCTTTCACACGAGCTGCTATACACGCCGCACTTAACGGAGATCTTGAAAAAGTGAACTATGAGAAGGACTCTGTCTTCGGATTGTCCATTCCCACTCACTGTCCTCATATTCCAAGTGAATTATTACAGCCGCGAAATACCTGGACAGACAAAGATCAATATGACAGGCAGGCACACAAACTGGCAGAAATGTTTGCCGAAAACTTTGAGAAATACA
The DNA here is from genome assembly GCA_004322015.1 of Chitinophagaceae bacterium. Lineage (GTDB taxonomy): Bacteria > Bacteroidota > Bacteroidia > Chitinophagales > Chitinophagaceae > FW021-bin31. Next base: position 36,894 of record SCQT01000170.1, read on the forward strand.
GAGGTCCGGAAGATAAAGAGGTGCTGGAAGTTGCGTCGTACTTTTGAATTATTTTCATTTCCGGCATGAAATGGAAGCTAAAAAAGATAGATCTACCATTTCTTCTTTATCAAAAAGCAAAGGAAGCCCTAAACAGGAAAAAATAAACAATAATAATATTCAAAGTACCAAACTTCTTTACCTTTGCGCCATGCAAATACTTGACGGTAAGCTGGTTTCAAAATCTGTTAAGGATCAATTGGCCGGATCTGTAAATCTTTTAAAAGAAAGAGGAAGAAAAATCCCGCATCTGGCGGCTATTTTAGTAGGTAACAATGGAGCGAGTGAAACCTATGTTGCGGGGAAGATCAAAGATTGCGAGGAAGTGGGTTTTAATTCTACCTTGTTACGGCTTGATGAAACGATTTCAGAAAAAAGCCTGATTGAACATATCGGATTCTTAAATGATGATCCTGAAATTGACGGCATTCTAGTACAGCTGCCGCTGCCATCCCATATTAAGGAAGCACATATTATCAGCAATATAGATCCGGAAAAAGATGTGGACGGATTTCACCCTGTAAGTATGGGTAAAATGGTAAACGGCCTGCCCACCTTCATTCCTGCCACTCCATACGGTATCATGCTGATGCTGGAACATTATAATATTGAAACTTCCGGGAAATATGCCGTAGTGATAGGCCGGAGTCATATTGTAGGCACCCCTATGAGCATTTTACTTAGCCGTAACACCCCTTTTGGAAATTGCACTGTCACCCAGTGCCATTCTAAAACACGCGACCTTGCCTCATTTTGCAAACGGGCTGATATCTTGGTGGCCGCTATGGGGAAACCGGAGTTTATTACTGCGGATATGGTCAAAGAAGGTGCAGTGGTTATTGATGTGGGGATCACCCGTATTGCTGACGCAGGTAAAAAAAGCGGCTACCGGCTGGCTGGCGATGTGAAATATGATGAAGTGGCCCCGAAATGCAGTTATATCACTCCCGTTCCCGGTGGTGTGGGACCCATGACCAGAGCCGCGCTGCTGAAAAATACTTATAATGCATCCGTGGCGCTAAAGCCGGTGATGAATTAAACTGAATTATAGTGATCCTGTTGCTTTTTCATAAGCAACCTGAGCAATCAAATATTCATAGACCGCTTCAATATAGATCTGCTCCGCTTTATCTAATGACTTTTCTGTTTCCAGCAAATCGCTGTACCGGAATACGCCGATTGTAAATTGCTGCCGTTGATTTTTATAAATGGTCTGTGAAAGGGAATAATTTTCTTTTGCATTCTGCATATTCTCCTTTGCATTCTGTAAGTCATCACTTGCTTTTCGAATTTGAAACTGAATGGCAGATTTTTCCTGTTGTAATTCAAGTTCCAGTTGATCTTGTCTTAATTCATATTCTGTCATCTCATTCTTATTGATAAAATTGGACGTAATGGGAATGCTGAATTGTAATCCAAGGTAGCTGTGAGGTGCCCACCATTTGGACTCATTGTAATGAAAATCCTGATTTTGATAGATACCGGCATAATAACCTGTAAAGGAAACGGATGGGAGGGCATTCTGACGCACCTTTTTCAATTGCAATTTATTCTCCTGCCGTTGCAACTCAAGTTGTTTGATCTCTGTTCTGTTTTGGAATACACTTTCCGGCTGTAATGCCTCTGAGTCAAACCTGATAGTCTCTATGCTATCTGATAAAGTTAAGATGTCTTCTTCAGGAATATTGATCTGATATTTCAAATAATCCATAGCTAAGCTATCATTTTGGGACATCATGGCAGTCTTCACTTTGGCATTTTTATAATCCAGTTTGGCACGGAGATAATCGTTCTCTATTAAAGTACCCATCCTATATTTACCTGCGGCCAGTTCTTCATATTCTTTAAAACGCGCTTCCTCGTTCTCAGCAATTCGAAATTGCAATCTCTTGAGCAGCACGTCTAAATATGCAAGGGAAATCTTATTTTTTATATCCATCTCATCACCGCGGATTTTCTCTTTTTGCAAAGCCAGATTTGTTACTGCAATTTTCACATTAGTATTGATCCCGGGTTTAAAAAGGGGCTGGACTAAGGATAATCCGAAGACGGTCATATTTTTAGCGCCTAAAGTCAATAAACCCGGTTCGCCAAATCCAACGAAACCTTTAGGAATATATGTCGGCTGTATTTGCGTGGTATATTGAATATCACCTGCTGCCTGCACTTCAGGTATCCATCCTTTTTTGCTTTTTGAAAGGTCGTTTTCAGCTATCGGAATATTATACTGAAATACTTTCCTGTCAAAACGGTTTTTCAAACCAAGCTCCATAGCCTGTTTCAGGCTAAGCGTGAAGGCCTGATTGGTTTGTGCGCAGGTTAAGACAGGAAGCCCGACTGTCAGTAGTAAAATAATCTTTTTCATAATATTCTTTTTATGATTCATCGGAATCATTCCAAAAAATCCTATTCAACGGATAAAATGGGATAAAGACGAGGATAATCAGTCCAGCCAGCACTAAACCCATGCCGGTAATGACCATTTTTATTATTGTCCACATCTCTTGCATTTTTAGGTACTCTTTTTTTCCACTGATTTTTCACGTTGATCTCTTGTCAATAAAATCAATGGAATACAAATTAAAATAGCTATACTCATCAGAAGATAGCCATGATCATAGCTCACTAATACCTGTTGTTGACGGAGCATGTTTTCCAACATTTCGTACGCTGCTTTCAATGCATCATCTGTTGCATATCCTGCAGAAATAAAAAATTGCCGTAACGCCTGTAATCTTTCCATGCTTATGGGATTGTATTCGGTGATATACGCTGACATAGCCACAGCGGCATGTGCATTCTGATGATCCAAAAAAATATTCAATGCGGCAATTCCAATAGCGGTACCTAATCGTTTAAGCATATTCGACAACCCGGTTCCCTGCGCCAGATCAGCTCCGCGTAATCCGCCGACAGAAAGCGACATCACCGGCAGCATAAAAGCTGTGGCGCCACTTCCACCCAAAATCAGGGGTAAGATATAAGAGTTGGCGGGGGTATCAGGAGTTGAGAATGAAAGTATAAACAAATACGCTGACATCAACAGTAATCCTGTTATCATAACCACTTTCGGATTGATCCCCGATTCGAGTATTTTTCGTGAAAGTACAATTCCGATGGTGGCAGAGGCAGCAAAATACATCAGGAACAATCCTGTTTGCAGCGGAGTCCATCCTAAAGAAACCCTCACAAACAAGGGAAATATAAACATGGCCCCGGCCATTACTCCTCCACTGACAAACATCAAAAAATTACCGAGAGATAAATTGAAATTATTCAATAACCTGATGTTGACTGCCGCATAATCAATGCTTAATTCTCTAAAGACGAATGCAATTGTTCCAAGTATGGCAATAACGGATAAGACGAGAATAGTAGTGCTGCTGAACCAGTCCTGTATGCCGCCTTCTTCCAGCACATATTGCAGGGAACCAACGGCAACTGACAGAAAAATAATTCCCCACCAATCAATACGTGCAGGTTTTATACTTCCTTCTAAATCGGATACATAAAGAAGAGAGAGAAATGCCGCTACTGTTCCCACGGGAAGATTCACAAAAAATATCCAATGCCAGGAAAGCTTTTCCACAATTAATCCGCCTAACACAGGGCCTATCACCGGACCCACGATGACGCCTATTCCAAAAATAGCGTTGGCTGTATTGATTTTTTCAGGAGGATACGCATCTATCACTATGCTTTGCGCCGTTGATAACAAACCTCCCCCGCCTGCTCCCTGCAGAAATCTCCATAGCACAATTTCCCCAAGCGAGGTGGACATACCACACATTAAAGAACAAGACGTAAATAAAATTACCGAACCTGTAAAATAGGCTTTACGGCCAAACAGGTTAGAGAGCATACCAGATAAAGGAATAATAATAACATTAGCAATACTATAAGCTGTAGTTACCCAGGCTATTTCTGTGCGGGTAGCCCCTACGCTACCGCTGATTTCCGGCAATGCCACATTGACAATGGTAGCATCTATCATCTCTATCAACGCGCAACTGATAGCCGTTATGATCAGTATCCACCTTTCGGCCCCTTCCGAAGAAGGCGATGTCTTAATTACCGCTTCCATTAGTTTTTACTTTTACAAAAGCGCTGAGCCCCGGAAATAATGTGAAATCAATCCGTCCGTCTGGTTTGTTTTTTACCTCAGAAAAAGATGTAATCTGTATCCGCGCAGGAAACCGTTGCGTCACTTTAATGAAATTGCCCGTAGCATTATCGGGTGGGATGAGAGAAAATGCATCTCCTGTAGCACCTCCGAGGGATTGTACCTTACCTTTTAATTCTAATCCGGGGTAAGCATCTACACGGATGTTTACAGATTGCCCGGGTTTTATTTTACGCAACTGTGTCTCTTTAAAATTAGCAGTTATCCAAAGATGTTGTTCGTCAACCACCGTACATAATGATTGACCTGCCAGCACGTATTGGCTTTCGTCAACAGACCGTTTGGTTACAATGCCGGTACAAGGCGCTAAAACAAAAGCATGACTCAATTCTTCTTCCGCTAACTGCAAAGCCGCCTCCCTTTCCTCTACCAATGCCATAGCGGCGGTTATCTGATGATGAGCTGCTTCCGCTTGTGATTTTAATCCGGTTGAAGTCAGCGAAGCAGCCCGTTGCTGATGAACGGATTGGCTGTACGAGGCACGGGCCTGTTCTAAGGTTGCTTTGTCCCCATCATATTGCACTTGTGTGATGGCATTTATTTTCAATAATTCCTCATCACGACTAAAATCATTTTGTGCTTTTGTCAACTGCGCATTTGCTGAGGCTATTGCATCCTTTCCTGATAGGGCCGTTTGTAAAGAGGCATCAGCGTGTTGCAGATTTGACAGGGATTGAATGTCCGATATGCTTAATCCCGCTCTGGCATTTTGAAGGGCCGCCCTGGCCTGCATGACGCGGGCAACGAGAGAAGCGGTATCAAAAACAAAGAGAGTATCTCCTTTCTCTACACGCTGATTATCGCGGAAACAGATCTTATTTAAATAAGCAGTTACGCCCCCTCTTACAGAATATATATTTCCTTTTATCTGCGCATCATCTGTCGTCTCATAAGCGGCATTACGGATCCAATAAAATACTCCGGCTCCTGCCGAAGCCATCAGGATGATTACAACCACAAACAGGGCTTTTCGATTTCCTTTTGATGTTTTGTTTTCCATGGGTAATTAGTTTTACAAAGTTTATTACTTTAAAACCGACCATTCGGTATTTATACTAATCTTTTCTTAGCTTCTTTTTCGTTCAAATCAGTCGTATATAAACCAACCGTTTGGTATCTTCAGTTACAAAAAAATTAAACTTTCAATAATTCATATAAGCTGCCATATAAAGCCATCATATCCCTGATAGCACCTCCCACCCTGTTTCTGAGTATATTATTCATTCCGGCACCGTCATTGACATAGATAAATAATTTGGCTATGTCTTTATCGGCAAGGTCTGTTTTTATCTCGCCTTTCTTTTTAGCTATCCCGATTATTTCCGTCCACGCCTTCATTTCTTTGGTCTGCATTTCTAAAATCCTGGTCTTCAACACAGGCGACAGGTACATAGCATCAAAGAGAAGCTGAAAATAATTGAATGCTTCTCCCGATTCCTTAGCCTTCCTTAATTGCTGAAGAAAGCCTGTCTGATTCTGCAGGTTACTTACCAGGTCAGAATAAAATGACTTCAGGGATTCATGTGAACATTTTGCATAATCAATATCTGTCAACTTCATAAAATAAGTATTGACCACTTCCTGGAATACTTCTTCCTTACTTTTAAAATAGTGATAGAAGGCTCCTTTTGACATGCCTGAACTCTTCACAATATCATTCATGGTCACTGCCTTGAAACTCCTTTGCATAAACAAGACAAAGGCTGTTTCTAAGATATATTCTCTGCTGTCTGTTGCCATAAAACCGACCGTTTGGTATGCAAAGATATACCGGTCTTTGAAACAAACAAATTTTTTTTATGAATAATCAGGCAGTATCATCATAACCTGAAAAACCGGTATGCTATCTCCTGCTTTCCTGCACAACAGCAGATTGTCATAATCTTATAAATCTTTCCCATAATTCTGTAACATTCAGGCTATTGCTTCATCTTAATTTTGCATTCAAATTATATTCAATGAAAGAGATCTATCCTATTGAAGGCATGAGCTGCAAAGGCTGCAAGACATTAGTAGAAAAAGCGCTTAGTGAAGTAAACAGTGTGGGAAAAGCATCCGTTAATCTGTCAAAGGCAGAAGTAGTCATAGAATCAGACAGAAAAATTCCCTTCGAAAATTTAGAAGTTGCCTTAAAAGGCTCACATTATACTATTTTACCCCCGGGAAAAGCTTCACACCATCATACACATCAACACAAACAAGTGGAAGAAGGTAATGGAATATTCTATTGTCCTATGCATTGTGAAGGTGATAAGACATACGATAAACCAGGAAGCTGCCCGATATGCGGAATGGATCTGATTGAACAACCCTCCGTCAAAAAAATAATTCAATATACCTGTCCCATGCATCCGGAAATTATCCGCAATGAACCGGGTAGCTGTCCTATATGCGGAATGGACCTGGTCCCAATGGCTACGAATACAGCAGAAGAAGATTCAACATATAAAACACTATTGAAAAAATTTAAAATCGCGGTGGCCTTTACTCTTCCCATCTTTATCATAGGCATGTCTGAGATGATCCCAAACAATCCTTTATATACGATAATGGGTTTAAAATACTGGAACTGGGTAGAATTAATTTTATCTGTTCCGGTGGTTTTTTATGCAACCCGGATGTTTTTTGAAAGAGCCTGGAAGTCAGTCATTACCTGGCACCTGAATATGTTTACCCTTATTGGTATAGGTTCCGGTGTGGCATGGTTTTTCAGCGTAGCCGCAGTTTTTTTCCCCGATATATTTCCGGATACATTCAAAACGCATCATGGGACGGTTTATGTTTATTTTGAGGCAGCCACAGTTATTCTCACCTTGGTTTTATTAGGACAGCTTATGGAAGCCCGTGCCCATGGAAAAACCAATTCGGCCATCAAGGCCTTATTAAAATTAGCCCCGAATACGGCCACTAAGGTTTTAGATGATAAAGAACAACTGGTGTCAATAAATGAAATTCATCCGGGAAATTTGCTGCGGGTAAAGCCGGGTGAGAAAATACCCGTGGATGGCAGTATTAAAGAAGGCGAATCTTATATTGACGAATCTATGATAACGGGTGAACCTTCACCGGTCACTAAAAAGGCAGGCGATCCGGTAAAAGCAGGCACCATCAACGGAAATAAAACTTTTGTGATGAAAGCAGAAAAGGTGGGAGCAGAGACTTTACTTTCTCAAATCATTGAAATGGTGAATGCTGCCAGCCGCTCCAAAGCACCTGTACAAAAATTAGCAGATAAGATCTCAGGGTATTTTGTACCGATTGTCGTATTGATTGCCGCCATCACATTCATTGTTTGGTCCGCTTTCGGCCCGGCTCCTTCACAGGTGTACGCCCTGGTAAATGCTATTGCCGTATTAATCATCGCCTGCCCCTGCGCATTAGGACTGGCAACTCCTATGGCGGTCATGGTAGGTGTAGGTAAAGGAGCCAGGTCGGGCGTGTTAATTAAAAATGCGGAAGCATTGGAAAAGATGAATGAGGTAAATGTGGTGGTTATAGATAAAACCGGTACGGCTACAGAAGGAAAGCCATCGGTGGAAAAAATAATACCATTGCAGCCTGCTTATTCAGAAAAGGATATTTTACAAAGAATCGTTTCTCTCAACAGCAGCAGTGAACATCCTTTAGCCCTGGCCACTCTGGAATATGGTAAAAAGAAAGATATACAATCCCTATCCGTTACTCATTTTGAAGCAATCAGTGGAAAAGGAGTTACCGGCATTTTAGATAATAAAAAGCTGGCGTTAGGTAACGGCAAACTCATGGAGCAGGAAAAAGTTCATATACCCGATGATATGGAGAAACAGGTAAGTCAGGAACAACAACAAGGCAAAACAATTTCCTATCTCGCTGAAGGGACTAATATTTTAGGATTTCTGGTCATTTCCGATAAAATAAAAGAAGGAGCCGAAGAGGCTATTCATCAACTACAACAGGAAGGATTAGAGGTTTGGATGTTTACAGGTGATCATCAGCATACAGCGAAAGCAGTCAGTGAGCAACTTGGGTTAAATGGCTATAAAGCCGGTATGCTGCCGGAAGATAAGTTAATTGAAATAAAAAAATTTCAGGCAGCCGGTAAAAAGGTAGCGATGGCAGGTGACGGCATCAATGATGCACCGGCTCTTTCTCAGGCAGATACCGGCATTGCGATGGGAACGGGAACTGATGTAGCCATTGAGAGCGCAAGCATCACCTTGATAAACGGAGATTTGAAAGGCATTGTCAAAGCCAGGTTGTTAAGCAAAAAAACAATGAAAAACATCCGGCAGAATCTCTGGTTCGCTTTAGGATATAACATCCTGGGAATACCCATTGCAGCAGGCGTTTTATATCCGTTGTCAGGACTGTTGCTTTCACCTATGATCGCCGCCTTAGCCATGAGTTTCAGCTCTGTATCGGTTATTAGCAATTCTTTAAGATTAAGGAATGCGCGTATTTGATCCAAAAGAATATCTTTGCCATATTGAAGAACACGGTTATCATATTGTTTTTTTCTTTGGCAGGCATCCTCTTCGCGCCGAAAGCAGCCAGAGCCTGTTGTTGCGGGCATCATGCCATGAAGGAAATGGGATGCAAAAAGCAGACTGTTATCTGCCGAAGTACAAACAACTCTTGTTGTAATATTCATGATACTGCTACGGCTCAGTATCCACAACATCATCCCCATGGCGGACAAGGGGCATGCAATTGTTCTTCCAGTAATGTGAACGGAAACGTGACGAAAATCAGCCATCATCTTCCATTTGCCGGATTAAAAGAAGTATCCCTGTCTCCTTGTATCATTTCATCTCTTTCTTCAGGATATTTTTCTTTATGGCGTCCCCCCAAGATAGCCTGATCAATTCCCTGCTGAGCTATCAGTGTATCCATCATTAAGATATGGATGATAAGTTCATTAAGTTTTCCTGTTTATTTATACAAAAACAGGCCGCAAACCGTTTCATTATCATAGTCAAAAAGTCAGGTAATCCATGCATAATAAGCATATCAAATATATCATTGTATCGGCTATTATTTCCTTCTCAGTACAATCATCTTTTGGTCAATCCTTCAATCCTGGGAATAATAAAACCTACACTCCATTCACTGCTTTCGCAGCACCGGTCGCAGATACCACGCCATTACACGCTCCTGCGGGAGGACCGATTTCTAATTTGGAGAAGGATATAATTACAAAATCCATCAAAGGCGCCAATGAGGGGATCCACTTTCCTGTGGGAACACCCGCTATTAAAACAGTACGCTATGATCTGTCTATTACGGATACTATCGTGGACTATACCGGGAAAAAACGGCAAGCCATCGCTGTAAATGGAAGTATCCCCGCGCCCACTTTAGTTTTTACAGTGGGAGACACTGCATTGATATATGTCCATAACGAGGCTGAAGAACCAACTGCCATTCACTGGCATGGTGTATTTCTTCCCAACAGGATGGATGGAGTTGCCTGGCTTACGCAATTGCCCGTTCCGCCACACACTACTTATATTTACAAATTTCCTGTATCACAATCCGGTACTTATTGGTACCATAGTCATTATGACCTGCAGGAACAGGTAGGTCTTTATGGCGCTTTGATTTTTAATAAAAGAACTGAACCGGATATTCCGACAATACCTATAGTATTAAGTGATTGGAGCAATACGAAGCCTAAAGAGATTAACCGCATGCTGCATACGGAAAGTGATTGGTTTGCCATTAAAAAACATTCCACACAAAGTTATTGGGAGGCATTGAAAGCAGGGAAATTAGGAGTAAAATTTGTCAATGAATGGAAACGAATGAAGGCAATGGATGTAAGTGATGTATATTATCAAAAATTCTTACTGAATGGAAAAACATCCGAACAGTTTAAACGATTCAAAGCGGGGGATAGTGTCAGATTACGCATTGTCAATGGCGAATCCTCCACTTATTTCTGGATTACCTACAGCATCGGCAAAATGACGGTGATAGCAAATGATGGAAACGATGTAAGGCCTGTACAGGTAAGCCGTTTTATTATAGCACCATCAGAGACGTATGACGTTATTGTAACTATACCGGAAAACATGCAATATGAGTTACTGGCTACTTCCGAGGATAGAAGCGGTTATGCATCCTTATGGCTTGGCAACGGTATGAAAATGCCTGCACCCAAATTACCCAAACTAAATTATTTCTCCGGGATGAAAATGATGAATGAAATGATGAAAATGAACGGCGATATGAAACCGATGGGAATGGATATGACTTTGCAGGAAATGGATATGAATGAAGTGATGTATCCGGAACTGAATCTCCCTTTTGAAACCCATGAACATCATCATGGACAAATGAATATGAATGATATGGACAACATGCCCATGCCGATGGAAGACAGCACCAAACGATCCAACCATTCTGAACAATCCAATCATCATAACCATTCATCTATTTATTCCTGTCCCATGCATCCCGAGGTTATTTTCGATAAACCGGGAAAGTGCCCGAAATGCGGAATGACTTTAGTAAACAAAGAGGAAATGGACAATATGCAAATGACTTCTTCGGGAAACAATGCTATTACCACATTAAATTATGGAATGTTGGAATCTCTGGAGAAGACCACACTTCCGGCAGGTCCATGGAAAACCCTGCATTTTACATTGGAAGGGAATATGAACCGTTATGTGTGGACTATCAACAACAAAACTGTTTCAGAAAGTGATAAAATCTTAATTAAGCGCGGAGAAAACCTGCGTATTATTTTACATAACAACTCCATGATGCGCCATCCGATGCATTTGCATGGGCATGATTTCCGCCTGCTTAATCATTACGGAGAATATTCTCCCATGAAGAATGTAGTGGACATTTTACCTATGGAAACAGATACGCTGGAATTCCACGCTTCGGAAAGCGGAGATTGGTTTTTTCATTGTCACATTTTGTATCACATGATGAGCGGTATGGGCCGTATATTCAGTTACGAGGATAGTCCACCGAATCCTGAAATACCGAATCCCAGAATGGCTTATCACATGCTGAAAATGGATGACCGTATGTTTTTTCTGACTGCCGAAAATGATTTTGCCACAAATGGAAACGACGGTTCGTTATTATATGGCAATACACGCTGGGCATTCCAGGGTGAATGGCGATTGGGATATAATGCCACTTCCGGCTATGAAGTGGAAACCCATTTTGGCAGGTACTTAGGGAAAATGCAGTGGCTGTTTCCCTATATTGGTTTTGACTGGCGCTATAGAAAACACCACACTTTTGAAAAAACTCTTTTTGGGCAAACTGATACTAAAGATGACCGGAAGGTTTTGCATGTTGGGGTTGAATATACCCTTCCCTGGCTGATCATTGCTGACGCCAGCGTGGATAATACGGGAAAGTTCAGAATACAACTAAGCCGGGATGATATTCCCTTAACTCCGAGGCTAAGAGCTTCGTTTATGGTGAATACGGACAGGGAGTATATGTACGGCGCTCGTTATATTCTAACGAAGAACTTAGCTTTATCAGGGCATTACGACAGTGATATGGGCTGGGGAGTGGGAGTTAGGGTGACGTATTAGAGGTCACTTTTCTATTCTCTACATCAATGCCCTGACAAACCACCAGGCCAGCAATACGCACCAGATCAATCTGATGCCGATGCTCATCAGGAAACCGATGAATGAACCGACGGCTGCTTTCAGAGCCCGATCACTTTCTTTCGGGGCAGCCAACATTTCCCCGATAAAAGCGCCTGCCAACGGGCCAATAATAATTCCCCAGGGTCCGATAAAAAATCCGGCAATAATACCTATGGCTGCACCCCGCTGACCGGCTTTGGTCCCGCCGAATCTCTTAGTCGCCCAAACCGGCATAAAATAATCCAGCAGCATAATAAGGATAGTTATGGCGGCCGTCATGGTCAGCAACCTGCCGCTGACATGCGCATATTTTGAAAAATGCAATAGTAACAATCCCAACCAGGCAACGGGCGGCCCGGGTAATAACGGCAAAATGCACCCGGCAATGCCGGCGAGCATTGCTAAAACGCCCAGGATAAGAAAGAAGATACTCATATATCAACGAATTGATAGTTCAAATTAATCAAAATTGTGGTTTCAATGAAACTATCATATTTAACTTACCCAAATTATGCAATAAACCATCGTGTAATAACAAAAAAAACCCGCAGTCCTTCCGAACCGCGGGTACAACTAATGAATCGCCTCAAGATTCAAAGTATCTTATTTAATGCATCTATATAAGCATGAATGGATGCATTCACAATATCCGTACTGTAACCAAAACCGTAACAGGATTTACCTTCATGTACGACACGCATATTCACTTTACTTACATCATCGCTTCCCCCATGCATGGCCTGGATATTAAATTCTTCTAACTTAATGGAGTTCCCTATAATTTTATGAATAGCTTCTATTGCCGCATTTACAGGACCGTTCCCCGATGCGCTGGCTTCTTTTTCTTCACCATTAATTTTTAACCTCACCGTAGCCATTGGGCGTAAAGGATCCCCGCAAACTACCTGAAGTAACTCTATTTTGATGCCTTTATCGTTTACATGTCCGCTGCTTTTATCATCTCCCATTAATATTTCCAAATCGTGATCATTCACTTCTTTAATCCGGTCCGCCATCTCCAGAAACTTAGTATAAACCTGATCCAAATTTAATTTATCTGCCTGATAGCCCAATCTCTCAAGCCGGTGCCTTAGCGCATGGCGTCCGCTACGCGCTGTCAGAATAATGGAGTGAGACGGAATCCCTATGTCTTCCGGATTCATGATTTGATAATTCTCTCTATTTTTAAGCACCCCATCCTGATGAATCCCCGAACTATGGGCAAAGGCATTCCTTCCCACGATTGCTTTGTTCGCCTGCACGGGCATACGCATGCGTTGAGCCACAAGCTTGCTTAAATTATAAAATCTTTTAGCATCAATATTCGTATTCAACCCGATAGTCTGAGCATGTACTTTCATAGTCATTACTACCTCTTCAATAGAAGTATTTCCTGCCCGTTCTCCAATGCCATTGATGGTTCCTTCTATCTGTCTTGCTCCCGCACGCAATCCTGCTATGGAATTAGCTGTGGCAAGTCCCAGATCATTATGACAATGCACGGAGATAATGGCTTTATCAATATTGGATACATGATTTACCAGATAACTGATCTTTTCGGCATACTGCTCAGGCAGGCAGTAACCGTTTGTATCCGGTATATTGACCACCGTTGCTCCGGCAGCGATCACGGCTTCAATCATTTTTGACAGGTATTCATTATCCGCCCTTCCCGCATCTTCTGCATAAAATTCAATATCCTCCACAAATTTCTTTGCATATTTTACCGCATCCACCGCCCTTGCCAATACATCTTCCCTTGTACTGTTGAATTTATGTCGGATATGAATGTCTGAAGAACCAATGCCGGTATGGATACGTTTACGTTTCGCATATTGCAATGCCTCGGCGGCAGCATCAATATCTTTGTGATTTGCACGGGTAAGCGCACAAATCACCGGCTCGCTGACTGCTTTGGATATTTCCACGACACTTTTAAAATCACCCGGACTGGAAATGGGGAATCCCGCCTCGATAATATCCACCCTTAACGCTTCAAGCTCTTTAGCTATCTCGATCTTTTCCACGGTCGTGAGCTGGCAACCGGGTACTTGTTCGCCATCACGAAGCGTAGTGTCAAAAACATAGACTCGGTTCTTATCCATAATAACTCCTTTTAAATTGAAAATTGGATGTTGAATATTCATTATTCTTCATTCTTCATCCATAATTTTATCTTCGTTCTTTTGTGGCCCAAAACCTCAATCGCTTATAATCTGCTATCCAAAAATCCTCTTGATACAAATCCTTTTTTAATTTATCCTGAACCTCATTCAGAATCTTTACTTTTTCAGTATCTTGAATTCCTCTAAAAAAAGCACTGCCAAACATTTCCAGCCAGTCCACAATCCCTTTTTCCAAACTTTGTAAAATGGTAGGCCGGTCATAACCTTCCATCAATCGTATTTCAAATCCATGTTGTTCTAACTTATCCGCATATTCTGCCACCGATGGAAAATACCAGTTTGATATATCCGCCTGATTTGTAAAGCCATGTTCTCTTAACGTGTTTTTTAACGTCGTTCTTATCTTTTCTACATTTCCTCTGGCGCCCAATTCCGCCACGAATCTTCCCCCTTGTTTTAAATGAGTATAAACATTTTGCAACACAGCATCCTGGTCTTTTATCCAATGCAATACCGCATTAGAAAAAACAGCATCAAATTTTTCATTCAACTCAAAACGGCAAGCATCCGCACAAATAAACCTTATATCGGAAAATTTCTCCTTCGCTTTCCCTATCATGCTTTCCGAAGCATCAATTCCCGTCACCTCACAACCCATCAAAAATAGCTGATGCGTCAAATCTCCTGTTCCGCAACCCATATCTAGGATTTTTTCTCCTGCTTTCGGATTCAAAATTTCAATCAATCCTCTTCCATACCTCGAAACAAATTCATGTTCATGATCATATAAGGTAGCATTCCATTCCATTTTTTACAAACTGTTGAAAATTAAAATTAAATCGCAAACAATTAAGCCATGAAATAATCAAACAGTGAAACAATTAAACATTCAAACATTCAAACATTCAATCACCTTCTCTCCCATCCCATCCGTACCCAGCACAAATCTGTTTTCAATATGCTTATCTGCGATATCCATTGTACGATATCCTTGTTTCAATACTTTTTCCACTGACTTTATGATCCTTTCCGATATTTCTTTGAAACCAAAAGTAATATCCACTAATAAAGCTGCAGATAAAATACTCGCCAACGGATTCGCAATTCCCTTCCCTGCTATATCATGTGCGGCGCCATGGATCGGTTCGTAGAAGCCAATATGATCCCCCACGGATGCAGATGCGAGCATACCCATAGACCCTGAGATTTGTGACGCCTCGTCGGTCAGAATATCTCCGAATAAATTTCCCGTCAATACCACATCAAATCGCCTGGGGTCCTTGATCAGTTGCATGGCTGCATTATCAATGAACATATATTCCGTTTCCACTTCCGGAAAATCTTTTGCCACTTCCTGCACTGTTTTTCTCCATAGTCTTGATGCCTCCAGCACATTCGCTTTATCCACCGAACATAATTTTTTTCTTCTGGTCATGGCTGCCTGGAAAGCTTTACGTGCAATTCTTTCCACTTCATACTGATGATAGATCATTAAATCAGACGCCCAGCTTCCGTCATCTCCCCTCTTCTTTTCCCCGAAATATACATCACCGGTTAACTCTCTGAAAAATAAAATGTCCGCACCACTTAATATTTCAGGCTTGATGCTCGATGCGCTCAATAATTCATCAAATACTTTGACAGGGCGGAGATTAGCATACAAGCCCAGTTCTTTCCTTATTTTTAATAAACCCTGTTCCGGCCTCACTTTCAGTGTAGGATCATTATCGTACTTTGCATGTCCAATAGCTCCGAATAATATTGCATCACTATTTTTTGCTTTTGCTAACGTCTCATCCGGCAAGGGGCTCCCCGTTGCTTCTATGGCTGCATGCCCCATTAATGCTTCTTCAAACTGAAAATGATGCCCGCTATTCTCAGCGATCACTTCTAAAACTCTTTTTCCCCACTTTGTCACCTCCGAACCTATACCATCACCCGGAATAACTAGAATCTTTTTGTTCATTTGGCTCAATTTTTTGAAACGCATAGCCATGCGTTTCTTCGTTGGTAATGGTCATTAATGGTTTATGGTTTCATATTCTTCAATCTTATTTTTCAGGCTCAACAGATAATCTATATCATCATACCCATTTATCAGACATTCCTTTTTATAAGGATTGATCTCAAACTGCTCTGATTGTCCGCTTGATAAAATTTTAATTGTCTGTTCAAGCAGATCCACTTCCACTTCTATCTTTGGATTTTTTTGCACTTCATCAAAAATCTGTTCTAAAAACTTATCACTTACTGTTACCGGCAGAATAAAATTATTCAGGGCATTATTTTTAAATATATCGGCGAAAAAACTGCTGACCACCACGCGAAATCCGTAATCCGCTAAAGCCCACGCCGCATGCTCCCGGGAAGACCCACAACCGAAATTCTTTTCTGCCACCAATATTTCGCCCTTGTACAAGGGATTATTTAAAACGAAATCCTTCCTTGGCTTATTTTCATCATTATTTTCATAACGCCAATCACGGAAAAGATTTTTACCAAATCCCTCCCTTGTGGTAGCTTTCAGAAAACGCGCAGGAATAATTTGATCCGTATCTATATTTTCAATAGACAATGGAACAACCGTAGATATTATTTTTTGAAATGTTTGCATTATGTTTTAATTTATAATGTTTTAATTCATTCTATCCGTAGAGACGCACGGCCGTGCGTCTCTACAGGTATTCGCGTACGTCGGTTATTTTTCCCGTAATGGCGGCAGCCGCCGCCGTTAAAGGGCTTGCCAAAAATGTCCTGGCGCCTGGTCCCTGCCTTCCTTCAAAATTCCGGTTGGATGTGGAGATACAATATTTACCCGCAGGGATTTTATCTTCATTCATCCCCAGGCAGGCAGAGCAACCCGGGCCCCTCAACTGAAATCCCGCCGCTTCAAAAATAGTATCAATACCTTCTTCCCGGGCTTGTTTTTCCACCTGTTTTGATCCGGGAATCACCCAAACCTGGACATTATCCGCCTTTTTTCTTCCTTTTACAAACGAAGCCACCATGCGCAAATCTTCTATGCGGGCATTGGTACAGCTACCGAAAAACACATAGTCCACCGGCTTACCCAACAAAGGAATGCCGTCTTCCAATGCCATATAATCCAACGCTTTTTTGAAAGATTTCCTGTCATGTTCGTCAATGTCTCCCAACGAAGGAATTCGTTTGGTTATACCCATCCCCATTCCTGGGTTAGTGCCATAGGTTATCATCGGCTCAATATCGGCCGCATCAAATTGTAATACCTTATCAAATACTGCATCCGGATCCGAATGGAGCGTTTTCCAATAAGCCAAAGCCTTATCCCAATCATCTCCCTGCGGTGCGAACTTTCTCCCCTTGATATAATCAAAGGTTATTTCATCCGGAGCAATAAGCCCGCCTCTTGCGCCCATTTCTATGCTCATGTTACAAATGGTCATCCTGGCTTCCATGCTCAGATTGCGAATGGTTTCACCGGCATATTCCACAAAATAACCGGTACCTCCTGATGCAGTGATTTTAGAAATGATATATAAAATAATATCTTTGGAAACAACTCCCTTTTTCAATTTCCCGTTAATTTCAATTTTCATTTTCTTCGGCTTGTACTGCAGGATGCACTGGGTAGCCAGCACCTGCTCTACCTGTGAAGTTCCTATGCCGAAACCGATGGTTCCAAAAGCACCATGCGTGGAAGTATGACTGTCACCACATACAATCGTCATACCCGGTAAAGTAATCCCCAATTCGGGCCCTATTATATGCACAATGCCATTAAAAGGATGCCCCATTCCATACAGTTCTATCCCGTATTCCTTACAGTTTTTTGTCAACATTTCCACTTGTCTGCGGCTTAATTCTTCTTTGATAGGTAAATGTTGATTTAAGGTAGGAATATTATGGTCTGCCGTAGCGTGTGTCCGCTTAGTATTAAATACCGGGATATTTCTCTTGCGTAAACCATCAAATGCCTGCGGACTGGTCACTTCATGAATAAAGTGAGCATCAATGTAAAACGCATCCGGATAACCCGGCTTCGAATACACCACATGGCTGTCCCAAATCTTATCTATAAGTGTCTGTCCCATAATTTATCTTCTAAAGTCTGAAATCGTTAATCATCATTCTAAAATCAGCCGTTCAAAGGTATTTTTATATTACTGCATAAATTTACCTATTTTTACAATTATTACGATATCCAAAGAAATACATATTTATATAAATAAGTGTATATCAATAATTTGAATAAATAATAACTTCGATGGCCAATCATACAGATGACTCCCTTTTTTCCCTGATAAAATCTCTTTCTAAAGCAGAAAAAAGGCAATTCCGGCTCCTGACCGGACAAAAAAACGATACTTTGTTTGTTCAACTTTTTGATATATTGGATAAATCGAAAAGCTATCATGAAAGTGACATTCTGGAAAATATCCCCGGGATAAAGAAAAAACAGCTTTCGAACCTGAAGGCTCATTTGTATTATCATTTATTGGACACTCTGAGAATGCTGGACCGGCAAAAAGATATTCGCATTGTATTAAGAGATCAGGTGGATTATGCACAGGTTTTATATAATAAAGGATTATATAAGCAAAGCCTTCGCATGTTGGCTAAAGCCAAATTACAAGCGGCCGAGCATCAGGAAATAGAATTAAAGATGCAAATATTAGAATTCGAAAAGCTGATTGAGGCAAGGCATATTACAAGGAGTATAGAAAACCGTGCCGAACAACTGAGCAATGAATCCCGCCTGTGTATCCAGCAACTTAGCAACCTGAGTAAATTATCCAATCTTGCTTTGAATCTCTATGGCATGTATCTGAAATTAGGGCATGCCCGTAATGAGAAAGAAGCGATGATGGTGAAAGGTTTCTTTGAGAACAATCTTCCTGAAACAAATATGAAGAATATGACTTTTTATGAAAAGGTGAATCTGTACCAGGCATATTCATGGTATTCCTATATCCTTCAGGATTTTTTGATGTTTTATCGTTATACGCAAAAATGGGTAGATCTGTTTCATGAATACCCGTTGCAAAAGCAGAGCGATCCTGCCTTATATATCAAGGCTTTGAATAATTTACTGAATGCTCATTTTTTCAACATGAATGAAGAGAAATTCAGTAATGATCTCCGCGAATTAGAATTATTCTGGAAAACCAATGAAGGCCATTTTAATGAAAATACAAAAACACTTGCTTTCGTTCATACTTATACCGCTAAAATCAATAAGCACTTCCTGGAAGGCACCTTCACGGAGGGGCTACAGATTGTACCGGAAGCGATGGATCAGATCAGGATACATCAGTTACAATTGGATAAACACAGAGTATTGGTATTTTATTATAAAATTGCCTGTCTATATTTTGGAAGCGGAGATAATGAGAAAGCGATTGAATATCTGAATAAGATCATCAATCTGAAAGTTGGGAATTTACGGGCTGACATACAATGTTTCGCGCGCATTTTGCATCTGATAGCACATTATGAACTCAAAAACTATTCACTGACAGAATACCTGTTGAAATCAGTATATCATTTTATCGCCAAGCACAGAGATATGAGTTTAGTGATGGAAGAAATATTGAAATTCCTAAGAAACTCAAATCATCTGAGTGCACGCGACATCCGGCCGGCATTCCTTCATTTAAAAGAGCATCTGGAGATAATAGCTAAAAACCCTTACGAGCGGCGTTCGTTTCTTTATCTGGATATTATTTCCTGGCTGGAAAGTAAAATCAGCAGACGGCCGGTACAGGATGTGATACGAGAAAAATTCCTGAAGAAAATACCAAGGATATAGTTATTGTTTAGGGTTTAGGGTTTAGTTTGTGACAGACAAAAATTAATTCCTGATTTTAATCCCTCTTGTCTTATTTATTCGTCCTGCTTAATTTGCTCCTTCTCTAAAATATTTTTACGGAAATTAACGGGACCGGGAAATGGCGGCCGCTTTGAAGTGCTGTGAAATACTTTAGAAATATGCATCCAGTAACCATGTTCCCACCTGAATCCTTCATAAGTGCCATCAGGGACCAGGGTATATTTTTCTTCCGGTTTGCCTACTAAGGAAGTCAAATGGTCAAAGATGATAATGTTTTTGTCAGGATCATAATTCAGTCCCAGGTTTCCATTCCGCTTATATATCAGGATAAACCGGTTCTTAATATCGCCCGGAGCATTGGTATTTTTAAAATTAAATACGGGCGCCCCAAAAACCGGCTCGTCATCTTTAAAGGTCAGCACATCCAATAATTTTTCATTACTGCGAAAATTATAGCCATGCCACCCGAATAAAGTATAATAAGTGATCCCTTTGCTTTTGGTGGTGACTATATTATAATACAAGGCCCCTATCCATGCTTTGTTGCTGGTGATGGTATCGAAATCCCGGGTGTATTCCGAATTGTCAAACAAAGGAAATAACTTTAATTCACCGTTTTTAGTCCTCATTTGAAGCGCTCCGTAAAAACGATAAGACATCTCATCATTAGGTGTGAACGCCCAGGTAAAAATCCGGAAAGAGCTGTCTTTAGGATAGATAATGGACACTTCCTTCAGGGAATCAAACGGATAATTGAAGGAATAAGGCACTTTTAAAGTTTCCACAAGATGTGGAATAAACTCCACGCAGGACTTGTAACGTTCGCTCGCGTC
This sequence comes from Chitinophagaceae bacterium, assembly GCA_004322015.1. Classification (GTDB taxonomy): domain Bacteria; phylum Bacteroidota; class Bacteroidia; order Chitinophagales; family Chitinophagaceae; genus FW021-bin31. The sequence goes on from SCQT01000170.1 coordinate 57,497, forward strand.
GAAATTATTTACCATTCCATGAGCAAATATTTTCAGGGAATCGCTTCTCTTTTGCAGCAAATCCAGGTTGGCAGCAGATTGGCCATAGGCAAACACTGAACCACAAAGCAATAAAATGAAAATTATGGCGGTTTTCAATATCATTTTTATTTTCTCAGAAAATAACAACTCAAGATAACAGAAAAAATTGTTTCAGCCTGTAATATTTATGTTAAAGTTATGATCCCGACAAAAGTCCTGCTTTTAGAATGCCTTCGGCCATTACTTTCCAGGAGTACTTTTTCTTTTCCTCTTTGATATAGGGTGCGAAATGGTCTTCTCCCAAATGATAAAACTCCAGGATAGCTCCAGCCAAAGACACCTTGTCTGATAAGCAAAGGATTCCGGTTTTGCCATTTTCTATGGTATCCGGAAGTCCACCCACGTTAGTTGCGATCATGGGCCGTTCAAAATGATAAGCAATGGGTGCAATACCGCTTTGTGTGGCATCCCGGTAAGGTAATACCACCGCATCCGCAGCACAGAAATAATATTTTACCTGTTCATCGGGAATATACAGGGTATGTAAAAAAATACATGACTGCAATTTATTCTTCTCAATCAACTCTTTATATATATTTTCATTTTCATAAAATTCTCCGGCAATGACCAATTTGATCCGCTCCCGTTGAATATCCGGATCCGTCATGGCTTCCAAGAGAAGGTCCAATCCTTTATATTTACGGATCAGGCCGAAGAATAATAATAACTTATCATTTGCAGGAAGTTTCAGATGTTCCCTCGATTCAGACTTTGGCACCCTCTCTCCAAACTGGTCATATAAAGGATGTGGAATCAGAGTCACCGGTTTAAGTGTAATTTTCCGTAAATCATCCCACACAATTTTACTCATTACTACAAAAGCATCGCAGGATTTTATTAAATAATTAGTCAGTTCTTTATCTCCCGGACGTTTTTCATGAGGAATGATATTGTCTGCAATACAAACAATCTGCGAATGATGATTTTTCTTGATTTGCCGGAGTATGCTCCCGAGTGCAGGGGCCAGAAAGGGTATCCAGAAACGGGTGATAACCAGGTCGGGGTTTAATTTTTTTATTTCTCTACCGGTTTTTAGCCAATTAACCGGATTGACAGCATTTATTTTTATGTGAATATCCAATCCTTCAGGAGCGGGGGAATCCGAATACTGCGTCTTACCCGGGAATAAAAAAGAAGGATACTGTAGGGAAAAGGAATACAGGATCACGCGGTGCCCCATTTTCTGCAATTCAACAGCCAGCCGCTCATTAAAGGCTGCGATCCCTCCCCTCAGAGGATGTGCCGGGCCGATGATGATGATAAAGGACATGAATGATTATTTGTTTCGGGTTTGGGGCTTCAGGTTTTGGGTTTTGAGTTTGGGGGTTTCACCATTGCCGACTGCAGACTGCCAACTGCTTACTGCTTACTGCTATCAGAATCCTGATCTTTTTTCTACTAAGTAATGGTTACGTTCCGAGGCATTGCGGGTTAAAAGTTCAGCAAGGAATCCTGTCAAAAATAATTGGGTTCCTACAAAAATAGAAACCAAACCCAGATAAAAAATGGGCCTATCCGTCATTTTATATACCTGGAAGAAAAACTTGGCTATGCCCAAATATATCCATATACAAAATCCGATAAAAAAGACAATGATGCCTAATGTACCAAAAAAATGCATGGGTCTTTTACTGTATTTCCCCACAAACATAATAGAGGCAAGGTCGAGACCGCCGGTGAGCAGTCTGCCCACACCGAATTTGGAAGTGCCGTATTTGCGCGGATAGTGTTGTACAATCTTTTCTCCTATTTTTCTGAACCCGGACCATTTGGCAATAACCGGTATATACCGGTGCATTTCGCCATATACTTCAATGGACTTTACTACATTCTTACGATAAGCTTTTAGTCCGCAATTAAAATCATGCAGTTTAATTTTAGTAACCTTTTTTGTGAACCAGTTAAAAAATTTAGAAGGAATGGTTTTACCTATCGGATCATGACGTTTCTTTTTCCATCCGCTCACCATATCAAAACCATCCTGCAATATCATTTTATACAATCCGGGTATTTCATCAGGACTATCCTGTAAATCAGCGTCCATTGTAATTACAACGTCCCCGCTGCTCATCTTAAATCCTTCGTTAAGCGCCGCAGACTTTCCATAATTACGCTGAAATCTTATCCCTTTAAAACAACTGTTCTGCAAAGATTTTTCTTCAATGAATTTCCATGAGCCGTCCGTACTGCCGTCATCCACTAAGATCACTTCATAGGAAAAATGATTTGCCTGCATTACTTTCATGATCCAGGCACACAATTCAGGGAGCGACTCGCTTTCATTGAATAATGGTATAACAACTGAAATATCCATGCAGAAAAATTAGCTCATTGAATTTTGTGGTTGGGGATTTTTCCTGGCAATGGCAGCGCCGATCAGGGAAGCAATGACGCCGAAAATCAATTCAATAACAATAGTTCCACCTATCAAACTGACTGTAAAGAATTTTTTACCAATAGCCATTCCAGCATTAATCTGATCATTACTCAACCCTTTTTTTACCATCGCCTGACGGGAAACTTCCATCATTTGATCCTTGTAAGATGGTACAAAAACAGAAAAAAGTATCAGAAATACTACATATATCGCGATGGCGGCACAAGCTGTTTTAAAACCCACGGCAAATAAGTTCCCATACGTTATGTTTCCATTGAGCGCCTTTGAATGATTCACCTGAGCTATAATGATCAGCACAAGGAATACTAAAGTCGGTATCCATCCCAATACCTTGTTTGTGTATAAAGTAAAGACATAATACAACACAAAAAGGACAATCAAAATGAGGCCTGTAATGACCCCGTAATTCAGATAGGTCTTTGGTTCTTTAATCTCGTTTTCCATAATCGTAGATTTTAATAACAAATAAAGGATTAAATTGAAAGAGCGGTATAAAAACTTTTTTTATTCACAATACCCCATGGCTTTCCCCTCAGTTTATTTTTTATAAAAGGCGAATTTTCAGATTTGGAACGGATATCCTTTTTTTCAAAGGTCCAGATTTCATCCGGATCGAACAAAGTCAGATCAGCTTCTGCACCTTCTTTAATTTCCGGTATGGGTAAACCGAATATCTTCCTTGGATTCACCGCCAGCAACTGCACCTTTTGACCGGCAGTCAGATCATCCAACGCATTCCCCAAAACACCAAAACAACTTTCCAGTCCAATCATGCCTTCGCCGGCATATTCGAATTCTTTTTCCTTACTATCCCTGTCCTGCGGAAAATGATGGGTGGCAATACAATCAATAATCCCTTCTTTCAGCGCTTTTCTCAAAGCTAAAATATCTTTTTCTTCCCGTAATGGAGGATTCACTTTATAGACACTATCATATTGCTGCAGATTTTCATCGCTCAGCATCAAATGATAAGGGGTCACAGAGCATGTGACGTGCAGTCCTGCTGATTTCGCCTCTTCAATTAAATCTACTGATTTTTTTAATGAAACACCCGTGAAATGCAGCCTGGATTCCGTGTATTTCAGCAACTTTAAATCCCGTTCCACCAATATTTCTTCGGCAATAGCAGGCTTTCCGGGCATACCTAACCTGGTGGACCAAATCCCTTCATGCATCAACCCGTGATGTGAAATACCGGTATCGTCCGGTATCTGGATGATAATACCGTTAAATGCTTTCACATATTGTAATGCTTTCAAAAGCAGTCCCGAAGATTGTAACGGCAGGATCCCATCGCTAAAGGCAATAGCGCCGCTTTGTTTCATATCATACATTTCGGCTAAGGCTTTGCCTCCGAGTTCCCTGCTGACGGCGCCAATTGGAAAAATATTGACCGGCAGATACTGGGATTTACGAATGACATATTCTATCTCTGCCTTGGATTCCAACGGCGGACACGTATTGGGGATGACCATTATTCCTGTAAAGCCTCCGGCGACGGCAGATTTGGAGCCACTTTCCAAATCTTCTTTATATTCAGACCCCGGATCACAAAAGTGAGAGAATACGTCCATCCAGCCTGGGGAAACATGAATATTTTCTTTGAAGAAAGTATGCTCTGCATCCGTATTGATTTCCTCTGCGATCTTCCGGATAATACCCTCTTCAACCAGTAAATCCCTGACCTGACCATCTAAAGCCTGTCCGGGTGCAATAATGCGGACTTTTTTAAGTAAAATGCGCATGAAAGATGCGAAATTTATAGGCGTAATTATATATTGTCTGCCAACCGGCAAAACGTGACAAAAGTAATATAAAAGTTGAAATGATACCTAAAACGGGGAAAGCAGAAAGGATTGACCGTTTCCGATTTTTTTTAAACTATGAATTGCTTACTTTTGCATCCTCATTGACTGATAAGTAATAAGTGGAAGATCGGGGATACCTTTAATTTTTCGGGATGTGGCGCAGCCCGGTAGCGCACTTGCATGGGGTGCAAGGGGTCGCTGGTTCGAATCCAGTCATCCCGACCCGACCGGACAAATTGGAAAGGGTTCTATTTGTCCGGTCTTTTTTAGCCGATAACTCCTTATTAATCTTATAGATATACATGGCGATTTCGTTTACTCTGTTGGTTCGAAGTCGCTTTCCGTCAAATCTTAGTTTTTCAGGGTACATCGAACCAATAATTTTCCTTTTTTCCTCGACATCCCCCTCAATGTAGCGCCAGTCAAGCCTTAGCAAGGATTCAATTCCTTTATTCAATAAAGATTCAAGACTATCCTTAGTTTCCATATTACCCGACAATTTGACTTCCAATTTTTCCAGTTTTGCAGTATAGTCTGTCTTCATTGCACGAAAGTCTTCTACCTCAATTTTTCTTGTTGACAATAACTCGCGCGCATAAGAAAGCCGGTTGTCCAGTTCTTTGATTTCTTTCATGATTTGGCGTCTGGTCTCACTTTTATCAACAGTTATACTGTTGTAACTCGTAATAAGGCAGTTTTCGTAAAACGCCAACATTTCCTCTTTCGGGCTGTATTTCCCCAGTTCGGCAATTAGTTCTTTATTGACCTCTTCAGCCCGAAACCTTTGCTTACATCCCCCGAAACAATGATAATATGCGTAGTACTGGTTACGTCCTTTAGATTTACTGCCGGTTAGTATTTTGCCGCATACGTGGCAAATTAAAAAACCTCTTAACGGCAGTTCAGGCAGTGTGATGGATTTTGGCCTGTAATGCCTGCCACGCCCATCAAGTATATCCTGGACATCGTAAAAGAGAGGTTCCGGAATAATTCCTTCATGCTGGCCTTTCACAAAACGGCTTTCCTCATCCTTATACTTTGGAATGAAAATCTTCCCGCAATAAACAACGTTTCGAATGGCTGTATGGAATCGTGACTTACTGCATATCAGACCCTTTTTTCTTGCTTGCCGCCATACATCATCCGTGTTATGTTGCCCTGTCTTCAACGTTTCAAATACCCAGCGCATGATACCCACTTCCGGCTCTTTAGGGGCTATGTATTTCCTGCCGTCTTCCGTAGTTTTGTTTTCATAACCGATTGGAGCAAGTCCCATATACCGCCCCTCTTTTCTTGCTCTCCGCATTCCGAAAAAAACATTCAATGCCCGGCGGTCATTCTCTACTTCCGGAGCCGCCAGATAAAAGGCAAGCATCATCTTGTTTTCAGGAATGCTCAGATCCAGCGGCTGTTCAATAGCCTGAGGCTCCACCCCGCATTTCCGGAGAATATTGATCATCTGATAGGCATCTCCTGCATTTCGGCTGAACCTGTCCCATTTCGTAAAAAGCATCAGATCGGATTTACCTTTATGTTTTTTCAGCTCGTGCAAATATTTTTTCCATTGTGGCCGATTGAATGTCTTGGCCGAATGATCTTCATAGATGACTTTTCTGACCTGAATAGCATGCAGGTTACAATATTTGCGTAACATCTCTTCCTGGTTTCTCTGCGAATAACCTTTGTCTGCCTGTTCATCGGTACTTACCCGGATGTATAAATCTGCTATTTCCATGACTGATACATTTATGATTTTCAATTGACCGATTCAGTATGGGAATCCCCAAAATCCTTTGCTGTGGCTCCTCTCAAGTGTTGCTCGACGGTCATACGAGCTAACATACGAAGAAATTTCAAAACTTCCTCCGTTTCCTCTAAAGAAATATCCACTCCCTTATTTTTCAATTTTTCCCAAGCCTGTTTTGGAGTAATTGGCTTTACTTCACGATAATCCATCTCACATCTCACCTTTAAAATTCAAAAAGCAATACATTTGTAACAATAGTGCTTTAATTTCTAACAAACCTTCAAATCTTGTCTAAATGAAGCGTCTATTTTTAGCAGCCCTTCAAACGAATAATCAATCGGCATTGAAAGAGATTTCCAAGCTGATTGCTCATGTAGTCAGGGATAACATGGAGGATTTTCACTTACAGCATTTATCGGATAACCAAATGAAGGAACTGAATCCGCTGATTAGAAATGGTATATATGATGCGCTTACAGCACTTGCAAATTGTGATACCAATTCCTTCTGTAAGGATTTTATAAGTTGGCATGCAAGAGGAATCCCTGACTATTGGGAAGACCCTGAATTAATTCCCCGGGTACAAAAAGCTATGGCAAGGCAAACTAAAGATTCCATTCCCCGTTTTAAATCTGATTTTCTTAATGAGCAGTATCGTTTGGGAAATTTGATTTACAATTCAGACAAACGATGCATAGAAATACGACCCTCCTTTTTATTTAATAATTCAGTAGGTGATAATCGCAAACTCAGAAATAAAATCTCCGCTTATCTTCGGAAGGAAGGTTTTTCATTTGATGAATTATTACAGGACTATCGTATGAAAGTATAAACCGGATGGCACTAAAACAAACCACTTGCCCTATCAGATATAGCCTATCCTATCTTCAATTACTTCCTTCGTTTCGGCCCATTTGAATTAATTCTTTTGAACATGCTGATTTTATTATCCCTGACAACCTTTATATCAATACCGAATCTGTTATTCAAATATTGAATCTTCGACAACCCCAGATGGGCATTCCTTGATATTCTGGAAAGATCATAAACAATCAGAAAGGAAATCTTCTTATGATTATTCATCAGAAAATTTTCCATAGCCGCCCATCCGTCTCTTTCAAAATTGGAACCAATAACTCCGTTATCCTCAAAAATTTTGACAAGATCAAACTTTTTCTCATCGCAATACTGAACAATTTTCTCCTTCCGTTCCTCTAGCATTTCCGCCCCTGCTTTAGCCGATCTAACATAAGCCACTACAGCTTGCTTCTTCATACAACCTCCTATTTTTGAAGCAAAGCTAATCAGCCTGTATTTTCAAATATTACACCATACTGTTAGCTCACAAAAATTGTTAGCTAACACGGCGGTGTCAAAAATATATTTCCGATGTTGACAATTTTGTGGCCTCACGGATGAAATACCCAACTGTTAGCTTTTCATATAACAAAACAAAAAGACGATGAAACGGATCAAGATAGTGTTTATTGTCACCTTACTCACCTTTTCAGGTTGCCAAAGTATGCCCCAGCCGGCAATCTATTGTAATAACTTCATCAACTTCTCAATCAGCCCATAAGGAATTTGTACCTGAATAAAAGTATAGTGAAATGGACTATTGGTTAACGAGAGGATTAGATAATGAAGAAGGATATAGTGCAGCATGGCAGCCTTTTTTCGGGCATTGGCGGGTTTGATCTGGCAGCAAAATGGTGTAAGTGGATAAACGTCTTCCATTGCGAGATAAACCCGTTTTGCAGACAAATATTAAAGTATTATTTCCCTAAAGCATCAAGCTATGAAGACATCAGGAAAACGGACTTCAGTTCATATAGAGGGAAAATCGACGTCCTTACTGGCGGGTTTCCCTGCCAGCCATACAGTGTTGCCGGAAAAAGGATGGGAAAAGATGATGCCCGCCACTTGTGGCCCGCAATGCTTAGAGCAGTTGAGCAAATCAGACCACGTTGGGTCGTGGGCGAAAATGTTTTCGGAATTGTTAGTTGGAATGATAGCCTGGTATTCGAGGAAGTGCACACTGACCTGGAAGCTGAAGGTTACGAAGTTCAATCGTATGTACTTCCGGCTGCTGCCGTCGGTGCGCCCCACCGGCGGGACCGGGTATGGTTTATTGCCCACCGTATTGGCTTCCGAAGGGATGGGAAGAGGCGAAATGGTGACTTCAAGAACAAAGACCAGGCCTTCAGGAAAGAGTTATTGGGCAAGACTAAGCGATTTGGCGATATCGGGACTCTTGCCGACACCCACAGCGATAAGCGATTCAAAAGGGGGTTGTACACGTATAGACCACAAAAGACAACGGGGGACGCTGGCGGGTGCCGTTCATGGAATTATAGGAATCCCTGGAAAGACTTCCCATCTGAATCCCCGATTTGTACTGGAAATGATGGGTTTCCCTCCTTCGTGGACACAATTACCTTTTCAAAGTGGCGGAGAGAAAGCATAAAAGCCGCAGGTAATGCTATTGTACCACAAATAGCATGCAGAATTTTTAGAGTTATTCAGCAATTTATTGATCAGGAAAAGAAAACCAAACAATGAAAATTGAACTAAAAGGCATTCATTATAGTGCGCAATTAAGCGAAGAAACCTCCGCTTTTTCAGCCAATCTCTATATCAATGGATACAAAGTCGGTACTGCATCGAATCATGGGCACGGCGGTGCTACGAATTACACACCATTTAATGAAAAAGGCAGGCAATTGATAAAAGAAGTTGAAGCATATTGTAAAAGCCTTCCACCAGAGAAATACACTGTGGGCGGAGAAGAACGCCAGTTGGACATGAATCTGGAACTGTATATTGATGACCTGCTCACTGATCACCTGAAGAAAAAAAATCTTCAACAATTCCGAAAAAAGCTCAAGAAATATACCACCAACCACATAGTTATCGGAATCCCTGATCAGTCATTTCGTACTCTTCGGTTAAAATTTCCTATTGACCTATTGCTTACCCACCCACAAGGCGAATCCGTTTTGACTGATATCATGAAAGAAAAAATCATTCCCTTCCTAAAAGAAAATGAAAAAATTCTAAATCCCAATATCCCTGAAAAAATCTTAAAAAATGCAGGGCTTTCTGAAAACCAATACATCCCGCCGAAGACCGGAATACAAGAGGATGAAAGGCAGAAAAATGCTCATCGTAAAGGGGAAAGCCTATAATAAATCAGCATCATGGAAGAAAGAAAAATTGAAGAATTGATCGCATATCTAACCGGTATGGAGTTCAAAGGTGAACGACTTGAGGCGGAAATTCGTAAGCATATCAGCCAGGGACTGCCCTATTTTTCTGTAAGGCACCAAATGGATTACGGGAATGAAAAGATGTTTTATGACTTGCGATTTCGCAAAGATCACCAGTTTGGCGCTTACCGGCTGGAGGGATATAAAGCAACTCATCGTAAGCCGGTCAAGATAGAGCATCAAATTATTAACGGGATTGATACCAGGGAACTGGAAGCCAGGATGAAAGAAATTGACTGGTATGCTTACTTTACCCAGTCAGAAAAGTATCCGGAAAATCCAAAAGATGAAGGAATTGCAAAAACGATTTCTGATCTGTTAGAGCTGGATGCCAATCAAAATCAAGAAGGAATCAAAATTCAGGAACTGCTTCAATTTAAGTACTTCCCGGAGCAGTATGATGATGAACGACTGAAAGAACTTCAATCCCAATATGATCTGAGCAGCGAATTTATAGCAACTGAAGGCGGATTATGCAATGCGAACCTGGCTTATCATAGTGTTTCAGGAAGGTTGGATAATCTTTATGAAATGTTACAAAGTCTCGAACTGGATCAGTATCCTGGGATGGATGTTTATGCCAAAT
>SCQT01000171.1 GCA_004322015.1 Chitinophagaceae bacterium
CCCCTAAAAAGCCAGGGGGTACTCCCCCCGATTTTGAAACAATGTATTTTTTGCCTAAAACACTTTCCTGCAAAGGAGTATAGGCTATAGTTGTATGATTTTACTCGGACAATAATGATATTATATAGCTTGTCATCCAAATTTAAAACAACATCACCCCTTATTTAAATCTGATTTTCTTAACTCCAAATTTGACAGGGCCTTCTTTTGCAAATGTTCTAATCATTTGGGGGTCATTTTGCTTTAACAACAAGAGTACATGGTTTTAGATCATCGGAGCTTACTTGTATCAATATCTTTCCGGGATGATCCTCACCTTGAACTATTGCCAATAACATACCATTGAATGCATGCATATTTGTGGAAGCCGGATCAGTATGATCTACCGGGCTTCCCGAACAAACCCCTACCAGCTTTCCTCCCATTACTTTCACATGAATCATATTATTTGCATGGGGAACTATGGTTCCATTTTTATCACAGACTTTTATCGTGATAAAACTAAGGTCATTGCCATTTGCCTTAATAATGCTTCGGTCTGTTTTTGCGGTTAATTGGTAGGGATTCCTAGCAGTCCTCACTTCGGTTTGTGCTATCACTTTACCGTTCGCATTATAACCTTTTGCAGATAATATTCCCGATTCATAAGGTACTTTCCATTGAATATGACTGAGTGGAACTTTTTTCTTTTTACCGAGAGATTTTCCATTTAAAAATAATTCTACTTCGTTACAATTGGAATAGCACCAAACATCAATAATCGAATCACGCTTATCCCAGTTCCAGGAAGGAAAGATATGCACCATGGGTTTTTTGGTCCATTCCTGTAAATAATAATAGTAGGCATCTTTTTTAAAACGGGCCACATCAAAAACGCCAAACTGTGAGGTTACCACCGGCCAGCCCATGGATTCCCCTAAATATTCAAAACCGGACCACATCATGCCTCCGGCAAGCCAGGGGCGCTTAGCAATATGTGACCATTCTTCCTCGTGAGAGCGACACAAATCATACTCACTATACAAATAACCGGTATGAAAAATCCTCCCGTCACCCAACGTATCGGTCTTATACTTTCCTGCTATTCTACCCCTATAATTGCCCCTAACACCTGTACCAGAAGAATATTCGCTAATCAGCATTTTTCTGTTTGGATAATTAATATGATCTTTATCATCTCTGTTCATTCCGCCTCCGTTGTAACCCATAAGGTCAGTAACACAAGCAAAACCTGTCCAATTGGGATCACCATTAGCCTCACAGCCAAAGGTAGTAGGCCTTGTCGGATCCATTTTCTTTGCCAAGGTATTCATTACCTTCAGCATCTCAGTCAAATTCAAGTTATTACGTCCACTGTTATTGGCCAGCGACCAGCAAATAATAGCAGGATGATTTCTATCGCGCTTGATCATATCATGAAGAGTTGCCAAAGCAAAAGTATCTTTACCAAGATATCGTGTTTCTGCCCAAAGCAACATTCCTAATTTGTCACAGGCTTCTATCAATGAGGGAGAAGGATCATTGTGCGCCGAACGGATAATGTTACAACCCATTTTTTTGGCTGATTCTATGTCATAGTAATTAGCTCTGTCAGATAAAGCAGTTCCTAATCCGCCAAAACTAGCATGAATATTCATTCCTCTCAGCTGAAGATGGTTCCCATTCAGAAAGAAGCCACTGTCAGCCGTAAATCGAAACCAGCGAATACCTAAGGGAGTTTTATAAACGTCAGAGAGTTTGCTTTCTGAAATTATTTTTGTAATCACGGTATATAAGTTTGGATGATCAGGCGACCATAGTCGAGGGTTTTTTACAGCCGTTTCCTGCCTTATTTCAAGATGACCGCCAGCTCCGATTGTATATTTCCCAGAAACAGAACTCATCTGTTTTCCTCTCGAATCAATGATAGAGCTGCTCACTACAATGTGATGAGCAGTATTAGCCTGGTTGGCAATGATTGTTTTGATAAAAACATCAGCACTCTGACGTGAATCATTCTTTGTGTAAACGAAGGTCCCCCATGTATCCACATGTACCGGATTAGTGATGATAAGGTTAACATGACGATAAATACCATAACCTTCATACCACCAGCCTTCATGACCAGGACCATATTCACTTTGAGGATGGGGTCTTACCAGCTTGTTACTGTCCACATTGTCCACCAAAACAGTCAATACATTTTTACCTGAATGAAAATTAATAAGCTTAGTAATGTCGAGTACAAACCCCGTATAACCTGAAAGATGCCATCCTGCCTCTTTTCCATTTACCCACACTGTAGAATTCCTGAATACGCCGTCAAAGGAAACAAAAATCCTTTTATCAGCATATTCAGGTTTGATATCGAGATATTTCCGATACCATCCTATACCCTTCGGAAGATAGCCACTAAGTCTTCTGTTATTTTTATTGTATTGCTCATGGATGCGCCAGTCGTGTGGTACATTCACTATTTCCCATTCTGCATCATTAAAATCAATAGCTTGAGCATCAGATAACCTGCCTTCATGGAATTTCCAATGTCGGTCAATATTGATTATTTGTCTGCCTGCAATTTTGTCCTTTGTCTGAGCAAAAGATATAAGAGGAAATAAAATCAAAATAATGAAGGCTGTATTAGGAAATTTCTTCATTAAAATATTCGATTAATGGTTTTTGAAAAATATCACAGATGCAAGTGTAGGCATAACTTAAACAAGATATTTTAAAAAAGTATTTCTACATCCTTTTACTTTTATCTTAAATCGTTATCAACTTCCACTATTATATTACTGCCATCATCAGCATCCTAAACGATAAAATGGAGGTGCCCTGAATTAAAAGAGTAGTAATTTAATTCACTTGGGAATCAGGCATTATATACCTTTATAAAAAGTTGTTTTATCAGATTAAACAAGATCGTCTAGTAAACCCGGGGAACTTCCCCCCGAGTTTCTCATAGATCCGTGCATGATAGTCTCCCATCACACGGCTCTTATTATTTAATACACCTAAGTCTTTATTTGACTTAGCGTGTTT
>SCQT01000172.1 GCA_004322015.1 Chitinophagaceae bacterium
ACACGCTAAGTCAAATAAAGACTTAGGTGTATTAAATAATAAGAGCCGTGTGATGGGAGACTATCATGCACGGATCTATGAGAAACTCGGGGGGAAGTTCCCCGGGTTTACTAGACAATAGTACTAATGACAGCCATTACCGGACATAATATATAAACTACCTTCGGATATGGATGGAGAATATGAATAAACGATATTTGCAACTGAATGACCGCATCCGGATAATGAAGATTAAAGATATAGCCATTATATTTATTTTGCTTTTATTTGCGGCTGTTATATCATGTCAGGTTGTGACTGGTCAACAATTACAGCGAAGAGGAATAATAACTCCTGGTTCACTCTGGCTTGATAATAACAGGAACACTATCCAGGCTCATGGGGGAGGTATTATCCTGGTGGGCAGTACTTATTATTGGTTTGGAGAAGACCGGGCACAAGGACTTGATCCCTTGTATAAATATGTAGGATGTTATTCATCGGAAGATTTAGTGCACTGGACTTTTCTGAGTAAGATTAAATTTGCCGCACCTAAAGGGTTCGACCCGCACCACTGGGTACTAGAAAGGCCGAAAGTCTATTACAACAGGAAAACTAAAAAGTACGTCATGTATTTCCACCTGGATGACGCCCGTTATAAAGCAGCGGAAATAGGTATAGCAGTGAGCAATGATGTAGATAGTGGATATCAATTTGTGAAACATTTTCGTCCATTCGGAATGGAAAGCAGGGATATCGGTCAGTTTATAGATGATGACGGGACAGCTTATCTTATATTTGAAAGCAGGCCTACCCATGGATTTGTGATCGCCAGACTGTCTGATGATTATATGAGTGTGGAGAAAAAGATGTGCCTGGTCAAAGAGCCGCTGGAAGGAGGAGCATTGGTACATTACAAAGGACTATATTATGTAATAGGTTCCCATCTTACCGGATGGAATCCTAATTCCAATGTGTATGCCACGGCAAAAAAAGTATCGGGACCATGGTCACCTTTTAAAAATATGGCTCCATCTGAAACGAACACGTATGGTTCTCAATCCACCATGCTGTTGAAAGTGACCGGAACAAAAAAGGCAACTGTTATTTATATGGGCGATATCTGGAAACCTGCCGCCCAGTGGGACTCGCGTTATCTTTGGATGCCTCTCAAAATAGGGAAAGGGAAATTATGGTTACCCAAACCCGAACCATGGGAGATAAATATCAAAACGGGGTTTGTTAAATTTGCAAATAAATAGATAATATTATTAACTTAAGTCTTTTGTCCAAGAAGAAACTTTGCCTGAAAGGCATTCATATGAATAACCGTGGGCAAAGCCCACGGATAAAAAAGGATAATCCGGAATTCAACCCTGTCAGGGTTGAATTATTCGTGGCGTACTTTAACCGATGGTTATGTCAACGGTTATTCACAATAACGCCACTTCGTGGCTTTGTTTTTTTTAAGCTAATGACCTTGAATAAATTGATATTACTATGAAAGCGATATTATGGATCCTTTTATTTTTTTGTATCATAAGCTGCACGCATTCAAATAAAAAAGAATCGGGCCCATCGGTGGCATTACAGGATACCGCTGCATTTAAAGTTGAAAATAATCTGATCACGAATATTCCGGGAAGAAATATCATCAGCCTGAACGGAACCTGGCAATATATTATGGATCCGTATAACACCGGTTTTTACAACTATAGGTATAAAGAACTCAATCAAAATGATCCTGCAGCTTATTGGAATGCGGATACGCCTGAAAATAAAAGCGATCTGAAGGAATTCGGATATAGCGATCAATATACTTTGCAGGTACGGGGTGACTGGAATCACCAAGACCCTAAATTTTTATATTATGAAGGAACAGTTTGGTATCATAAAGCATTTGATTTTAAAAAGCGAAAGCCAACTGACAGAGTGTTCTTGTATTTCGGAGCTGTCAATTATCGGGCAGATGTCTATTTGAATGGGAAGAAGTTAGGCATGCATGTGGGAGGATTTACGCCGTTCAATTTTGAGATACCTTCCGGCTTATTGAAAGAAAGAGGCAATTACTTAGTGGTAAGAGTCAACAATACACGCCGTAAAGATGATGTGCCTACATTGAATACAGACTGGTGGAATTACGGCGGTATCACCCGTTCAGTAGATCTGGTGGAGGTGCCTGATGAATTCATCCGGGATTATTTTATTCATCTGAAGAAAGGAAACCCGGGATCAGTTCCGGATACTAAGAATGTTGTTATAACGGGTTGGATCAGCCTGAATAAAAAGCCGGCGGCAGAAGAAACTCTATCCATTGAAATACCTGAATTACACTTTATAAAGAAATTTACAACTCTTTCACATGTAACTCCGTTTCAGATGAACGTACCGGATCTTCAATTGTGGTCGCCTGCTCATCCCAAATTGTATAAGATAATCATACGTTCTAATGAAGACAGCACTACAGACCAGATTGGCTTTCGTACGATAGAAGCTTTTCATAAGCAGGTACTGCTGAACGGGAAATCTATTTTTATGCGGGGGATTTGCATGCATGAAGAAATACCGGAAGTACCCCGGAGAGCCTTTAGCAGACAGGATGCGCTGGAGCTATTAAATGAAGCTAAAGAGTTAGGTTGTAACATGGTGCGTTTGGCGCATTATCCATACGATGGAACCATGACCAGAGTCGCCGATTCAATGGGTATTCTGGTGTGGTCGGAAATACCCGTTTACTGGACCATTGATTTTACAAATAAACAGGTCTTGCAAAATGCCGAAGCGCAGTTAACCGATATGATCACCCGCGATCATAACAGAGCCAGTGTGATCATTTGGTCTGTCGGCAATGAAACGCCGGTAAACGCAGCCAGAACAAACTTCATGCATACGCTGATAGATTCGGCACATACATTAGATGATACGCGCATGGTGTCGGCAGCTTTGGAAGTCAATTACAATGGAAATAAGAGAATTCATGAAGTAAATGATCCGCTGGGGAAATATGTGGACCTGGTGGCGTTTAATGAGTACTTAGGCTGGTATGGAGGTCTGCCCGATAAATGTCGTACTGCCAACTGGGGAA
>SCQT01000173.1 GCA_004322015.1 Chitinophagaceae bacterium
ATTGAGTTTTTGAATATTTCCTGAATTTAATGGTTTCCCGTCCTCCGGCCCGGTTATCTCATGCCTGTACCCGCCTGCAAGTCTATTCAGTCGGGCATTATACCGATAAAATTATGGAAGAGGAATGAGTCACACCACAAAAAGCATATTAGGAGAAACAGGCAGAGGAAGTTATTCCGAATATGGGAAGAAAATCAATGTATATGAAAGTGAGACAGGGAGACATTTCCTGCTTTCATTGTAATATAATAATTGACAACCCGGGGGTGTCGTATGGTGAGCCAGTCATCTGACTGAAAATATTACCAGGAAATCATTGCTGTAATACCGTCCGGATCGTTATCAAAACTCAGGTAATAAGTATGTGAATGATTGTCCCATGATTCTTCTAAAGTATGAATGCGCTTTCCCTGATGGTTAGTAATCAATAATGTTTCAGGCTCATCCGGTAATAATATACGCATGCTGTTGACTGTATTTAAAGGACTTTTACAAACAAAAGAATAACTTTGCTTCGTTATTTTCTCGTCATAAATGCGCGCGGCTGAAGCCAATACCTGAGGTCGCTGCTTATCTTTTATCCTGTCAATATCATATAAAAATGCTTCCTGTCCCGGATTGACTATTTTTTCGTTCAGTACCGGTAATTGAGGATCAAACAGGTCAATGACAGGCCCTTTTATAATCAGCGGCCGGCTGCTGACACTTTCATCCATTACAGAAACAATATCACAAGGGCCTCTTTGCAAATAAAAATTATTTTTGAAAATCAATTTTCCGGCCCGGGCATCCTTTGTATAAGCTTGTTTTATGATACGGATATAAGCGCTGTCCCCGTTTTCGTTCATCACAAATTCTTTAGGGTCCCGTCTTATCACATATACCTTTCCTTTACCGGCTTTAAATTCCTGCATATTCCGATCAGTTAATCTTGGTTTTATACCTAATAATTTAAATAACTGATCTGAGGGTGCAGCAAAGTGATTTCCGTGGGTATTCCACCACTCCATGACAGTTTGATAAGGATCATCATCCCTGCCGCAATAAATAAGCACACCTCCTTTTTTCACCCAGCCAGCAATATATTGATGTACATCCCGCGACATCGGTTTCATATTGGAATAGCTCATCACCAGGACTTTAATGTTTTTTAATGTAGCCGGATAAGCCAGATTTTCCATGTGAACCGTTTCCACCGGAACGCCCTGGATGAGCAATGGGAGAGTCTGTCCGTAGAAATTAGAAAATCTGGGATCGGTATATCCGTTATGTTCGGGGAAACGCTGGAACATTAAAGAATTTCCCATTAATACGCCTATACCCTGACTTCCATTCACTTTATTTTCAGCACGAGGTAATTTATTCAATGCATTGATCATGACTAAGATCTGCGTTGAATAATAATGCGGTATCAGCACGCTTGAATCGCTGTGGGGCAAGCGGTAAGGTCTGGTAAAAATACGCTCAGGCCAGGGCATTACCTCATAATCATCCACCATGGGATATAAAATTTCGGCTGTAAAAGTGGCTTCATAATTATGTTTGTAATCACCCCAGTCCCGATGAGCGTCTTCAATAGGGTCTGTAAGAAAATACATCTTCCTGCCGGTGGGCGCCGTCATAGAAACCATGGAACCATATTCTAAAAAAGCATTCTCAAACGTCCTTTCTTTTTCCATTCCGTTATAATATGTAGGAGTTCTGGCTGTTCCTGTCCACACCTGGGCAATATAGCCATCAATACCGGGCAATGAGGCAAGGCTTGCTTCGGGGCTTACAATTTCCCAGGAAGAATAATTCACTAAGGAATGCGTGGCTATATAAACTTTCACATTCAATCCTTTACTTTTTCCGTAAGATTTAGCATAGGATGAAACTTCATTGATGGCATCATAGTACAAATGATATTTTAATTTATTGGATAAATAAGTATCCTCTGCCGATTGATCCTGTGGCCGCCAATCGAAACCATAATATGCTTTCCAGGCTCTTTTAAATGCATCGCTATATCCCGATTTTGCCCAGAACTCGGGTTCTTCAAAGAAAAGATGGGTAATCCCCGCATCAATGACATTTTTTACAACAGCTTCTTTGAAATAATTGATATAGGGTTGTACAGGAACAATATAGGGGGTATGATATCCATGCCATACACTGTCCTGATGAATGGCAACCTGTACCTGATCCAGATGCATTTTCCCGTCCCATTTTCCATAAAAATAATCCTGATAGCCGCCCCAGGCAATACCGGTCATGAAGTCCGTTTGATAGCCGCGATCCTTCCATGATTTTATCCGCTGTTTAAATGACAAGCCGGGGCGATCATTGGCACCATATACGATGGCAGCATTGGATCTTACATCTATTTGCGGTATCCAGGGGCTACTCGTTTGGAAAATTGTTTTTTGATCAGATAATTTATCAGGGTTATTCTTCTGTGAAAAACAAAGGCGACAGGAAATTAATATTCCTAAAAGAAGAATGCTTTTTTTCACCGGTATAATTTTAGCGTGAATGTAAGAATTTACAGAATTATCAGTCGTTATACTGCCTATGGATATTGGATGCTTTCTACCGCATTATAATTATACCGTTTAAGGCCTGATGCAATCCTGGCTCCCACGCGGAAATAGATGTCCTGTGGCGGTAGTGCCCCGCCTGTAGTGGTAATGGTAATTACCTGGCCTAATAAGCTATTCCCGCTTGTACCACCGTAGGAGTGGAGGTTGGAATATCTCGGATCATAGTTATTATTTCCGTCATTGGCAGTATTACTTACATACAAGTTGATATCCGTTACATTTCCCTGATAGGCGGGATTATCTGTACCTCGTGTAATCCTTATTTTAACAGTTACTGTACTGTCAGGATTAAATACCGGCTGGCCTACCCATTCAATTCTCAGGAACGGCTGTACCCAAAAATTGACGGTAGCTGTATTTTTCAACACAATGTTCTTACTGGAATCAATTAAGACCTTGCCGGTATCATCCGTCTGTATTACCGGAACAAAGGCGCCTTCTACGGAAACGTTATAGGTGGCGGCAAATATTTTATCATCATGAAAGGCACCATTCTGCATACATTGAAAATATTCCGGAGTAGGGTTACTGCTATAGCTGGTTTCCAACAGTTTTACCCTGGTACCCCCCCCTCCATATTCCGTTTGAACAGTGCTGTCTGTAAGTGCATCAAATACTTTTCCCTGCAGGGTAGAGGACGGGCCGGGATAATTATCAATTTTGGTACATGAAATGTCAGCCAGGATAATTATGCATAGAAATATATAATATAAAGATTGCTTTTTCATATAATGTGGTTTTAATAACCGGGATTTTGAATAACATTTGAATTTTTTGAAATTACGCTTTGCGGTATTTGTTCGTAATACCATCTCGGGTCAAAAGTATATACGTCATTACGTTCGTCATACCGGGCATCGAAGAAGTATTCACCCGCTTTGGCGGCATAAAATGGCATCAATACTTTGTATATTGTCCCGTTTTGTTCCTTATCTAAAATTCTCCATCGCCGTAAATCCCACCATGTTTTATTCTCAAATGCCAGTTCTTTCCTTCTTTCAATGCGTATGGTATCAACAGTCATAGAACCGGGCGATGTGAGTAAAACGGCTCCTGCTCTTAATCTTATCTGGTTAATATCATTAAAGGCATCATCCAGATAATCCGCTCCTGTTTGTCCTGCGAGATACAATTCAAACGCTGCTTCAGCGCGATTCAGTAACACCTCCGCATATCGCATTTCTATCCACGTTTGCGACTCGTGATTTTCCAATACCTGGGATGTGGGTAAATTCGGGTCAAGCCATTTTCTCACGGAAAATCCTGAAATAGCACAGGTTTGATCTCCTGTGAATATTCCGCTGGCTCCTGCCGGATTCATTAAGCTGCCATCAGGCAAAGTATAGGGAGTCTGATTAGCCGTTGCTGATTCTACTAAATTTGCAGTCGGATACTGCTCTTTGGAACCGGGAGGCAGCAGCGGACTGATGCCTCCGGCAACAGGGCCTGTATATATACCGCGCCATATTTGAATCTGCTGACCTTTAAACACATCGCCGGGCAGTATTACCGTGGCACGCAACCTCGGTTCCGCATTGGCAAAAAGATCCATGGTATTTTTATACAAAATATAATGTCCGTTTGCATCCAATGTTTTAATGGTTCCATCAGGATTTTTTGGGATGCCATCAAACATGTCAACAAAGTTCAAAGTAGGATTAACTTCTGCCGAATATCCATTGGGGCCTGCCAACTGGCGCGGTACGTTGTAGGCGTCGTATCCATGCACAGAATTAGGATATTGGTACTCTCTGACAAAAATATTTTCAGGGCCGCCGGGATCTGAGAAGAGATCCACAAAATTCTGATACTGTGCGTCCGGATTATTAGCGGCCCATGCTTTCATATACAAACTATATTTGCCGTCCAGCATTTTAGCCGCATTATAGGCAGCGAGAAAGTAGGCATTGGCATCCGTGGAAGGAATACCACAGATCTCGTTATTCTTTGCATCAAATAAAGTGATGGAGTTATATTTTGCAATGCTCCCGGCGTATAACATAGCTCTTGATTCAAAAGCTGCAGCCACATATTTGTTGGCTCTTGTACCATCATTGTCATCAGGGTTCACTACCGGCAGCAAAAGGGTAGCAGAATCCAGATCGCTTTTTATCTGGTCCCAGGTGGCTTTTTCCGATGCGCGGGGTATCTTGAGCTGATCAATAGTCTCCCCCGGATAATTCAGTACTGTAGTCACGATGGGTACGCCGCCGAACCTTTTGGCTAATGCGAAATAGGTCATGCCCCGGACGAAATATGCCTCGCCGATCCAATCGTTCACTGTAGCCGTGGTAAAATTCTTTGCATATTTGGGAAGCGTCTCTATAAAGTAATTACAATCCCTTATTACCCCATAGCATCCGCTCCAGACGGACCAGGACCAATTTCCGAAGTTTTCCTGTTGAGCATGTGTCTGGTCGCGGCTGAGCGCATCTCCTGACACGGCAGACATAGGACTGATAAGCCAGAAAAAATTGAGTCCTCTTTCGGGCGTATATCTGAAATCTTCAATGGGCAGTTCACTATACAGACGCGCCATATAGGCCTGAATACCGGCAGTGGTGGAAAATACGTCTGCGTCCTGCACAATATTTTTGGGTGGTATATCTAAATTACGGCAGGCTGCTAAAGAAAAGATCCCCAAAATGACCGTGATATATTTAAGATTATTATTTTTCATACTGTTCGATTGAAGGAAATTAAAATTTAACATTAAGGCCCACATTATATAGCTTATCCAACGGATATAAATAGCCATACATACCGGACGGGTGTTCAGGATCCACGTATTTTAGCTTTGTGATGGTAAACAGGTTATATCCATTGACGAAGATCCTTATTCCCTTTATCCCGATATGAGATAAAACATTTTGAGGCAATGAATATCCGATTTCAAGGCTCTTTAATCTCATGTAAGCAGCGCTGTGAAAATTGAACAATGAGCCGATATTAGCGGTAGTTCCGGTATATGAAAAATTCCCCGGGATCCATTTGGTATTGGGTGCATAGGGATCTGCATTCGGATCAGCCGGATGCCAGTTATCCAGGAATTGAGTTAAAGCGCTGCCTCCGCCCCACAACGGGATATTTAGTTGTTCAATATAAGATACATTATATACACCTACTCCCTGGAATAATAAATTGACATCGAATCCGTCATACGAACCGCTCAGGGTTAATCCATAAGTAATTAAAGGCATTAACGGACCGCCATTCGGATTGCCGCCATAAGCTATGGGATGGACATCATTTCCATCTATTTGTCCATCGCCATTCCAATCCTGGTAAGCATAATCACCCACCACAGTCCCGCGTCCCACGGCAACGGGACTATTAAGGATCTGATTATAATTCTGATACTGCCCGTCAGCGCCGTATCCCCATTGAATTCCCTGGTATCTGTTGGATTGGTTATCCCGCCAGTCAAGGTATGAATTGCCATGTTTTTGCTCCGCTACAATAGTATTCATAGTACGTGCAAAAGAAAAGGTGCCTTTTATGTCATAATGGAACTCTCCGATATGGTCCTCATGACTCACATCAAAATCAAAGCCTCTTGTTCTGTCCCCGTTTAAGTTTTCCTGTGGCAGGCTGGCGCCTAAGACATCAGGCACTTGCAAAACAGGGGAAGCAAACAGCCCTTTCCTGTTGCGGACAAAGTAATCGAATGTAAAACCCAACTTGCCATTCCATGCGTCAAAGTCAATACCGGCATCAAAAGTGCGGGAAGTGGACCAGGTAATATTAGGATTAGGCAATCCCGTGCTCTGTACGGCATTTACAAAAGTATTGTTGAATACGGCTCCGCCCGGCAAGCGGTTATTGTCACCATTTGCAGGATAGTTATAGCCGGTGAGGAACTGATAATATAAAGAACCATCATCCCCGAGAACGCCGTAGGAAGCACGCAATTTTAAATTATCAATGAAAGATAACGCTGGAGAATTTTTCCAGAAATCTTCCTGAGACACTACCCATCCCAACGAACCGGAAGGAAAGAACCCCCATTTCTGGCTGGGAGCAAATTTAGAGGAAGCATCCCGTCTGAAACTGAATTCACCGAGATATTTATTGGCATAACTATAGGTGGCTCTTCCAACGATAGAATTAGTGGCATATTGATATAATTCTCCGTTTCCCTGAGTAGCCTGCTGATTAGCGCTGTTGCCGGCAATAATCTGATCAACAGGTATAGCTAACTGCCTGTACGCTTCAAAATTATCCGCCGATTGTTCATTACCTTCATACAATAACAAAGCGCTTACATGATGCACGCCGTTAAAAACATGATCATAGTTAAAAGAAAACTGGTCCGTATTCTGCGGATACTCATAATATTGCCTTTGAACCGAACTGGGTGAATTCTTTAATGAGGCATTATAGCTATCAGTACTTCCATCATAGTTATACAAACTATATGATTTCTGGAATAATTTATTATCCTGTATCTGCAAATTATAGCTGTAAAAACCACGTAACGTCAGTCCGTCAATGAAGGGCATTTTATAATCAATACTCAGCGAACCATTAAAAAATCTGTTAGTCTGGGTACTATATCCATTTACATTCGGATCCATATAGGCTATGGGATTACCGCCGTCCACAAATCCGTTACTTAAATACTGGGGATTGTTATTGGCGTAAATTGTTTGTGTCGGTAATTCCCGCCATGTCTCACGTGTGGTCCACCAGAATGATTGTGCCGGTGAATTTTTCTGATCCTGGATTGCGCTCAGGTTTAAATTGACTGTAATACGCCTACTGATCTGAGAAGTGATATTCGACCGGACATTATATCGTTTATAATTGAGGGCATCGCTTTTCAGAAACCCATCCTGACTTGTATATCCGCCGCTAAAAAAATACTGGATATTTTGGGAACCTCCTGTGGCGGTCAGATTATGTTGCTGTTGCAGCGCCGATTTTTTAAACGTAGCATCATACCAATCCGTACTTTTTTCTTTGCCGTTCTGATATGCCTGGAAGTCGGCGGGTATATATACTATTCTTCCGCCGTTGGCATTATGCATATACTGCTGATTGACAAGCGTCATATATTGGATGGCATTTACCGGTTTGGGCAATCCCGAAGGAACCTGTTCGCCCACAGTACCGGTATAAGAAAGCTGAAGCGTTCCTTCCGTTCCTTTTTTAGTGGTAATCAGTATCACCCCGTTAGCAGCTTTTACTCCGTATATGGAAGCTGCAGCATCTTTCAATACGGAAATGCTTTCAATATCATTCGGATCCAGTCTCGTTAATATATTACTGGAGCCCACATCATTATCTCCGTTTCCGCCAGTCACATTGAAATCGGGCATTTCTACCCCATCCACTACAATTAAAGGATGGCCCATACCCCGGATAGAAATATTATTTGAAAAATCACCCGGCTCTGCAGTATTTTGCTGTATGAATAAGCCCGGTACTTTCCCCGTGAGCATATTCTCTACATTTTCATTTTTCGTAGTGATGATCTGCTGACCACTTATAGAGGAAACTGCGCTGGTCAGGGATGCTTTCTTCTGCGTTCCATATCCCACTACCACCAACTGATTTAAGCCTGTCGTGGAAGGGGATAAGGTAATGTCAAGCTCACTTCTTCCGTTCAAAGTAATCTCCCTTTTTTGATAACCGATAAAGGAAACTATAAGAACTGCATCTTTAGGGACATTCAACCGATAAAACCCTTTGCTATCCGTAGTAGTTCCTAAGGTGCTTCCCTTTACCTGTATGGTAACTCCGGGTAACGGATCGCCGGTGGAAGCATCTTTTATCTGTCCCTGAATCGCTATCAGGGTATCCGCAAACGGGCTTTTATCCGGGGAAACATTATCACCGGACAAGGTGTGTATAAAAATAGTTTTACCTTCAATATTATAGGTCAGCGCATGATCCTTTAAAAGCAGGTCTAAGGCATTCTGTACCTGTTCATCCTTCAAAGAAACGTTCATCTTGCCCACCTTGCTGATATCCGCATCGTTATAAAAAAACACGTATCCTGTCTGTTTTTCAAAGACAGTAAACACTTTCTCTATGGAAACCTTTTTACCCTTATAAGTAACTGTTTGAGAAAAGCTTCGGGCGCTGACACCCAGAGAAATTACCGTGAGAAAAATTGCTGTCAGTTTCATAGTCAGAAGAAGTTGCCGGTACATGAAACTTAGCTTTCTTTTCCTGCGAAAGCCATAAAGTTTTTTCATACTTTTGTGCTGTTTTAAGTGGTTAATAATAATTGCAATACCAAGACAGTTGTTATTTGATCGGTTAAAACATCGGCCAGGAATGTTCCCGCATTCCTGGTTTTTTTGGCCCCCACCCGGCCTCCCCCAGAGGGGGAGGAGAGGGGAGAAGATTTAACATCTTAAATCGTTATCCGAAAATCCGGATCGGCATTCTTAAATTAAATTTCAATAATCAGTATTCAATGATCAATTCTCAATCAATGTCGTTTGGTTAATCGGCCGGCGAGGACGCCGACCGGGACAAACGCTCATGTTGGCGTCCTCGCCAACATGCCCCATAACCCTATCCAAACGACATTGAATTCTCAATATTCAATGATCAATTCTCATATTTGGCTAAGGCAATATTTCGACCTTTCTTCCTGCTTCAATCCTGAAATGTGCATTTGTCAGTTCCAATCCTTTCAGCACCTGCGATAAAGTCAGGTTCCTGTCAATCATCCCTGTAAAATGTTGCTTATTATCCACCCCCGGCTGATAAATAACATCCACATCATACCAGCGCGAAAGCTTTCTCATCACTTTCTCCAGGTTATCATTTTTAAAAGAAAAGAGACCGTTTTTCCATGCAATCACTTCAGTAGTGTTTATATGATCCCTTACACGGATCTTTCCGCTCCCGCTCCAGACAGCCTGTTCTCCCGGTTTTAACATGACCTGTCCTATTTTGACTGCGCCTTCCAGCAAAGTTGTTTTGATGGTGTATTCATCGGCATACGCATTGACATTGAAATGAGTTCCTATATCTTCAATGATCTTATTCCCTGCCAGTACTTCAAAGGGCATCTTCTCCTTATGCACTACTTCGAAATAAACTTCTCCCGTGATTCCCACTTTCCTTTCATTTCCCGCAAACTCCACCGGATAACGAATAGAGGATGCCGCATTTAACCATACTTTAGTACCGTCCGACAATGTCAATTGATATTGCCCCCCCCTTGGCGTCTGAAGTGTATTGATCTCTGATCTCTGATCTCTGATCTCTGATCTCTGATCTTTGATCTTTGATCGGGGATCACTCTTTTCCGGTTCTTGTCTATATGCCACCGATCCGCTGTTTACTTTTATCACGTTCACATTACCCACGCTCGCCAGCTTTCCGTTATTTGCGTTATTCAATATAATCTTTGTTCCATTTGATAAAGTAAGCGTAGCTTTATTTCCGCCGGGTAATATATCTTCTACCGTCTTACCTGTTTTTGCAAAATCCCGGTGTTTTGCAGGATGATGCATAAACAAATATCCGGCACTTCCTCCCAGTATGATTATCAACACGGCTGCCGCCGCTTTCTTCCATAAACTTATCTTTTTTATCCCTGCTTCTGTCTGCAAAGGCCTTTCCCGGACCACGCCGGAAAACATATTCTCCCAGTCAACGAAGTCGAAATCCGCTTCCGGTCTTATTTCTTTAAAGACCCGCATGATCTGGTCTTTCAACAGATCGTCCCTTTCTGCATTCCTGATATAACCAAATAGTTCTGTCAGCTCACTATCGGAAATATGGTTATTCAGATAATGCTCAAATAAATAATCCAGCCTGTCATTGGAGAGTAGCATCTGCTGATTCTTATAATGAAAAATGAATAAATCCTATTATGCTATATGTAAGAAAGAGTCTAAAAAGAAGGTGATGGAGTAAGGAACTGGGAAAAATTTTCTCTCATGCAAGCTTTAGTTGATAAAAAGAAGTAAAACAAGAAGCAGCATCATTTTCGAAAGTCCGGAACGGATGGTACGAAGGGCAAGCTGCAGTTGCTTTTTAACGGTCAGCGGTGAAATATGCAACCTGCAGGCAATCTCTTTATAGCTTAACCCGTCTTCTCTGCTCAGCTTGTAGATCAATTGGCGTTGAGAGGGTAACCGGTCTATCACATGGTCAATCAGTTGTTGTGTCTCTTTGACTTCCAGCCATTCTTCCGGTTTATTATTCGCTGTTTTTATCCGGCCTTTGAGTGATTCATACAGCTTTTGATCGGAGGATACCTGCTTCAGATACCGGAAAGCTTCATGATAAGCCATCGTGAAGATATAAGCATCGGGATTTTCTATCTCCGTTAAATAAACACGTTTTTCCCAGATACGCGCAAATATTTCCTGCACAATGTCTTCTGCTGCATCATTTGATTTGGTTATCTTGCAGGATGCACCGTAAAGCCTTTGCCTGTAAGCATCAAACAATTCCCTAAAGGCTGTGGCATCTCCTTCTGCAATTTGTTTAAATAATACCTGCAATTCATATAAGGAGTAATCTTGCGTCATAGGCAGCGCGGCATCTTAAAGTATATAACTGATAGAATGCACTAACAAATTTAGATACTTTTTCACTATTGTCCGAGTAAAATAGGGGGAAAAATTGGGTGATTACGAAGAATCACCCAAAAAAGTTATGTTTGAGTTACCACACAAAAAACATAACTAAGATGGGCGAAGTTAAGAA
>SCQT01000174.1 GCA_004322015.1 Chitinophagaceae bacterium
CCCGGATGATGCTTAAAAAAACTAAACCCTCTCTTGATACCGCAAATAATCTCCGGATGCGATTGCTGCCAGCTTCCATATCTCGAAAATGGATAAAGCCAGGGTAAATGATATTTTGCAGACAAGTCGCGCAGGATCATATCGGCGATGGGTGTGGATGATTCTCCGATAGCAAAACGGGGATGCCGGCTTTTTTCCAGTAGGCATATTTTAAATCCAAGCTCTCTTAAAATAAGCGCAGTGAGCGATCCGGCAAATCCCGAACCTGCTATTACGATATCGTAACGATTCCGGTCATTTGACATTTACAGCATATTGTTTCATCAATTTTAATAATACCCCGTTGGTCCAGCCGAAGCCATCCTGTAAAGGATATTCACCGCCGCCGCCGGTTAAAGAAATATTTTCCACGTTATATTTCTCCATCAGCTTGCCGGTATTTTTGAATACTTTTATATTCAAATCTATCCAACGCATGGCAATCTCTTTTGCTAATTCTTTATACCCGTAATTATTCAGTCCTTCGATCGTCATATATTCCAGGGGCGCCCAGCCGTTGGGTGCATCCCATTGCTGCCCAGTGTTTTTTAAGGTGGCCGTCACTCCACCGGGTTGCAGGAATTTTTTACGGATGATATTTTGCACATCCTTTGCCTGCTGAGGAGTAGCTATCTGAAAAAATAAGGGAGCCATACCCGCTAAAGTCAGCTCATCCGAAGGTTTTTGCTCAGCGATCAGGTAATCACAGAAATAATTTTGTTTTTCATTCCAACAGTATTTTAATATGGACTTTTTTCTCTTCATTGCTTTGGCCTGGTACAAACGCTCCTCAAGTAAATTCCCGGATTCTTTATAACCACGGGCAATGGTCATTTCCAAATGGTACAATAGGCCATTCAGATCCACGGGAACTATATCCGTAGTGCGGATGGTTGACAGGTTTTTGCCGTCAGTGAACCAGCGGCTGCTGAAATCCCATCCCGATTCTGCACAGGAGCGAAGATTTCTATAGAATAACTTTTCAGGTTCCTTTGTCAGCTTTTCTTCTTCCACATCTGCTTTCCAGGATTCTTCGCGGGGATAATCGCCGGCATCCCAATAGCGGTTCAGGATGCTTCCGTCGGGCATTCTGACTACATGCTTATCGGTTCCCGAATTCAGACTGTCGGCTCCCGACATCCAGAAGCGATATTCTTTCAGTAAAGCCGGCTGATAAATGGCATAGATATAATCCCCTTTTTCTTTTGCCAGCATCTCTACCATCAAAGAGAAGAACGGAGGTTGCGAACGGGTCAGATAATAGCTTCGGTTACCATTGGGGATGAAGCCATATTGAGTGATCAGATAGGCAAAATTTTTCACCATATTTTCGACCATGTCTGTTTTTCCTGCGGTTTGGAGGCCCAGCATGGTGAAATAAGAATCCCAGTAATATATTTCGCGGAAACGTCCGCCGGGCACAATGTACGGATAAGGCAAAGGAAGAAGTGTGCTATACTTCTGTGAACTGTCGGGCTCCCTGCGCAGGACAGCCCATAGTTCATCTATATGTTTTATGACACCTGCAGCAATATCCGTATGATAATTGGATTGACGATCTTCCGGAAGATTAAAATACTGCAGCACAAATTTTTTTAAATCAAATCCTGGATTATTCTTTTCCGCTTCGTATCTGGCAACTATTTCTTTAGGAACCAGTTTGGGTGTACAATCCACGAAAGTTTTTCCATCGGGGAAAACAGATTGCATCTGTACGGCTTTAAAAAGATCTCCATACATGGTGAGGGGAGTTTGCACTTGTCCTTTGGCATAAGCTGTCACCAGGAGGAACAGGAGGACAGGGAATATTTTTCTCATAAAGAAATCACTTTAAATGAAATGATGGTAAATAATCAGGATAAAAATACTCTTTAATTCTTAGAAATACACATTGGATTGCCACCATCATTTAAAACTTCTGCACTTCTTTGACCAGCCTTATCTGAAGGCTGAACATTATTTCCCTGCATTATAAAGCGGAGGTCCCTGCAAATGGTAACTGATCAGTTGCCAGTGCTCGTGTACGGTAGGCATGGTATCCAGAATTCGCCGGTCCAGGCTGATAATGCCGATATTCGGCGCAAAAAGCATTGTATAGACGCCTCCATATTCAAAACCTCCGGACAAAATAAGATTCAAGGTAAATATTTTCACCGGAGCGGGAAATCCGAAGCTATTTTGAGCTAAGGTATCCAAGCCCGTCACCGTTGCGCTCGTTCCATAGCGGCTATATTTCCATTGCATACCTCTGTAGAATGGAGTGATCAATCTCGCACCCAGAGAAATAAAAGGCGGGTTATCATGCGGGGTGATTTTGTTTACAGGCAAAAAATCAATGATTTCACCGTTTGTAGAAACATGGACGGTATCATTTCCATCGGGGTAAATAAACAACCACTCTGTCTGACCATTGCTTCGTCCTATGATTTTAAGGGTAAGCTGATACCGTTGATTCCCGTGGAGACTGTCGGTAACCTCGTAGGTCCATTCATCTCCGGGAGTATTGGGAAAATATTCCGCTGCATAAGGCGCTCCGATACCAGCCGAGCCGCCTCCATTGTGAATTAATGTATCCTTGTAAAAAGCAGTAGCCGGTTGTTTCTTTTGAGGAGCAGATATACTATGTTTTTTGCAGGAACTGACTGCGGCACTCATAATGATAAGTGGCATAAAAAAAATACTTTTCATAAGCTTATAATTTATTTTTGAATTAATATTTTATAACTTTCAACACTTTTATCCTCTTTGACTATGCTTAATATATAGGCCCCTGCCGCTAATCCTTCTACATTTAATCTATAATGTGATGATTGAGATTGTGGTTTTATGGCACTCGCTAAACGACCACTGATATCATATAGCTTAATCTCATAAATATCTTGTGAATTATTTTGGCTTAAGGACTTTACATAATGTGTATTTGTGAAATTGTTTGGAGTAATATCAATATATGAAGATGCAGGGTTCGGGGAAACAACATAACTATATCCACTCACATAAAATGATCTATTATTAATAATTGTACCAAAAATAGTTTGTGAAGTAATTTGGAACGTTACCGACTGACCTTGAGCTAAATTGAAAGTCACTGATGTACCCTGGCTATTATTGACACTAAAAGGTACATTACCAGAAGTCTCCTGCCACGTAAACGTAGATGCTGTATCACTTGGAACATGAATGAACACATTTATCTGCCCTGCAACTACTGAATTGGTGGTATATAAAGTGTTATTTATGTAATTTCCTGTACTATAATAATAGCCTTCAACAACAAGTGAGTCACTCACAGAAACAGGAGATACATAGACTTGCCATGTCCCATTTCTTTCATCTGCCCAGGCTGGGTAGGCAACGCCCCCTTTTGCAGTAATACCAATATAATCTCCCGCATAATATGGGTTAAAGGGAACATTAGGTTCCGTCACTACTATTGGTTCAGTTATATGCGATACATCACTCACCTTTTGATTTACAAAGGTATTTCCCCCACCATTTGAATATGCTACATAAGTATCCGTTTGGAAGCCACTTGTTTGATCAAGGCTTAAATAAACCACATAAATGTCTCCGTTATTTTGATCAACACAAATCCACGGCATCCAATTTTGTTGAACCCCAGTAATACCTATAATTTTATCCGCAGACCATGTGCTCCCGCCATCTGAAGAATAACGAAAACCTATGACGGATGGACCATTCCCATTTTGTTGTTCGGCATACACAACATAAATTCTTCCGTTGTTTATTCCACCACTTTTATCTACAGCCATTGCAGGAAAATCATTTACACGGGTGTTATTGAACTGCGGAAGCCCATAATTAGAAGTACGAATTCCCGTGTAGGTAAATACTACATTCGGAGCAGTGAATGAGACGCCGCCATTTAATGACTTAGCGAATCCTAAACCTTTGGCAGGCAGGGTGCCAGCAGAGCCATAATCTGCCCAGCATACATACACTTCGCCATTCGGCCCTGTTTGTATATTAGTCCCCTGTCCATAATTACTACTTAACACAATAGGGGTACTAAATGAATTGCCGTTCGTTGTGGATCTATTTAAAGTTACTTTAGCATTATTATTAAAATCTGTCCATGCAGCATAAAAATTATTTGCATAAGGACTATTAGCATTATCATCAACGCCAATCATCTCCTTGTCAAAATTATACGGAGAATTATTAGTTGCTCCTTGAATCAGGGAACTCCAACTAATTCCCTTATTTGTGGAACTTTGAACTAAATAGCCACTTGCTGCGGGGGCATTCAGGGTTGAGATATAAGCTCTTCCATTGGCATCATAAGCTGTCGAAGGATCTCCACCTACGCCCATAGATGGATTACTGTTTTGAAGGTTGTCATTTCCGGTCCAAGTATATCCTCTGTTATTAGAATAATAATACCCTTGTTCTAGGTTTGAAGTATAAGTGTTGGCACTTACAATAATGTTATCAGGATTCGATCGGTCAACTGATAAATGAACCTCAGACTGAGGATCTGCGGTTGGTAAAATCCTAATGTCTGCTGCGTCATATAATGTCGCCCCGGTACTATATGGTTGAATCAATTGCTTGTCTTTTGGTGCTTTCGGGAGAGATTTATGAAATACGGGTGTAAAATGTGGTGACGCTTGTTTAATACTGTCATTTAGGATGTGCAGTGGTGCAATCTTTTCTCCCTGTGAATAGGCCAAGTTACTATAGGTCGTGAGAAGAACACCTGCAATAACAAGTGTCTTCTTCAACATATTAATTAGATACTTAGTTTTTAGAAGGCTTTCCATAATATGAACTTTTATAAATGAATAAATAAAATTATTCATAAGTCTAAAAAAATGAATGCACTTCCTCTTTCAGGCAAAACTAACACTTCATTGTCCCCCTAAATAAAGATCCTTATAACCAAGCAAATTGAAATACATTATCAGCGCCGTGCTTAGCCTGTCTGAACCTGTATTTATTTTAACAAACCATTAAAGCTACGATAATCTTTTGAGAAAAACAAATTTATTTGCTACAAAAACTAAGTTTATAGAAGTTTTTCCCTAACACCTTAAAAAAGATTTCTAAAGAGTATTGATAATCAGTACGTCTGATATTTTCTACTCGCCGGAATATTTGTTGGATATAAAGAAAAACCCCTGCGACTAAACCTAAATTCCATATAAACTTTTTCATGCTTCTTAATTTGAACCTAAGTAAAATTCCTATTGAATCTGAAAATAATATTTGAGCTTAACGGACTTCTCCGCATATACGAAGTTAAATTTAGTATAATATTCACCTGCGGGCAAAGGAGCATTTTGTAGGACGCTGAATGCCTGGTATTGAATAGGGTAAGGTGCCCAATAGTGAACTGTTGTATCCGGAGCAGACCAGGGTAAACTATATTCACTGATACTATGCGGAAAGACAAATGTAACCGGAGCTATATAAACTCCACCGGCGCCTCTCCAAGGCCTGCCCACAGAGTCATTGGGCTCAATGTTCTGCTGTCCATATTTCGTTGGTATCGTTATTTTTTCAGCAGCATAAACAGTTAGCAGTTCGGGATGTTGCGTTAAAAAACAATGGCATAAAGTTATGTTTTGAGCGCTATTGTTCTTTATTAATAATTTCAGCTTAAAATTTTCTCCCTGTTTAAATACTGATTGCACATTATCATTCATATCCGTAGTCTCCAGGATGAATTGCAGATCGCCAACGGTTTGTGTAGCAGGTCCGCTGCCCGGAGCGTTCTTTACATCTTTCCTGCATCCCCACCAGGGAATGAGCAACAAGAATAATAGATAGGGTAGTTTTTTCATGTTGTATGAATTTATATTCAGAAGACAATATTTTTTTTCAAAACGCTGCATGGCTTATGCATTTTTATAATATTAATGCATAAGCTATTGTGAATAAATACTCTTTAATTCTTAGAAATAAGCATTTGATCGAGAGTGTATCCCAAATTTTCGCAATTGGTTACTATCGGTGTAAGACAGACGAAGCAATCTTCATTGAAATAAGTGTGTTGATCCGAGGCGTCATTGTGCCCAAGCCTCTTAAAAGCTGTAGCCGGTTGTTTCTTTTGAGGAGGAGATATAGTGTGTTTTTTACAGGAGCTGACTGCGGCGCCAATAATAAAAAATAGTGCCAGGGAACACTTTTGATATATTTTCATCTGAAAATAATTTATAGTTTTTAATGGCCAGATGCCCACCTGCCGGATGGGCAGGGAGCCTCGCATTTTCATCTCTCCCCGCCTGCCAAAGTACTTTGTACGGCGGGCAGGTGTGCGTTCAACATTTGACCATGCTCGGTTTCATGACCCTTCAAACTTTAAGATCTTATAAATGAAACGATAAAATTATTCATAAGTCTAAAAAAATGAATACACTTCCTCTTTCAGGCAAGACTAACACTTCATTGTCCCCTAAATAAAGATCATTATGACCAGGCAGATTGAAATACATTATCAGCACCGTGCTTAGCCTGTCTGAACCTGTATTGACTTTAATAGTGCATTAAAGTTGAAATAATTCATGAAATTATTCAATCCATTGAAATAAATATTTCTCATCCTATTCAACCTCAAATTTTTTCAGAAAATCAAGGTATTCTTCCCGGAATGTTCTTTTACGATGATGCTGTTGCTGATTCAATATTTAGGGCTTGCTCAATAACATGTAACATTTTTGAAATCATATTTTTGCCCTTCGGGCAAAACCCTTTCTCTTACAAAAGATTCAAGTTAATAACATTGATCCTATCCTATAAAAATGGCTCTTTTAATCCAATCTCTTCTAAGAACTTGTATTCAAAACTTTTTTCTATATATTCAGATGCAAGGTTTTTGGTAAACTCTTATCAAAACTTATACAGATAAATAATCAGAATCCTT
>SCQT01000015.1 GCA_004322015.1 Chitinophagaceae bacterium
GAATATAAAAATAAAGTGCTGCATGGCCGATTATACTTCGATGATCTGGCTATTTATGCCAGCGATATTTTTCCCGGGAAGCATGCTGTTAAAAGCAGCGGTGACGTGCAGCTTTCCCTGGATGTAGATGATCCTGAAACAGGCAAAAAGATCTTTGACCAGTTAGCTGCCGATGGTAAGATCGGTCTGGCTTTTGAAAAGCAATTCTGGGGACAATGGCATGGTAACCTGGTGGATAAATACGGCATTCGCTGGATGGTGAATTGTTGATGACTATGAAACGAACTATCCGGTTAAAGACCTGCTTCTCATACAAACGGGAACTGCTTTGGAAAGCCATTACCAATTCGGATCTTATGGGTAAATGGTTTATGGAGAATGATCTTATTCCTGAAGTGAACCACGAATTTACCTTTCATAAAGATCCTCAGCCAGGTTGGAATGGCATTACTTATTGCAAGGTCATGGAAATACAGCCATTACAAAAAATCATCTATACTTATTGTGGTGAAGCCGGCGGAGAAAAGACATTAGCGTGCGCAGGCATTCATTCTGACATGGCAGATAAAGCTGTGAAAGGAATATTTACAAAGCTTCATACAGTGGTAAGCTTTACATTAATATCCGATTGCAGAGGATGCTGCCTGCTATTGGAACATTCCGGCTTTGAAGGATTCAAACAGATTGTTGTCAGCTATGTCTTCGGTATGGGATGGAAAAGACAAATGAAAAAACTGAACACTCTTTTGGGGAAATTGGACAAAGAAGAGATATAGCAATATTGAAAAGAATAACGATACCGATCATACTGAGCGTGCTGAAGCCTGATAAATATACATTATCTAAGCCATCCTTCGACCTCCTTCGGAGCTGTCAATGGCACATAATATAAAAGATTGATAGTAATGATCTTGTATAAATGATATGTTCTTAATATAAATATTAAACTTTTGTTCTTTTGTCTCTGACGGAGTCCGATACTCGTCAGATGAGCGACGATAAATATCGCCATACCGACTGAAACGTCGGTAGTCGTCGGACTTGATACAAAAGAACCAAAAAATCAAGGCTCCATAAAAAATTGCTAAAAATTTGAATAGCTGCCTAAAATGAAATAAGTTCCATCTTATGAACAACACCAAGCATTCGTAGGACTTACCAACAAAAAACAAAGCCAAACATTGGTAACATTTATTTCATTTTTTAACCTGCCTTTGCCGGCAGGCAGGCGGCATCCATTCAAATTTTCTTAACGCATTTTTTATGATGCCAGGGGATTCGTGCAATCTTATGCAACTTGTCATTCCTGCCTGCCGCAGGCAAGTTCAACGAACTTGTCCGTATAGGCGGGGAATTTATTACAGCCAATGACAATAAGATTTGAACTCAGCATGGCGGCAATGATTAAAAACTCCATAACACAGAACGGAATTGATTTAATGCCCGGAAACTTCTAAAATCTTAAATTCACCATCCGGTAATTCCACGTATATACGCCGTTAATTCATTTGCCAACTGCTGATCCTCTGCCCCGCTCGGATGCCCGTAACAGCCTTGAATGAATCTTTTATCAAAGAAAAACTGATAGACTTTTTTATCTCCTGCCTGATGAAAATAATTCACCACGCCGGTGATATAATTCTTCAGCACGGGATTCAGCTTTTTATCCGCCATGGGACTGTTCAGGCAAACAATTTTAGCATCGGGATAGTGTCCGCGCAGCGTTTGAATAAAATTCACATACGCGCTGCAAAAAGCCGTTGAATCCTGTATGCCGTCATTCTGTCCTAAGCATATAGTTACTACATTAGGGATATAGCTTTTAAAATTCCACGACACAGAATCATTGCGCATATTCATTTTATCAAAAACTTCAGGCATCAGGACGGGCATATTACAACAACTGTGTATCATACCAATACCCGAAACTGCACTGACATGCCATTGTGCATGCAGCGCCCTCGCAGTGACAGGGCCATATCCTTCATACGCATCTTCATGATCATACCACTGGCCTGTGCTGCATGGAGCGGAGGCGTCATTTCCAAAACCGCAGGTAATTGAATTGCCTATGAATTCCATTTTCCGTGCGGGTAATGGTGGCGGAGGCAACAGCTTATCACATTTCATTCCTAAAAATCCGAGATATCCGAGTCCTGATTCCGTAGCCTTGCAGATCACTACAGTGTGATTACCCGCATGCAGCCTATCGCTGATATTTATAGTATCCAGCCGTTTGGTTATATGGATCATAAAAGGCGGCTGATCATCTATCACTATAGCTACATAATTATGCGGTGTATTGCCGGGTAACTCATCCGTCAGAAAGATCTTACAATGCTCTCCTTTAAAATGCGCCTTAATATATACAGCCGGCATCCAGCATTCAGGCTGCAACGGATTGGAGAAATCCATCCGCCCCGTATATTGAAAATACGGATCATTTGCTTTGTAGAAATGCCGGCCGCCCGGATGCGCGGATGCGAAAGATAAACCAGGAATAAGCGTCAATGCGACAATAGAAGCAAGCCGATAAGCTAATTTTAACATGATGAAATGGATTTAAAATTAAACCATATAGACAAATGTATTAAGAAAAAGGAATATCGAAAAAGAATATAGGCTTGGGATTTCGAATTTGGCGATTCTTAAAACTAAGTTTCAGAATTCGCTATCTTATTCAACCCTTACAGGGTTGAACTCAAATTATCCTTTTTTATCCGCGGGTTTTACCCACGGTTATTCATATTTATGCCCTTCGGGCAAAACCGGGTGCATCCCAAAATGCCACCATTGCCTTTGAAACGGCGCGGAGTGAAGTAATCTCATAAAAATTCAACCGGAGAAGGCTTCGTCCACCTCTCTCACAAAAGCCATCCTGGGAATCATAATGATGAGGCGATATTTTAGATGCGCCTTTCGTCAGCGCTTTTTTACCTTTGCTCTAAATTATAACTATGAAAACACAAACCATTTTAGGCGCCGGCGGTACCATCGGAAAAGAGCTGGCGAGGATACTCCCGACCTATACGGATACCATACGTTTGGTGAGCAGGCATCCTGAAAAAGTAAATGCCACTGATGAAATAATGGCTGCCGATCTGAATGACCCCACAGGAGTAGATCAGGCAGTAGCCGGATCGGAGGTGGTGTATCTTGCGGCAGGACTTCCCTACCGTTTCAAAATATGGCGGGAACAATGGCCCCGTATAATGGAAAATATTATTCTTGCCTGTAAAAAGCACGGAGCCAGGCTGATCTTTTTCGATAACATATACATCTATGGCAAGGTAAACGGTCCCATCACAGAAAGCGTTCCTTATCACCCGGTCAGTAAAAAAGGAGAAGTGAGATTACAACTTGCTCAGATGCTGACC
>SCQT01000175.1 GCA_004322015.1 Chitinophagaceae bacterium
CGGCGCTTCAGCAAATAGCCTTTTGGCTCACATCGCCATTACTAACTATAAAGGAAGTGAAAATGTGTCTTGGCTGAAACCGGTTACGGACCATGAGTACAGTAAAGTAAATGAATAAAGTTAACACAAAACATAAGAATGATCAGCTCATATTTTGATAATAGAGGGATTTTTAGAATGGTAATAAACTGAATATAGTTTCAATATTTGATACTTAAAGATGAACAGAATTGAATTAACCAAGGAAACCTATAAAAAGCTTTTCGGTGGGGAAGCTTTATCAGGCAAAGGCACTGACCCGGAACTGATGGATATGCTTCAAAAATTTATTTTCGGCGAAATATTTCATACCGGTTATCTCACCGATCCTCAGCGCGAGCTTATCACCATCGTTACGCTGACCACTATGCAAACTTTGCTTCAGTTGAAAGCACATACCTCGGCAGCATTAAATATGGGTGTTTTGCCAGTGGAGATCAGGGAGGCGGTATATCAATGTGCGCCGCTCATAGGTTATCCAAAAACGCTGAATGCAGTCAATATCATCAACGAATCTTTTAAGGAAAGAAATATTTCCCTCCCGTTGAAAAATGAAACCAAAGTCGAAGAAGAAGAACGCTTTGACAAAGGCTATGCTACCCAGTATCCTCTTTACGGCGACGAGATCAAAGAAAAACTGAAGGATCTTCCCGGAAATTTTAAAAGCGATATACCACGGTTTTTAACCGAAGCCTGCTTTGGCGATTATTACTCCAGAGGCGGTATAGATGTAAAGACGCGCGAACTTTTAACGCTTTGTATATTAGCTACGATGGGTGCCGAAAGGCAAATCAAGGCACACACTTTGGGAAATATAAAAGCAGGCAACAGCAGAGAAACATTGATAGCGGCCATGGTGCAATGTATTGGCTATATTGGCTTCCCGAAAGTGTTGAATGCAATAAATATTATTAAAGATTTATTAAATACAGACCAATGAATGTCGCTTAGATAAGCTTGATTCAAAATTTTAGATGCCTGAAAGGCATTAATTTGAATATCCGTGGGCGTAGCCCACGGATAAAGGTTAGCAATAGATTCCAACCCTGAAAGGGTTGAATATCCCCTAAACGACGTTGACAAAGCAAGGAACAATGATATTCAGTGGAAAGCGATCGTCCTACCACTCGCTAAATAAAAAAATGTCCAAAGACTAATGTCTTAATAATAGGAGCAGGTGGAAAAATTGCGCATCATGTAATGATGTCACTGTTAAAAGACACAGATATTCAGTTGACATTATATCTGCGCCATACTTCCGGGCTCAATAACTTAAAACCAAACCCTGCACGCATTGTGGAAGGAGATGTTTTAGATGCTAAAAAATTGAACGAGGCTATGCAAGGACAGGATATTGTCTATGTCAATCTCGATGGTCCATTAGATAGAATGGCGCAAAATGTCCTCAATGCCATGAAAGAAGTGGGTACGAAGAGATTAATCTTTATTAATTCGCTTGGTATTTATGATGAAGTTCCTGGAGCCTTTGGTAAATGGAATAAGCGTATGCTTGGTCAGGTCTTAATTACCTATCGCAAAGCCGCCGATATAATTGAATCTTCCGATCTTGAATACACCATCATACGCCCTGCATGGTTAACAAATGATGATGAAATTGATTATGAAATAACACAAAAGGGTGAACCTTTCAAGGGAACGGAAGTGTCGCGTAAAAGTGTGGCAGATTTGATTGTGAAATTAATAAAAGGGCCCGAAACAGAAATTGGGGTGAATCTTGGTATAAATAAGCCTGGCACTGAGGGCACTAAACCTTCGTTTTATTAAAAAAGAACAGTAAGATGAATTAAGATAATCACGAAGGACAAATTAAAACTGTAATAAAATCTAAAAATCTAATTTATGAGCGCTTATCATGTAAAAGCTTTCGGGACAGAAGCACCGGAAGCAGATCTGAAACAAATGGATATTGAACGCAGGGAAACCACTCCGAAAGATGTAGAAATTGAAATTTTGTATTGTGGGGTTTGCCACTCCGATCTGCATACTGCGAGAAATGACTGGGGAGGCACCATCTATCCTGCGGTGCCCGGACATGAAATTGTGGGAAGGGTGACAAAGGTGGGCAGGGAGGTGACTAAATTCAAAGCAGGCGACCTGGCAGCAGTGGGCTGTATGGTGGATTCCTGCATGACCTGTGAAAGTTGTAAAAATGATCTGGAACAATATTGCCTGAATGGATTTACCGGAACCTATAACGGCAAGGATAAACATTCAGGTATTCAAACTTTTGGCGGATATTCGGAAAAGGTAGTGGTGGATGAACATTTTGTCTTAAAGGTGCCTGATAACCTGGACCTCCCGGGAGTAGCGCCGTTATTATGTGCCGGTATTACGACCTGGTCGCCGCTGAGGCATTGGAAGGTGGGCAAAGGCAGCAAGGTGGCTGTAGTCGGCTTAGGCGGATTGGGACACATGGCATTGAAGCTTGCTCACGCATTGGAAGCGGAAGTCACCTTGTTTTCCAGAACACCCGGTAAAGCTGAAGATGCAAAAAGACTCGGTGCAGATCATGTGATCATCTCTACGGAGGATGCTCAGATGCAATCCGTAAAGGGAAAATTTGATGTAATTATTGATACCGTTCCTTATGTGCATGATGTGAATCCTTACGTGGCCACGCTCCACCATAGCGGAACGTTAGTTTTGGTTGGTTACCTGGGCGATCTGACCCCGATGTTGAATTCCGCGCCCATGGTGATTGGCAGGAAAGCGGTCGCCGGCTCGCTGATAGGCGGCATTGCCGAGACACAGGAAATGCTCGATTTCTGCGGCGAACATCACATTGTTTCCGACATTGAGATCATTAAAATGCAGGACATCAATAAAGCCTATGAAAGGATGTTGAAAAGCGATGTAAAATACCGCTTTGTGATAGATATGGCTTCGCTGAAATACAAGAGCTAAACGTTACGTAATGCAGATAAATTAAAAATAGTGCCGTTAATTTAAGGACTTAGCCAAGTTATAAGTTTGCCCGAAGGGCATAAATATGAATAACCGTGAGTGCAACCCACGGATAAAAATATAGAACATGAAAAATAGAACCTTAGGCAAAAGCGGACTGCAGGTTTCCGCCATAGGTTTCGGTTGTATGGGATTGAGCCACGGCTATGGCCCTGCGACAGATAAGCAGGAGGCCATTAAACTGATTCGAAAATCTTTCGATCTGGGTGTTACATTTTTTGATACAGCGGAAGCTTATGGACCATTTCAAAATGAGGAAATAGTGGGTGAAGCCCTGGCTCCCTTTCGGGATCAGGTAGTGATCGCTACTAAATTCGGGATCAGGCTGGAGAATGGTAAGCAGGTACAGGACAGCCGTCCTGCACAGATAAGGCAATCGGTGGAAGGTTCGCTGAAAAGGCTGAAGACAGATTATATTGATCTGTATTACCAACACAGGGTGGATCCGCACACGCCAATTGAAGAAGTGGCGGATACTATTAAAGATATAGTGAAGGAAGGAAAGATCAGGCATTGGGGACTGTCTGAGGCGGGGGTGCAAACCATCCGGCGGGCGCATGCGGTGCATCCTGTTACCGCTATTGAAAGCGAGTACTCCTTATGGTGGCGAAAACCTGAAAAAGAGCTGATGCCTGCATTGGAGGAATTAGGTATTGGCTTCATTCCATTCAGCCCGTTAGGTAAGGGATTCTTGACGGGGACGATCAGTAAAGATGCACATTTTGAGAAGAATGATTTCCGGAATATTGTCCCCAGATTTACGGCTGAAAATTTAGCGGCCAACCAGATATTAATAGATTTACTGAATAAAATAGCCACGGAAAAACAGGCCACACCGGCACAGATTGCACTTGCCTGGATATTGGCGCAAAAACCATGGATCGTGCCCATTCCGGGAACTACTAAATTGCACCGTTTGGAAGAAAATCTGGGAGCCGCCCATCTCGAACTGACCCATGAGGAATTGAACGGGATCAATAAAGCGCTTGATGAAATTAAAATTACAGGTGAGAGATACCCGGAGGAATTGGAGAAAAGAACGGGATTGTAAAATGGATAATTATTTGCTTATTATTACAAATTCAATTTGGGTGATAAGGCTTGCTATCCTCCCAATTAAAGCTCCAATGTGTCAATTAGAACGGAATGTAACTTCAACAAATCTTTGTTCTCCAACCGGCCTCGTTTGCTTACGATTCTGTCAAATGAGATTGTTCTTATTTGGTGACATAAAGCAAAGCTATCGGCAGTAAGTCCCGCACTTCCTTTTCCTATTTTGACAATCGTAAATAAGCTGTATTTGGATTCTTTAGTTGTAAGTGGAACGACTATGGCTAATTGGAGGTTGTTGAAAGGTTTGATTATTACACAAGGTCTTTTATAACCTTGTTCATGTCCTATTATTTCTTTTGGAGGTCCCCCAAGATTTACATCAACAATTTCACCTTTGGAAAAACTCTGTTTCATTCATTAATAAGGTTTCCGGAATAATCGTCTAACCCTAAATCAGCCAACTGTTTTTGCTCTTTGATAAAGGCATTGTCAAAAGACAAGGTTGCGAAAGATGGTACTGGCAAGCTCGATTTCAAAATCCCCAACTCTGTTGCAAGGGCACTATATTCTTGTGCTGCATCAGCCACTAAAAAAGCTAATTCATTTATTGTCTTGATCGGAATTTTTAATCCTTCATCATAAATAATGTCAGCCGCAAGCATTACCAATTCGATATGCAATGAAGCGTTAGTCCAGTTAAGAATTTTTTGCACCGCTTTATCGTCTGGAATCGTAAAGGCCAGAGAAGCAATAAATTGCTTATAAGTTATTTCTGGAAGTTGGGGAAGCACAGCTGAAAACGTATCGGTTGAAGATTCATCGGCTCCAACCATTGCTTTAGCCACTCTCTGATTACAACGCAGGGCAAACAGCAAATTTTCTGTCAACACTTCGAGCTTCTTATTGGCTTTCAATTCTTCAATTTGTGGAACCAAATCTTTCAACGTTTCTATATAATTAAAAGGAGCGTCTGCGGCTAACCATTTAATTGCCTTAATCCTTAAATTGAAGACCTGACTGAGCATTCGAACAGGTTGCTCACCGATCTTTTTACCCGAGGTGATAAGTGCTTTTATATCGGCAGAAAGTCGGTTCAGTTCCTTCTTTAATGGGCTTTCCAACTGAGAATAAAGATTCTTTCTCAATTGGAAAAAGATGACATCATAATTTTTTATGCCAGCTATCATATATTGACAAAGATAAAGATACTTTTTGATCGCACCAATTTTGTGAAAAGGTTAATTTTGATTTTTCAATCCAATTTCCGTATTTGCTTAGTTGCACGAAAGCATACGATAGCAAAACCATAGTGGGAAGGCCCCTCCCTTACCCTTGAACCTTCCGAAGCTTCGGAAGGTTCATAGAATTGAGAGATCAGGTCTCTACTGCTAAGGTTAAGGTGGTGGTATGTTATTTGGTTGAGGTAATATTACATAATAAAGTACTATTTCTCAAGAAATCTTTTAGTATGGCTATAAATGAGAGCTGATAGGATGTTCCCCCACACTATAAAATAAAATTTAGCCTTTATCTGCCATCGGCTAAATAATATTTTGAGGTTATAGATAGCACTCTCTTATAATCCGCCGGTGGCGGATGTCAGGATGGTAGCATGTGCAAATAGGAAGATGAATAGAACCCGCCTTTGGCGGGTGAAAGAATTCCTGAAATCATTCAATCCATTGAAATAAATATTTCTCATCATAATATCTCTGACCAGATCACAGATTTTTATAGGTGGCTTAAGTCCCACAAATAAGTGAACATGATCAGAGTAGTAATTTTTAGCTAAGATTAAGATTTTATTATACCCTCCTCTCAGAATCATGTCACTCTTGTGGAGTTCTTAATATCAGGAATTGTTAACTTTTCCCTTTCCTACAATCTTGTCATCCGCCTTCGCAGATTCCTAACGGTTCATAATATTATTTGGCCGACAAAACCATATATCTCCCCTAAATGACTTATATTGCAGTTGCCAACAGCTATCAATCGGGATATGAATTATAAAGTGATCGCTATCCGGGTATCATCATAAGAAGCATCATTCTTCACCTGAATAAAACTATATCATGCCACAACTCGTCATAGACGCCCGTATCGCAGCTCTCAGCACAGGGTTGAGCGTACGCCGGATATTACCTTTTCGCCAAAGGCGGATGGTAGGACCCTTTATTTTTATGGATCATGCAGGACCGGTGGATATACAGCCGGCAGCCATGTCCTCCATGGATGTGTTGCCTCATCCGCACATCGGCTTATCCACTGTCAGTTATTTATTCGGCGGGCAGGTCACCCATCGCGATAGCCTGGGGGTGGAGCAGATTATCCGTCCCGGCGAGGTGAACTGGATGACTGCCGGAAGGGGTATTTCACATTCCGAAAGATTTGAGGAACCCGATGCCTTGGCGGGGGGCGCTTTGGAAATGTTCCAGACATGGGTAGCACTACCTGAAAAAGTGGAAGAATCACTTCCTGAATTTCATAATTACAAGCCTGAAGCCCTTTGTGTTTATACCGACAAAGGCCTGTGGATGCGATTGATCGCCGGTAATGCCTATGGATTAAAAAATGACGTGAAAATACATTCTCCTTTGTTTTACATACATGCCCATGCGGAGGCAGGAACGCGTTTCAATTTACCGAAAGAACACTCCGAGCGGGCAGTGTATATCGCCAAAGGAAGCCTCGAAGTTTCCGGAAGGGCTTATACATCCGGGCAGATGCTCGTCTTTTCAGAAGGAGATGAACCTGTGTTGCTGGCTAAAGAAGCAGCCACGCTGATGATGTTGGGTGGTGAACCCCTGGGGGAACGCTTTATCTGGTGGAATTTTGTTTCTTCCAGAAAAGAACGCATTGAACAGGCAAAAGCCGACTGG
This sequence comes from Chitinophagaceae bacterium, assembly GCA_004322015.1. GTDB lineage: Bacteria > Bacteroidota > Bacteroidia > Chitinophagales > Chitinophagaceae > FW021-bin31. Next base: position 6,957 of record SCQT01000175.1, read on the forward strand.
AAAGCCGGAAGAATCCAACTGCCGCCAGCCGACAATAAAGAATTTATCCCGCTGCCTGAAAGCAAGACAAAACCTGTGGGAAGCGGAGTTCCTCAACCTGAGCCACTTTCCTGAAAAGAATAGTTTTAATGAGTATCTGCAAAAGAACCAGTGAGTTCTTTTGATATTTCCTTGTAGGAAGAGTTAAGAGGCGGAATCCATTTTTTAAAAAGCACCAATTATTGAAAGCGATTCAAAGAAGAGCTGGCCTGAAAAATCAGTCTCTACGTACGTAGAGATGCGGTGGTCCCGAATAATTCGGGAGCGGGTGGAAGCTTTGATTTTTTCGGAACGATGCTGTACCGATGCGTCAGCACTTGCCCTTTTGGTTACTTTTCTGGCAAGTTTTAACTATTAAAAAATAGCTATGAATATAAAAGAAACACTGGTATATTGTACAGATTCACGTTATGCAGCTAAGACCGTTTTTCGCATTAGACAATAGTCTCTGGTCAAGTCTG
>SCQT01000176.1 GCA_004322015.1 Chitinophagaceae bacterium
CAGTGGAATGAAAGCCATTATGCTGGGCGCTCAAAGCATTATGTCAGGTGATAATGATATAGTGGTAGCCGGCGGTATGGAAAGCATGACCAATGTGCCATATTATTTGGATAAAGCCCGGAAAGGATATCGCCTGGGACACGGAGAAATTTATGACGGCATCATCCGGGACGGGTTATGGGATCCTTATAAAGATTTCCACATGGGCAGCGCGGCTGAACTTTGCGCCACCAGATATAAATTATCACGCGAAGAGCAGGATGCGTTTGCTGCAGAAAGCTATCGCCGGGTTGCAAAAGCCTATCAGGATAGTAATTTTCAAAAAGAAATAGTTCCGGTAACTATTGAGGGAAAAACCAATACGGTAGTTAATGAAGATGAAGAATATAAAAGAGTGAACTATGACAAGATACCCGCCCTGAAACCGGCTTTTCAAAAAGAAGGTACCATCACGGCAGCAAATGCCTCCAAAATCAATGATGGGGCGGCGGCTGTAGTACTGATCAGCAGGGAGGAAATGAGATCGCTGGGATTAAAGCCCATTGCAAAAATCGTCTCTTTTGCCGATGCTTCCCAGGATCCTGAATGGTTTACCACTACTCCCACCCTGGCTATGAACAGGGCATTAAAAAAAGCCGGATTACAAATACCTGATATGGATTATGCAGAGATCAATGAGGCTTTTTCCTGCGTGACGATGGCAAATGAAAAAAATTTAGGGCTCTCCGCTGAAAAAGTGAATGTATGGGGGGGGGCAGTAGCGCTTGGTCATCCGTTGGGGTGCAGCGGCGCCCGTATTGTAGTTACACTGGCAAATATTTTAAATACTTACAAAGCGCATTATGGTATTGCCGGCATTTGCAATGGCGGCGGCGGTGCAAGCGCCATGATCTTAGAAAGGACAGCAAAGTGATCTTCTCATGCCGGTCACTTTTTAGTTTTTTTCGAACTGGCTTTTTCTTTTGTATCCGAGGTCTTGTCTTTCGCAGCAGACGCCTTCTTTTTAGTATCCTCTTTTTTGGTCGAAGTTTTAGTTTCTTTGGCTTTTACAGGTTGTTCTTTATTTTTTGCCTTTTTCTTCGGCTCTTCCACCGCCTCTTTATGTACTGTTTCTTCAGGTTCTTCTGTTTTTTCTTCTTCCACTTGTTCTTCCTCGAATTTTAACAGATCTGCATTTTTCAACTGGGGGTACCATTTCAGCATTTTTTTCATATCGCTTTGATACACCCGCTCTTCATCCAAAGACGGAAATATTTGTTGAAAATAACCTTTAACAACTTTATTATCTGCATTAGTACCGGGAACCGGATGAACAGATTCATTTTCCTTCATAGCTTTGAATACATCCGCAAGCATGACATTTTCGCCGCTCGTAAATACTTCAATGCTTTCCAACGGTGTGAAATTATGATTCCGGGAAGGAATGAACTTCGTATTTTTACCGTCTAAAGAACGGACTATAGCCCCATCACTTTTGGATGATATTAATTGAAAAAGTCCCGCTTCCCCCGTCACACTTACTATTTCCTTGTATTTCATAACAGGTAGTTGATTTGTTTTATTATGGCAAAGATAATGGTTTTAGGCAGGTGACAATAGGGGCAATAAAATTTCCATTCTATTATCCATACTTTGCACAAATGCTTTCAAATTATAAATATAACAGGCAGATTACAGGGAGAGGGTACAAGTTAAGGCGCTGAGATGTTTTAACGAATATCATGCAGCTGAATTACCACCCATGTAAGAAAGTTTGTAACTTCTCCGTACCTGTTTTACTTTTGATATATTCTAACGGGAAAGTATATAGATGCAAAAGGGAATTCTTAAAAAGCTGATTATAAAGGGATGACAATTGTTTAGCTCATTAATATTTAAATCAATCAGTGAAAACACATGAAAGGTCTGAAAAATGCCACATTATTCATGCTGTTTGCAATAGGCGTACAAAGCCTGCTGCTTGCAGCCTGCAGGCAGCGCGGGAATTCAGCGGGTACACAGGCATCATCGAAAGACTTCAGAGTAGTCGGGTATTTATATGATAAGACGGTGGATATCGGAACGTTACCTTATCAGTATCTGACCGACATTAATTATTCCTTTGCCTTACCCACGCCTGATAGTACCGGCCATATTATGCCTGTGCCCTTACCCGATACGCTATCCGTGTTGGTAAAGACTGCCCACGCGCATGGCGTCAAAGTTTTTATCTCCATAGGTGGCTGGGATCTCGGTGATGGGGGTGGTAATGATACCCGGTATGAAGTGCTGGCCAATAATCAGAACACAAGAACCACTTTTGTGGAAAGCGCCATGAATTTGGTCAGGCAGTTTAATTTAGACGGTGTGGATATTGATTGGGAATATCCCGACCCTATCGAACCTTCTTCCACCAATTTTGTGTTGCTGATAAAGCAATTATCCGATAGTCTTCACGCCGCCGGGAAACAATTATCTGCCGCCATAGTCGCCTTTAATGACCTGCATGGTTATGGCATCAAAAAAGAGGCATTTCAATATGTGGACTGGATGAATATCATGGCGTATGATTATAAAGATGAGGAAACTACCCCTCATTCGCCTTATTGGGTTGCCCTCAGGTCCTTAGAATATTGGGTAACAGACAGGGGATTACCCAAAGATAAAGCTATGCTGGGACTTAATTTCGGATTCTATCGCTATCTGCTCAGGATGGGCGCCGATCCTTATTCAGATTCGTATGTTACTCACCTGAATTTTCACAGGAATAGAAATATGGACGACGCTCAGACAAATAAATTAGACACCCTGTACTATACAGGTATTACTACCGTAAAAGAAAAGACCAGGCTTGCTAAAGAGAAAGGGGCAGGTATTATGATATGGGCAATTGCCAGCGATACCACAGGCGGGTATTCCCTGTTGAAAGCTATTCATGATGCGGTATATAGTAAGGAATAAACGAAAGATTTTGTACAAAACCGATTGTTGCATTTCCCTATTTTCCTCATACATTTTGCTTACATTTGTTTTATGATTAAAAAATTTATTCTTCTTTCAGCCTGTGCACTCTTCCTTATACACTTATCTAAAGCACAATCTTCAGATACTCAAGCAAATTATTCTGTTGTCCCCCGGCCCGTTTTTCTCGTGAAAGAAACAGGCTTTTTTAAAATGAATGCTAACACAAGGTTTATTGTACCAGAGACTTTACGGCAAACTGCCAGATTGTTGAAAGAAGAATTATTATTTTCAGAGGTGAAAACTACTCATCCTCAAATTATCCGTTTTGAATTAATAAAAAATGATCCTTCTTTAGGTAAAGAAGGCTATCGCCTGTTCATTTCTCCTCATGAAATCCGTATTATTTCTGCCAATAAGGAAGGGGCCATTCATGGAATGTTCACCCTTATTCAACTGCAGCAGATCCAGCCGGACGGATATTTAATCCCCTGCCTGGAAATCACCGACAAACCGCGTTTTGCCTATCGCGGATTTATGCTGGATGTTTCCAGGCATTTTTTTCCCATCAGCTTTATTCAAAAGTTGATTAACCTGATGGCTGTTTATAAACTCAATAATTTGCATCTCCATTTAACCGACGGCGCGGGGTGGCGTTTACAGGTTCCGAAGTATCCTTTGCTGACATCCGTGGCTGCCTGGCGCCCCCAGGAAACCTTACAGCAATGGTGGGAAAACGGCAGACATTATAGTCAGGAAGGTGATCCTAATGCTTATGGCGGATATTATACACCGGCACAACTCCGACAATTAGTTAAATACGCTTCGGCACGTGGAATTAATATTATTCCCGAGATAGAAATGCCGGCCCATTCAGAGGAAGTGTTGGCAGTGTATCCTGAATTGTCCTGTTCAGGACGGCCATACGAAAACTCAAGCTTTTGCATCGGCAATGACAGCACCTTTACTTTCCTGGAGGATGTGTTAACGGAAGTCATGAAAATATTTCCTTCCAAATATATTCATATAGGCGGCGATGAAGCTTCCATGCGATCCTGGGGAGATAATCCGCTGAATCAGGCATTAATGAAACGCGAA
>SCQT01000177.1 GCA_004322015.1 Chitinophagaceae bacterium
CTTTTTGTAAATACCTGGGAAAATACGTCGCCGAATGTGCGCATGAAACAAGTGAGAGATTTTATTGCAAAGAATAAATATACTTTTCAAGTCTTGTTAGATCAGCATCAGCCGAAGGATTCCACCCAATACCAGGTAGTGAATGATTACGGGGTAAATGGTATTCCGACAAAATTTATCATTGATCCGAACGGAAATGTCCGCTTTAAATTAGTAGGCTTTGACGGGAATACGGATAAAGAAGTTCAAAAGCTGGCAGTGATGATTGATATGCTGAAAGGATAAGGAAGAATAGGGCCTATGGATCTGTGAAGATCATAAAAATCTTAAAAGATCAGCGTTCCAATTAACCTCTATCCATTACAAGCCGCCTCTTTCCTTCAACGGGTACCAGGGTGATATGTACTGTATCTTCCGGCAGGAGATCGGGAATTTTCTCTGCCCATTCTACCATACAAATAGCGCCGCTGTAGAGGCAATCTTCTATTCCAGCCTGCACGGCTTCCTCTTCCTCACGGATACGGTAAAGGTCTAAATGGAAAATATGCTGCTCATTACCGGAAGGATCGTAATACACATAATCATTGATCAATGCGAAAGTAGGACTTGATGCAGTGTCTTTCACCCCCTTTGCCTTGCATAAGGCCGCGATAAAAGTGGTTTTTCCAGCGCCAAGGCTGCCATGAAAAGCGAAGACTTTAGCATCACCCGCCTTTCTCCAAAAATCTTCCGCGATTTTGGGAATATCCTTTAATGTAAATATCCATTCCATGTTGCAAAAATAATCTTCTTCTTCATTTCCGGGGAGTTTACCGGTTTTAAAGGTGGAATAATACCAAATTTTTAGTTTTTAATTTGGAAATGATACCGGAACATCCTATCTTGCATGAACTAAAATATTAAGGCTATGAAAAAAGTCTTAGCTGTTCTTCCTCTGCTTATGGTGACCGCCTGTGCAGTCACTCATCATACTGTGACGGTCGGGGAACTTACCCTGCCTGCGCGACCAAGGGCAGGAAAGCATTTTAAGGTCCGATACAATATAGACCGTAGTATCCTGGCAAGCAAAAAAGATCTGCAAATAACGCTTTATTACACCATAAATAATAAGGTATATGCCGTACCTGTTATTTCATTTGGTAAAGGAAAGCGGGCGAAAGCCCGCCTTATATTGCCGGACAGTGCACAGGCTTTTGCGCTGAGGGCGTTGAAAAAATATTATATCGTGGATGATAAAAATGGGTATTTTTCTCCGGTGTATGGACCTTCGGGAAAGCCTGTTGCCGGTGCGCTGGCCGGCGTAAGCCTCTTTTATAACGATATGGGTGACAATGATATCGGCAGTTCCCTATTGGCGCGACCCGCCGATGAAGATAAGGCTTTGAAATGGATGCGGGCGGAGTTTAAGTCCCATCCTGAGGTGAAACACAAATGGTTGAGTACCTACTTGAATACTTTGTTAACTGCTGAGAAAGACTCCGCTTACCGCGAAATAAACACAAGCTTAGAACAATTGCTTTCATCTGACGGTGTTCAGGCTGATGATTATGCCACGGCGTATCATCTGTATCTTAAAATGAATGAATGGGATAAAGCAGAATCAGCTATGACAACCGGTGCGCGGAAATTCCCTGAGAGTTCCATGGCCATGCAACTTGCCAAAAGCCGTTTTTATTCCGTGCACTCATCAGCGGACAGCATGATCATACATTATCAGCAGTTTAAACGGAGATTTCGAACTACTGACGTTCAAAGCATTTCGGCAGGAATACAGGATAGAATGTTGGGAACGATTGCAAATCTGTATGCCGATTCCGGAGACTATCAGAAATTCATGGACTTTGTTTCAAAAATTAAAAATCCGTTAGCGAAAGAAAATGTCTATAATTTCAGGGCTTGGGACCTTGTAAGAACCGGCAAAAACCTTCCGTTCGCCGACAGTATTTCAAAACTGTCTTTAGAATTGATGAAACAAGCCATGAGCCACCCTCAACAATGGAAACAAAGTTATCAAACTAACGAAGACTGCGAAGAGGAGATGCAGCAGAGGTATGCAGTGTATGCAGATGATTATGCTTCACTATTGAACAAGGAAGGGAAGATAAAGCACGCCGTGGCTTATCAAAAATAAGCGGTCAATTATTTGAATGGGGAATGGTCGGGCGTTGATGAACACTACATTCAATGCCTGATGGAAGATAGTGATTACAAAACCGCTCAAAAGGAATTGGAAAAGTTCATTATCAATGGACAGGCCACTGATAAAATGAATTCGTATTTAAAGCCATTATATATTCGTTTGACAGACTCGGATAAAGGATATGCTGACTATCACCATAAGCAGGAAGAAATGACCGAAACTAAGTTGCTCTCTGATCTGATAAAAGAGCAGGTCAATGCGCCGGCACCGGATTTTACGTTACCAGACCTGAATGGTAAAGAAATTTCTCTGGCTGCTTTGAAGGGGAAAGTGGTTGTTTTGGATTTCTGGGCTACCTGGTGCCCGCCCTGTAAGGCTTCTTTTCCCGGGATGTTGAAAGTGGTAGATGATTTTAAAAATAACAGGAACGTTGTTTTTCTTTTTGTCAATACTCTGGAGAATACCTATGCGAATCCTCATGCTGAAAAACAATACAAACAAGTTTCTGACTTTATGACAAAACATCACTATTCTCTTCAGGTATTAATCGATCGCCCGAAGATGGATGATTCCACACAATATCAGGTTATGAGTGAGTATCATGTGGAGGCTATTCCGACTAAAGTGGTTATTGATCCTGAGGGATATATCCGCTTTAAAGAGGTAGGTTTCTATAATACTCCCATAGAAATTAAAGAAATATCCTTGATGGTTAAGATGGCGGCCAGGTAACCAGATCCCGATCTGTATTTTTCCTTTCGCCGGCTTATCCGAAAGGGTTACATCACTTCGGTTGTTTGATTCTGAATGCAGCAGGCATATCAAACCACCACTAATTCATAAAAATCATCCTTTACAAAATATTTTTGTGCTAATTGCTGCAGTTCTTCTGCCGTGATGGTTTTAATGATATGAACGGCGTTATTAAAATAATTTTCATTCATACCGGAGAGGATAAGGCTTTTCCATCGCCTGAGCACTTTAAAGCTTCCGTCTAAATCGCCGAGAATATTTCCTGCCATGTAGTTGCGTACGAGGCTGAGTTCCTCCGGTGGAATCAGTTCATCGCATAATCGCTGCATTTCTTTATAGACCTCAGTGATAGTTGCCTCCGTCACTTCTCTTCCTGCTTCTGTCATTACGCAGAAGCTGCCGGCTTTATTATACGGGTATAAACCACTGAAAATCCCATAGGTGTAACCTTTGTCTTCACGTATATTGCTCATCAGCCTGGAGCCGAAATAACCGCCCAGCACCGTGTTGAGCACCTGCATTTTAGGAACATCAGGATGATAACGGTTTGGAAAGGTACTGGCTATTCGCACCGCTCCCTGTACGCCGTTGGGATCGTTTGTGATGCGGTATTTTTTTTCGGAGGCAGGCATTAACGAAAAATCTTTTTGAATTATCTCCTGCCTGCCATTCCACTCTTCTTTGCCAAAAAGCGTATTTAATAAGGTCTCAAAATTTTCAGGCGTTTTTCCCGCAATAAAAATTTTGCAGTGATTAAAAGCATAATGTTTTTTATAAAAACTAAATAATTGGTCGCGTTGCAATTGATCAAATGCTTCCATGGTAACGTAACGGCCATAAGGATGATCCGCTCCGAAAACATATTTTTCGATGTATTGATTGGCGACGTAATCGCATTTTTGCAGATTCACCGAGAGCCTTTGTTTACCGTTTTGCCTGTATATTTCTAATTCCTGTTCGGGAATTGCAGCTGAGGTGAGTATTTCTTTGATGACCGGCAACAGATTGATGATATGCTTTTCCAGACAATGTAATGTCAGAGAGGCCACTTCATGATCACAACGGACATTTAAAAAGGCTCCGTAATATTCTATCGTCTCGTTGATTTGCAAGGCAGTTCTGTTTGCAGTACCATTTTTTAATAATTCGTTGGTAGTGAAAGCGATCAATGGAGCGGATTCATACCAGATCCCGGCGTCAAAAATCCAGTCTATCTGGAGCGTTTCCTGTTCTTTTGCCGGGACCAGATAAATGGGGATGCCATTGTCTAAATGAAAGGATTCTATAGAGGGTAATTTGATATCAAATGCTGCTGCGTCTTTTATATCAGGCGGTTGTTTTCTGTTGATCATGCAATGGATTTTTTGCAAAATAATAAAGTGTGTTGCTGTGTTCCCTGGTAAATATTTCCTTTGAGATCTTCCGGATATCTTCCTTTGAAATGGTTTCGTATCTTTTTATTTCATCATTCATCAGCCCAGCATCTCCTAACAGCTCATAGAAAGCCAGGTTATGGCAGCGGCTTAACAAGCTCATGTCTTCAAATGCGATCAGGCTTTCTACCTTATTTTTCACCTTCTGTAATTCTTCTTCTGAGACTGTCTTTTCTCCCATCTCCTGCAGAAG
>SCQT01000288.1 GCA_004322015.1 Chitinophagaceae bacterium
TGGACAACGACCGAGCTCGCGACACTCACGCGTCGATATTCTCGGGCGCCGCGCGCCGAATTGCGTGCGCTGCTGCCGCGACACACGCTCGCCGGAATCATGACAAAAGGCTATCGATGCGGATTGATGCGACTTGGACCGCGCCGGAGCAACGCATGACGTCCGCCGCAAAACCATCCTGGGAAGTCTACCCAGTGACGAACTCCGGCAAGCGCTACGGCATGCCCGTGTGGGTGCGCGCCGCGGATCGCGTGGCGGCCGAGGCCGCAGGTAAGCACTGGATGCGCACGCTTGGCCGCGCAGTGCGTCACGTGCGGGCCGTGCCATACCGCCCCGAACTAGATCTCGCAATCAGTCGATATGTCCGCCGAAATTCGAGCGGAGGAAGCAGCGAATGAACGATCTCCCGCAACCCCTCACGCCGGCGGATTGCGATTGTCGCTGCGTGCCGGTGCCGTTCGACATGCTCGTCGAGCTGCTGATGTCCACTTTCGGCTTTTCAAGCGAGGCGGCTATCGACGCTGCACGAAAGCTCGCCGTCGATCTTCCATTTCAGATTTCGGAGGCTGGCCGTGCGTGAATACGGCAAGGTAGCCCCTACCTTTTGGACCGGTGATACCGGCAAGGAAATCCGCAAAGGGGGTTCGGAGGGGGCCATCGTGGCCCTTTACCTGATGAGTTCCCCCCACTCAAACATGCTCGGCCTGTACTACCAGCCGCTTTTGTACATGGCGCATGAAACTGGCTTAGGCATTGAAGGGGCTTCTAAGGGGCTTCGCATATGCATCGAAGCGGGTTTCTGCGACTTCGACGATGCGACCGAAATGGTGTGGGTATACGAGATGGCGGCATTCCAGATAGCCAATGAACTCAAGGCTGCGGACCGTCGTTGCATCGGCATCCAGAAGGATTACGACGCGCTCCCAAAGTGCTCATTCCTGGGTGCGTTTTTCGATCGCTACTGTGGCTCTTTCCACTTGAAAAAGCGGCGTTCTCACGAAGGGGCATCACAAGCCCCTTATAAGCCCCATCGAAGCCAGGAGCAGGAGCAGGAGCAGGAGCAGGAGCAGGAGCAGGAGCAGGAGCAGGAGCAGGAGCAGGAGCAGGAGCAGGAGCAGGAGCAGGAGCAGGAGCAAAAACCAACCTCTCAAGTAGAGCAGTCAGCAGTTCTCGCGCGCGACGCTGAAAAGGCGTCGGACGGCTCTACTGCGGCTTCGAGAGCAATCGAGATCGCCGTGTACCTGCGACAGCGCGGCGTCACAGGTGCGAACAGCGTCAATCCGAACATCGCGGCGTGGTCTGACGACGTGCGGGTGACGAACGAAATCCTCGACGCGGCAATCTCGAAAGCGCGAGTCAGCCTCGACGGCAAGCCCCTCGGACCGAACTATCTCGCGACGATCATCCCCGATCTGCTCAACCCGAAGCCGGTGAAAAAGCGCGAGCCGACCGTCCCGCTCCATGCGATGACAGACCGGCAACTCGATGCGCTGTGCGGCGAACTAGGTATCCGCTCATCGATCGCCGGCGAAAGCCGCGACGTGTTCCTCGCTCGCATTCGCGAGAAGCAGGCCGAAATCCGCGGGAGGGCAGCGTGAGCAACGACGAGCAAATGACCATCGGGCAGCGCATCCGGCATGCGCGCAAGCAACGCCAGTTGAGCCAGGAACAGCTCGCGAATAAATGCCGCTGCACACGCTTTGCGATCATGGGGTTCGAGCGCGATGGCCGAGACGTTCACGCGTTCCTGTTCATCGAAATCGGGCGAGCGCTTGGCGTCTCGCTCGACTGGCTCGCCTTTGGAAAGCCGCAAGAGCAAGCGCGGCCGCGTGACGGCGTCGACATCGACGCGGCGCATCGCCGGATCGGAGTTTCGCAATGAGCGCCGACGGCAACGCATGGGGCATGTGCGCGGCTAACGGTTGCCCACTCTTCGGCTCGCTGGGCGGCGCGCCCTGGTACTGCTTCTGCCATCACGGACGGCCGAACAGCGCCAACGATGCGATCACGCAGTGTCTGCGCAACGCCGAGGCCGTCGTCGTCGATCTCGTCAAAGGCATCCGCATGGACAGCATCAACGGCGAGCGCTCGGAAACGACCGCGATCGCGCTGCGCGAGCTGCGCAACCATCCCCAGGCGCGCGAACTCGCGTTCAACCGCGAAAGTGACGGCAATGCCCGCGCATGGCTGCAACGCCTCGAGCGGCATCTGATCGTCGCAACGAGCGAGTTTGGCCGCCAGCAAGGACTGTCCGGAATCGTGCCGACGGCGCCCGTCATCGGCCCCACGCACGCCTTGGACCACTACTCGGAGGTCGATCGATGACTCCGATTCTGTCTGCACGAAAAGGAGGCGATATGCCCGGCAGATTCTGGCTCGCAAAGGAGCACGAGGAGGTACGGCGCCGCTACGAAGCTGGCGATCGAGTGAGAGACATCGCGCAGCAGCTCGGCCGCTCCGAAAGGTCGGTTCGTGCCGTCATCGAGCGTCTTTCGCTACGTCGCCCAGAAGGGTTCGTTATGACGATGACGCCGCGTGCAAACAGCGCGTGGCCGCGCGTGCAAGAGGCACTGAAGCAGCGGCCGATGTCACGGCAGGAAATCATCAATGCGACGGGCCTTGCAAAGGAACATGCGCTCCGGGCGCTGAACGAGCACCGTGGTACCGGAGTTCACATCTGTCGCTGGCAGCGATCACCACGTCGCCCGATCGCGATATTCGCTCTGGGTGCGGGCCGGGATGCGCTCAAACCTGCGCCTATCACCGAGGCCAAGCGTGTGCGATTGGCTAATCCGTTTGCTACTGCCGCGGGGCTCGTTGCTGCACCGAAAGCGGACAAACTTCGCGCCGTCAGAAACCTGATCGATGACGAGGTGCCGGCATGATCGTCGTCACGCTTCCGTATCCGATCTCGGCCAATCGCTACTGGCGCACGCGCGTCATCAAACCGAAGGCTGGCCCAGCGATCGTGAGCACCTACGTGAGCACCGAGGCCAAGGCGTACAAGCAGGAAGTCGGTTGGCTGCTTCGCGCGGCCGGCGTGCGCGAGCCGTTGCAGGGGCGCGTCTCGATCGCCTACACGCTCTATCCGCATCGGCCGCAGGACTGGCAAACGCGTCAGCGCAAGCTCGGCGACGCGTGGCAGGACACCGTGCAATGCATCGACCTCGACAACGCGCAGAAGGTGCTGCTCGACGCGCTCAAGGGCATCGCCTTCGAGGACGACGTGTGGGTGCGGCGCATCACGGCCGAGCGTGCGGAGCCGGACGGCGAAGCACGGATCGTCGTCACCATCGCGCGGTTAGCTGTCGAGCAGCCGCAGGCTGCGCTCGCGTTGGAGGCGTGATGAAACGACCCATTGCTGTCTACCCTACCCAAGCTGAGATCAAGGCGCTCCTGCATTACGACCCTGAGTCGGGAGTTTTTACATGGCGCGTTGCGTTGCCGACACGGAGGGTTGGCGCTCCGGCCGGCTGCGAGAAAACGAATGGCTATCGCGCTATCAAAATCGATGGGCGGATCTTGCTTGAGCATCGCCTCGCATGGATCTACATGACCGGCGCGCTGCCTCCGCACCAGATCGATCACATCAACGGAGATCGGCACGATAACCGGTGGGCGAACCTTCGCGCGGCTAACTCGTCGCAAAACATGCAGAACCAGCGTGGCGCCAAGGGTGCCTCTCGGCACAAGCCAAGCGGCACATGGCAGTCGTCGATCAAAATCAATGGCAAGACGATCTGGCTTGGCAAGTTTCCGACATTCGAGGAGGCTCGCGCCGCTTATCTGGCCGCCAAAGCCATCCATCATCCATACGCGGTGCTGTCATGAATGTCTTGCAATTGGCAGGTTCGCTCCCACGCGACCCCGAGTTCCGCGCCTTCGTAGCGCTTTGGATGGTCCCGCCGCGCGAGGTCGACGTCGAGATAGCCGCGACGTTCATCCGCACGGTTTGCGAGGTCCAGAGCCGGCGCGAACTCGCCACCGACACCGAAGCGCAGCAGCGCTTTCACAAGTTCCTGCGTCGGCCGTTCCTGGCCTGGTGCGATAAGCAGTGAGACACCTATGGACCAAGAAAGCGTAAGCGCGGCCGCAATGCTCTGGCGAGCGCTGCTCACCACGGCAAAGCTCGCCGGCCTCATGTACGTCGTCATGTGGGCCGTGTGGGCGCTTGTCGCGGCGCTCGTCGCTGTGACCGTCATCGTGACAATGCCGGCCGTGCTGATGATTCGCGGCTTGCGTTGGTGGAGGAATCGTGGCTAAGCTTGGTCGTGTCAGCACCTACACCGACGAGATCGCGACCGAGATCGTCGAGCGTCTTTCGGAAGGTGAGCCTCTGCGTAAGATTTGCCGCAGCGCACATATGCCAGCGTGGCGCACGGTCTATGCGTGGATGCAGGCCAACCATGAGTTCGCTGCACGCATCGCGCGTGCGAGGGACGTGGGTTTCGACGCGATTGCCGAAGAGACGCTCGCCATCGTCGACAGCAAGCCGAAGACACATGCGACAGAGTTTGGCCCGAAGGTCGATCCGGCCTACGTGCAATGGCAAAAGAATCGCGCTGAGCAGCGCATGAAGCTGCTCGCGAAGTGGTCACCGAAGAAGTACGGCGAGAAGGTGCAGCAGGAGCACAGCGGCACGCTCACGCTCGCGCAGCTCGTCGAAGCCGCCAATGGCAAGCGGGAGGACGATGCAAGCGGCGATTGAAAAGATGGTGGCCTGGCGTCGCAGCATCCGCCATTTCGCCCTCGACAACTTCGGATTCACGCCCGACCCTTGGCAAGAGGACGTGTTCGACGCGTGGGACCGAGGCGACCAGCAGATCGCGATGCAGGCGTGCAAGGGGCCGGGCAAGACGGCGCTGCTCGCCGTGCTCGTCTGGCACTTCCTCGCGACGCGTCCGCACCCGAAGATCGCCGCGACGTCGGTGTCTGGCGCGAACCTCGCCGACGGCTTGTGGACCGAGCTATCGAAGTGGCAGCAAAGGAGCGAGTTCCTCACCGCCGCGTTTGAATGGCAGAAGACGCGCGTGATCGCGCGCGACCATCCGACGACTTGGTGGGCCTCGGCTCGCACGTGGAGCCAATCGGCGTCGCCCGAGAAGCAGGCCGACACGCTCGCCGGCCTTCACGCCGACTACATCCTCTTCGTTCTCGACGAGACGGGCGCCATGCCTGACGCGGTGATGGTGGCGGCCGAGGCTGCGCTTTCGTCGGGCATTGAATGCCGCATCGTGCAGGCGGGCAACCCAACGCAGTGTGAGGGGCCGCTCTGGCGGGCCTGCAACAAGGATCGGCACCGCTGGACGGTCATCAACGTCACGGGCGACCCGGACGATCCCAAGCGCTCGCCACGGATCGACAAGGCGTGGGCGCGCGCGCAGATCGATTCCTACGGGCGCGACAACCCGTGGGTGATGGCCAACGTGTTCGGCAAGTTCCCGCCGAGCTCGCCGCTCTCGTTCATCCCGATGGCGCTGGTGGAAGCAGCAGCCCATCGCGAGGCCACCTCGAACATCATGGACGC
>SCQT01000178.1 GCA_004322015.1 Chitinophagaceae bacterium
TGGATGAAGTGGAAAATACCTTATCCGAAGCTTTATTGCAATACCATCTGAATCCCATGGCCATTAAAAAGCTTTCTAAAGGATTTATCTAATTTAATAAAATAGATAGCGGTTTATTATTAACAGTGCAGGAAAAGAGGGCAGGCAATTTAAGCCGATTTTTATGCAAGCGAACACCATGCCTTCACATTTCATGCTCAGCATTGCAGGAAATGTAATTTCAAAAGAACGGCCGGCCCTGACCGATAAAGCGAAAGCGAAGAATCACTAATGCAATCATCCGACTATAAAGACTATAAAACCAAGTAGCCATAAAACAATCAAACAATAAAAACCATTTAAAACTATGATTTATCTACTAAATGTATTGAATTTGCACAGTGTATTTTTGATGACCCCTGCCGAAGGCGGAAAGGGAGGAGCCGGCGGAGGTATGTTGTTTTTTATTGCCGCCATGCTGGTAGTGATGTGGTTATTCATGATCAGGCCCCAATCGAAAAAGGCTAAGCAGCAGAAACAATTCAATCAGAATATCCAGAAAGGCGATCGTATCGTAACCATTGCAGGCATCCACGGCCGTATCAATAAGGTCAATGATGATGATACACTGCAATTGGAGGTAAGCCCCGGTTCTTATATGACCATTGAGCGCTCTGCCATCAGCATGGAATTTACCCAGGGGCTGGAGAAGCGGAAAGAAGCGCTGGCAGCGGCAGATAAGAAGTAAGACTGTTCAGGGTTTCGGGTTCAGGGTCTGGGGTTTCAGGTTTCAGCCGGGGGTTGAGGTCATACTTTGGTTTTTGTAATTAGAAAAATCGAAGTATGATCTTTTTATTATTATAATTATGTCAATGTCAAACCCCAAATGACAAATATCAAATAAATCCCAAATTCAAATTTCTAAGTTTCAAACAGGAACTACTGCTGGCAGGTTTGGGTCATTTAGAATTGGATTTTCTGGTATAACCAGCCTACAGGCAGGTTTGTTCTTTGGATTTTGTATTTTGAAAATTCTTCACTGATATTTGCAGTTTATGAAAAAGATCGGCATTACCGGCGGCATTGGTTCGGGAAAAAGCACTGTTTGCAGGGTATTCAGCGCGCTCGGTATTCCTGTCTATTATGCGGATGAAGCTGCCAAACGTCTGATGCAACATGACCATTTATTAAAAACCGCTATCAGGGAACATTTCGGACATGAAACGTATGACAGCACAGGCAATCTGAACAGAGTCTTTCTCGCGAAAACAGTCTTTAATAATAAGGAAAAATTAGCTCTGCTGAATTCTTTAGTTCATCCGGTAACCATTAAAGATGCTGAGAAATGGGCGGAAAAGCAGGAAGCGCCTTATGTGATCAAAGAGGCTGCTTTAATGTTTGAAAGCGAGGCTTTTCACTATGTGGATAAGATCATTGGTGTTTCCGCGCCGTTAGCTTTAAGGATAAAACGTACAATGGACCGGGATCAAGTGGACAGGGATGAAGTAATGAGCAGAATGAAAAATCAGATGGATGAAGAAACGAAAATGAAAATGTGCGATTATATAATTTATAATGATGAACAACAGGCGGTGATCCCACAGGTGCTGGATCTGCATGAAAAAATTCTGAACCTTTGAAACAGTAGCAACAGATTATTCCGGCCAATCCAACAATAGAACAATAGAACAATCGAACAATCAAGCAATCGAACAATCAAGCAATCGAACAATTCAACAATTCAACCATTTAACCATCAAACAATACAGTGTTTAATTATATCCTTTCTCTTCATATCATTTTTATCGTCACCTGGTTTGCAGGCATGTTTTATATCGTCCGGTTGTTTATTTATAACCGGGAAGCCCTTGATATGGATGAACCGCAACGATCTGTTCTGCAAAAGCAATATAATGTGATGATCAAAAGGTTATGGTTTGGCATTACCTGGCCTTCCGCCATCCTGACACTGATCTTTGGTCCATGGATGTTTATTTTGTACGTGCATGGCGGACCTGTTCCCGGATGGCTATGGACAAAAATTGCCTTTGTGGCAGGATTATATTTGTATCATTTATCCCTTCATAAAATATATCGTCAGCAATCGAAAGGAATTTTTAAATATTCGTCTTATCAGCTAAGGATGTGGAATGAATTGGCTACTTTATTCCTGTTCATTATTGTATTTTTAGTTGTACTGAAAAACAGCCTGGATATGGTGAAAGGAATGATCGCATTGATTGTTCTGGCAATCATTTTGATGATGGCAATCAGGATCTATAAAAAGGTGAGGGAGAAGGGAAAGCCATAAAAAATTCACCCGGACAACTTCAATAAAGAATTGAAAAAATTGTTGCGATGGGATCGCTTCCCATTCGACCTTTAAGAAAGTATTTAATTTTAATGTGCTGATTCTGTTGCATGTAATCTTACCGTAAATGTGCTTCCTGCCCCGAAATCACTATCCACATCTATTTTACCGCCTTGTGCTTCTATAAATTCCTTACTGATAGCTAATCCAAGACCTGTGCCTTTCTCTTTAGATCCGGGAATACGAAAATAACGGTCAAAAATCTTGTCTTTATACTGGGGATCTATTCCCTGTCCTGTATCTTTCACCGAAAAATTGATATATCCTTCTTCGTTAGCCAGGTTCAAATAAATCACCGAATATTCATAAGAGTAACGGATGGCATTGGAAATCAGGTTGATCAAAACCCACGCGGTCTTTTCTTTATCTGCCAGCACTTCAGGCAAATAATCGGGGTACGTGGCTTCCAGCTTGATATGTTTCTGCTCTGCCTGTTTACGGATGGAATGGATGGCATATAACAGAATTTCCCTGGCATCAGCAGGTACCACGGATAGCTGAATATTTCCACTCTCTACCTGGGTCATATTCAGCAGCTCACCTGTAATTTTTAACAAGCGGTTTATGTCGTCTTCAATACTGTTCAACAAATCTTTTTGCTCATTATTTATTCCTCCGATACGGTTATTCTTTAAAAGCTGCAAACTCATTTTTATAGATGAAATAGGGGTCTTAAATTCATGGGAAACGGTGGCCATGAAGTTGGTCTTTGCAGCGTCCATCTCTTTGTAAGCAGTTACGTTCCTTAAAATGATCACGTTACCTGCCTTCTGTTTTTTTTCATCTCCGGTGGAGGTAATGGCGATATCCAGCACTTCTTTTTCAAAATAGCTTTCCTTCCCGTTAGCAAATATTTTTACCGGCTCACTTTGCTTTTTACCGTTGTCCTTCATTGTTTCGGTATCCCTGATCAAAGTCCGGATCAGATCATTGTTTATGGCAATCTGATCAATACTTGTACCTATGATATTCTCATTTTCCAACCCTGAAATTCTCAACGCTTCCTCATTCATAAACAATATTTTGTTATTTTCATCCAACCCGATAACGGGATCCTGCATATTATTGATGAGCGCTTCAATCCGCTTTTTTTCTATTAACAGCCTGGCAATACTGCTCCCTGAATATTCCTCCAGTTTTTCGGCCATAATATTAAAGGACTTTGCCAGATCGCCAAATTCGCTATTACTTTCTATATGTACTCTCCGGGTGTAATTTTGAGCGGCAATTTGTTTGATGCTTTCTGTCAATTCACGGATGGGATCGGCGATATTACCCGGCAGATTGATCAACGAAATAAACGCAATAATGAAACATAATGCACCCGCTACTGCAATCCATACCATTGCTATTTGGGCGGTGCCGGAAGCTACCCGGCTTTTACGCACTATTGCCTGCATATTCAGATCCATCATGGTTAAAATGTTTTTACGGATAATTTGACGGATAGCGGTATCATGGGGTTGGACTAATAATGCATTAAAGTGTCGGGCGAGCTCCTGAGTAGCTTCTTTTTCCCCCACTTCCGTTTCATTATTTTCCTGCAACTCCAGATTATCTTCGAAATCCTTTACTGCACGGGGATCAGACTGTATTTCATCTAAAGCCAGTATCATATTTCTGGCATATTGCACTGAATTATAATTGGCTGTGAGGATATTATTAGTGTCTCTTTTTAATGCATTGATATACCACATACCGATAATAGTCAATAACAGGATCATCAAAAAGAGTAACCCTACCCCAAAAGTCAGACGTGTTTTTATCTTCATGATAAAATGATTATATCCATGTCGGATGAGGACAGCTTTTTTAATAACTCATTAAACAATGCCGTGGAAAGAATTACTTTCACCAGACTGATGCGGGGTTTTCCGATGCAGATAGTGGTAATGTGCAGCAATTCCGCTTGTTCAATGATAGCCCTCGCAATGTTATCATTATTTACTTTAATGATCTCCGCCCCTAATTCCGTAGCTAATTTAAAATTATTTATCAAATGACGTTGCCTGTCTAAAGCAATTTTACTAGGGCCTTCCGAAGGTGTTTGCACGTACAGGACGTACCATTTGCTGTGATAATAATTTGCCAGACGGGCTGTTTTCCTGATAATGTTTTTAGCTGCTTTGTCATTGGAACTTATACAAGCCAGGAACCTGTCGCGCTTTATTGGATTTGCCTTGATAACTTCCGTATCTACCTGCCGTTCTACATGAGAAGCCACCTCTTTCAACGCCAGCTCACGCAATTGCAGGATATGATCTTCCTGAAAAAAATTTTTAAGCGCAGACGCCACTTTTTCCGGTTCATATATTTTGCCTTCTTTCAGCCTTGAGATCAGGTCCTCGGCAGTAAGATCAATATTCACTATTTCATCTGCCTGAGTCAATACGCTATCGGGGATACGTTCTTTCACTTCTATGGAAGTGATATATTTTATCTCTTCATTTAAGCTTTCAATATGTTGAATATTGACTGCGCTGATCACGTTGATCCCCACAGAAAGAATATCCATCACATCCTGCCAGCGCTTTTCATTCCGGCTGCCTTCCACATTAGTATGCGCCAATTCATCTACGATCACTACTTCGGGCCGCAGATTAATGATTCCCTGCAGATCCATTTCCTCTAACTCTTTTCCCTTATAAAAGATAGTTCTTCTCGGAATGACGGGTAATCCTGTTAATAAGGCAGCGGTTTCTTCCCGCTGGTGCGTTTCCACATAGCCTATTTTTACGTCTATACCATTTTGCAACAGTGCATGCGCTTCCTCTAACATACGATAGGTTTTACCGACGCCCGCGCTCATACCTATGTATATTTTAAACTTCCCTCTCCTTGATTTTTGTATCAGATCAAGAAAATGCCGTACACCCTCGTCTTTTCCTTCCATTAAAATGCAATTGACAAAGCAGTTGAAATAATGGCATCCTTATTTACAAAATTATTTTCCTTATTAATGAATAACTCTTCTTTACTGCTGAAATTTCTGATTTCAATACGCCATATTGCCTGCGAAGACAGGTCGTAGTCGGCATTAAAAGAAAATCCTGTTGTCCTGAATCCCGTTGTGTTTTCTGCAGCGATCATTGCATTATGTTTATCATTAAAATATTCGGCTCTGGCGGCGAGTTTCATTTTGGGAAACGGTGAATAACATACGATCAAAACAGGCGCATACCAGCTATCATATTTATTTTTTGACCTTTCCTCCTGCTGCAATCCATCATCTATTCCGGCCTCAATGCTCCAGTTTTTATTCAGATTAAAAATACCGTATAAATCGTTATAATATCGCATTTGTTTGATGGTGTCCGCAGAAATCTTTCCTGCAAAGGTGCTGTAATTCAGAGTAAATTCGGGTGAAGCTGTCCGGGTAACCTGCGTTCCGACAGCGGGGCTGTTACTACCATTCGAGCGTTGTATGTTTTGCCAACCGTTTAAATACAATATAGCTATGTACCATTTCCCATTCCGGTTTGTATATCCCAATTTCACCCCGGTTTCGTAATAGGGCGTATTTTCGGCAACGATGCTGCGGGAAAGGGTTAAATTATCTTTACCGACGGCGCTTTCAAATCCGATATGCGAAGGCATAATTCCCGCATCCACCCAAAGATCCCTGTTCTTTAATATTTTTACTCCTGCATCAGCTTCGTAGATATTTTTTAATACACCCGGCTCTGCAGCATAATTAGCATTCATATAAGTCCCTGCAGCTATTGCAAAGTTAGCGCGCAGATCCCGTGCATCATAATTTACTTTAAAAAATGCCAGGTTGATATTGACCTCTTCTGTCCGGTTGTAATTATATATAAAAGGAGGAAGTGTATGATCCTGCGGACGGTTAAAACTATAAACATAATACGCTTCCAGGTATCCGCTGAAGGTAATGGAATCTTTTTTGTGTTCATTTCCCTGTGCAACGGCATGGGAAAGGAGGCAGCTTAACACTGAAAAGAGAATGATATGTTTGCAGGTGTTATTCATGTTTCGGCGTTTGATCTTGTGAAGTCATTTTGTCTAAAGCAAGATTAAGCTTCAGTACATTAATTTTTTCCGGACCAAATAAACCGAGAAAAGGTTTTTCCGTTTCTTTTGAAATAAGCCCGTATAATTTATCTTCAGGTATATGCCTGATGGTGGATATCCTTTTTACCTGCACTTTGGCAGCCTGTATGGAAATATCAGGGTCCAGGCCGCTGCCGCTGGCTGTCACCAGGTCAACCGGAATATCCTGTTTTTGTTCACCCGGGTCATGCGTTAAAAAGGTGTCAATTCTCGCCTGCACTGTTTTTAAAAGGTCGGGATTGAAAGGTCCTAAATTACTCCCGCCACTGCCGGCTGCATTATAATCCACCGCAGAGGGGCGGGACCAAAAATATTTATCTGCCGTGAAGGCCTGCCCTATATTGCTGTAATAAGTCTTGCCGTTTTGCGAAACGATTTCACCTTTCCCATGATTGGGTGCTAATTGTGCAATTCCCAGCACTATGCAGGTATAGACCCCGCTAAGCAGGACAATTAAAAGTAGCGTCAATTTTATGGCAGGAATGATATTCGATTTCATTTCTTTTTAAATTTTATTTAAAATAAACAAGGAAAAGGGTTACCACTATATCAATTAATTTTATCCCCATGAACGGGGCGATGATTCCACCAAGGCCGTAAATAAAAAGGTTCCTGCGTAGCAGGGCGCTTGCACCGATCGCCTTATATGCTACGCCTTTCAGCGCTAAGGGGATCAACAAGGGGATGATGATGGCATTAAAGATAACGGCCGATAAAATAGCGCTTTGCGGACTATATAAATCCATGATATTCATCCTTTGCAGGGCAGGAATAGCAGTAATGAATAAAGCGGGAATAATGGCAAAATATTTAGCTACATCATTAGCAATAGAAAAAGTCGTTAAGGCACCTCGCGTCATCAGCAACTGTTTTCCTATTTCCACCACTTCAATGAGCTTGGTGGGATCATTATCCATATCCACCATATTACCGGCTTCCTTGGCAGCCTGTGTGCCGCTGTTCATTGCGACCCCCACATCCGCCTGGGCCAACGCCGGTGCATCATTCGTACCATCGCCCATCATAGCCACCAGCCGCCCGGCCGTTTGTTCCTTCTTGATATACAGCATTTTATCTTCGGGCTTTGCTTCAGCAATAAAATCATCCACTCCTGCTTTTTCAGCAATATATTTGGCGGTTAACGGATTGTCTCCCGTAACCATCACTGTTTTGATTCCCATTCTCTTGAGCCGTTGAAACCTTTCGCCGATACCCGTTTTAATAATATCCTGCAGTTCGATAGCGCCCATCACTTTTCCATTTTCCGAGACCACCAGAGGAGTTCCTCCATTGGCAGAAATATTTTTAACCATTTCTTCTACTTCCGGAGGAAAAATATTTCCTGCTTTTTCAACTACTCTTCTAATTGCATCTGAGGCTCCTTTTCTTATTTTTATATTCCCATAGTCAATTCCCGAACTTCTGGTCTCTGCAGTGAATTTGATAAACTTCGTTCCGGATTGTTTGACTGAGGACAAATCAATGGTTTCTCCTTTTTGCTTAGCCAATTCTATAATGGACTTCCCTTCCGGCGTATCATCCGCCAATGAGCTTAAGATGGCATCCCGGATAAGTTGTTGCTCATTCAATCCTTTCGCAGGATAAAAATTCGTTGCTTTCCTGTTACCGATAGTAATGGTACCGGTTTTATCCAACAATAAAACATCCACATCTCCCGCCGTTTCAACGGCTTTCCCGCTTTTGGTGATCACATTGGCACGCAAAGCCCTGTCCATACCTGCAATACCAATAGAAGATAACAAGCCTCCTATAGTTGTAGGAATGAGGCAAACAAATAAGGAAATGAGTGCAGAGATAGGAATAGCAGTTTTGGCAAAATCAGCAAAAGGGTTTAAAGTAACCGTTACAATGATAAAAACTAAGGTGAACCCGGCTAATAAAATGGTCAATGCAATTTCATTGGGAGTTTTCTGACGACTGGCGCCTTCTACCAAAGCGATCATTTTATCTAAGAAACTTTCGCCGGGATAGGCGGATACCTTTACCTTGATCTTATCCGATAATACTTTAGTGCCACCCGTTACCGAACTTTTATCACCGCCGGCTTCTCTGATTACCGGAGCGCTTTCTCCAGTGATAGCGCTTTCATCAATGGTTGCCAGCCCTTCAATAATTTCACCATCTGCGGGAATGATATCTCCTGTTTCGCATAAAAATATATCATCCTTTTTCAACTTTGAAGAAGGCACTATCTTCAGTTCATTCACATACATTTCTCCTACAGGCTGAATCCATTTTGCCGGAGTATCTTCCCTCGTTTTCCGCAGGCTGTCTGCCTGGGCTTTTCCTCTTGCTTCCGCCACGGCCTCAGCGAAGTTGGCGAATAAAAGTGTTAAAAAGAGAACGATAAAAATCGTTAAATTATATCCAAAGCTGCCTTGCGATTGGTTTCCATTCAATATCCAAAGACATACACAAAACATGACCGCAGTTCCGGTTTCCACTGTAAACATCACCGGATTATGAAACATGATTTTGGGATGCAGTTTTATGATAGACTGCTTTATAGCCGTGAGGACAATTCTTCTTTGAAACAATGATTGATGAGCTGATTTCATTTTAAAAATATTTTTGATCAGTGAAAAGTGAAATATTCGGCTATCGGGCCCATTGTCAGTGCGGGGAAAAACGCCAATGCTGCTATAATAACAATGACTGCAAAAGTGAGTAGTCCGAAAGTAGAAGTATCTGTTTTCAGCGTTCCTGCATTTTCAGGAATGTATTTTTTACCGGCGAGGCTGCCTGCAATAGCTAACTGACCCGCAATAGGCAAAAACCTGGAAAAAATAATCACCAATCCGGCGCTGATATTCCACCAGGGCGTATTCGCATTTAAGCCCGCAAAGCCGCTTCCGTTATTAGCGGCGGAGGAAGTATATTGGTATAACATTTCACTGAATCCATGATAACCCGGATTACCTAACCACCCTGCATAAGCGCCCGGATTCTGTACGTAGATATGGGCTGCCAGGGCTGTTCCTGCAAGAATAAGCAAGGGATGCAATAAAGCCACTATGACGGCAATTTTCATTTCATGCGTCTCTATTTTTTTACCTAAAAACTCCGGCGTTCGTCCGACCATCAATCCTCCTATAAACACCGCCAGGATAAGAAAAACGAAGTAGTTGAGGAGACCGACCCCTTTACCGCCATAAAAGCAATTCACCATCATTGCCAGCAGCATGTTCATTCCCGATAAAGGCATAAAGCTATCATGCATGGAATTGACCGAACCTGTGGAAATTACTGTAGTCACAATGCTCCAATAGCCCGAAGCTGCCGCCCCAAACCTTACCTCTTTTCCCTCCATATTTCCCAGGGAATTATTAACTCCCATAGCCGAAATGGCCGGGTTGCCCTTCATCTCTACTAAAATGTTGGGAATCACCAGGCACAGAAATCCCACTGTCATTACCGAAAAAATGACAATAGCCAGCTTTTTTCGTTTGAGATAAAAGCCCAGGGCAAATATCATCGCAAAGGGTATGATCATTTGGGCGATCATCTCGATCATGTTGGTGAAATAGTCAGGATTCTCAAACGGATGCGCTGAATTGGCGTTAAAAAAGCCACCGCCATTAGTGCCCAAATGCTTAATGGGTACAAAAGCAGCTACCGGCCCGCGCGATATGTGCATCACTGCTCCCTGAAGGGATGTCATGGTCGCTTTCCCATGAAAAGTCATGGGCATGCCATTGAATAAGAATAAAATAGCCAGGATCAGGGCAATGGGAAGTATTACTCTTGTAATTGACTTGACAAAATAATCATAGAAATTCCCGAGTTCGGCAGATCGTTTATTTTTTAGCGCTTTAAAGAAAACGGCGGCGGCTGCCATACCGGTAGCTGCGGATACAAATTGCAAAAACATCAGATAAAGCTGGCTTAAATAACTGACTCCTGTTTCACCCGGATAGTCCTGCAAATTAGTATTCGTCAAAAAGGAAATAGCGGTATTAAATGCCAGGTGAGCTGATTGACCAGGATTGTGGTCGGGATTGAGCGGCATCCAGCTTTGATTCATCAGAATAAACATGCCCAATAAAAACCAAACGAGATTAATCGTGAGGATAGCCGCCATTTGCTGCTTCCAGTTCATTTCCCTTACCGAATCAATGCCACAGATCCGGAAAAAGGATTTTTCCACAGGGTTGAAAACTGGATCGAGGAGCGTTTTATTTCCGGCATACACATTTGCTATATATCTGCCTAAAGGAACAGACAAAATAAATGTTATTGCAAACATTCCTATGATCCCAAGGATTTCGGTATTCATGTTGAGGTATTAAAAGTTAAAATCTTTCAGGCTTGATCAGCACGTAACACATATAAATGAAGATCAATACTGCGATAATGAATAAGGTTGTCATACAATTATATTTTTTCAAAGACATCTAGAGATTTAAAAAGTATCCAAAAGCAGCACAGGCCTGCCATGACAAGAATGAACGTGAGCATAGCTTCGTTTTTTTTAATAATGAAAATAAAATTCACATACTATCATGCCGGCAGTCAAATCTCATTCCATTTCGAAGCCGTTTTTAGAAGATGCAATCAGGATAAGCTTTTTAGCCTCCCTGTAAAAAAGAAAGAATAAAAAAACCCTTTCATTTCGAAAGGGTCCAGCCTGTTGTTTTGAAAGGTTTTTACTTACTGGATGTCATATTCAGCCAGTTTTCTGTAAAGTGTGGTTAAGGCAATATTTAATAACCTGGCAGTTTCCGATTTATTTCCGTTCGTATAATTCAGTACTTTCCGGATATGGATTTTTTCTGCGGCGGCAAGTTCAAAAGCAGAAAGTTGTTCGTCACCGCCTTTTCTGATGGCGTTATCTTGTATTTCAAGAGGTAAAGAAGATAAGAGCAATTCATCTCCTATGCTTAAAATAACGCTTCGTTCTATTACATTTTTGAGTTCGCGGATATTCCCATACCACGGATGTTGTTTTAAAGCTTCCATACATTCGGGGGCTATCCCTTTTATTTTCTTACTAAGCTTTGTTGAAAACAACTGCATAAAATTTAAAGCGAGAGATTCAATGTCTGAAGGCCTTTCACGTAGGGGAGGCAGATTAATACCGAATACAGAGATCCGGTAGTACAAATCCTCTCTGAAATTTCCTGTTTCTATTTCTTTTTGCAGATCTTTATTGGTGGCGGCAATGATACGTATATCTACCTTCACGGGTTTCGTGTCCCCTATTTTTATAAACTCACCCGTCTCAAGCGCCCTCAATAGCTTAGCCTGCAAATCCATTTCCATTTCACCAATTTCATCCAGAAAGACAGTGCCTGTATCCGCTTCTTCGAACAATCCTTTTTTGTCCTTAGTGGCTCCGGTAAACGAACCTGATTTGTGCCCGAACAATTCACTCTCCAGTAATTCTTTACTAAAGGCAGCACAGTTAAGCGCTACAAATGGTTTATCTTTTCTTTTACCCGCATAGTGTATGGCTTGTGCAAAGACCTCTTTTCCCGTACCTGTTTCTCCCGTAAGCAGTACGGTGGTATCTGTTTCAGCGACTTTTTTAGCCAAATCCACCGACGCCTGAATGGCCTTTGATGAGGCAATCATGGTATCAAATGAATAGTGTTGTGCCAACCTGTTTTCTAATTGCCGCACCCGCCTGGCCAGGTTCGCTTTTTCTATGGCATGATAAAGTAAAGGGATGATTTTATTATTATCATCTCCCTTAGTTATATAATCAAATGCCCCATTCTTGATGGCCTGCACACCATCGGGAATATTACCATAGGCAGTCAGTAAAATAACCTCTATAAAAGGAAACTTGTCTTTGATAGTTTTTACAAGTTCCACCCCATTTCCATCGGGAAGTCTTACGTCACATAACACTACATCCATTTCAGTCTGTCCAAGTTTTTTTAATGCGGTTTTGCAATCTGCTGCATTCATTACATCAAAGCCTTCCAGACTTAAGATCTTCGTGAGAAGGTTCCTTATCTTTTCTTCGTCCTCTATGATTAATACTTCTTTCAAGATAATTTCATTAGAATGATACATTCAATATCACAATACTTTCAAACTTTCCTCAATTGCTCTGATCCTCTCTTCCGCATCGGATTGCTTTTTCCTTTCTCTTTCTATCAGCTCCGCTTTAGCATGTTGCATAAATTTCTCATTGGCCAATTTCTTTGCGACAGAAGCCAGAAAATCCTTTTGATAGGCCAGATCCTTTTGCAATTGTTCTTTTTGGATAGAAGTATCAGCTTTTTTAGTTGATATAACTTGTGTTGCCCAACCTTCAATAGGTATCGTCGTGGTAGTGGTGGTGGTTGATGATGTTGATGATATAACATTTGATCCAATTTCATCCGCTGTTATTAATTCAGCAGTAACCATTTTCTCTATTAAGCTATGGATTCCTTCATAATCGCCAAATAGATCTGGAGGTAATATTAACTGCAACATGTCTGATTTTTTGTAGTTATTTTTATTTCGGAAATCCCTTACAATGGTTATATATGATCTTAATAGTTCTCCCTTTCTTAAAATTTCATAATTTATCCCTTCGGAAGCCTTTTCAAATTGTCTTACGATCAAATCATCATTGGGTTCCCTCTCTTTCAACTGATGGTAAATTTCTTCCGTTACAAAAGGCATGAAAGGATGCAATAATTGTAATAACTCTTCAAAAAAAGTAATAGTCTTGCTTAAAACGGCGGAAGAGATTTGTTTATCTGACGGCTTTATCCATTCCAGGTACCAACTGCAGAAATCGTCCCATATCAGGGAATAGATCATTTTCAATGCTTCGCTCAAACGATAATCATCAAACAGGGATTGAATTTGAGAAGTAACTTCAGGTAATCTGTTTTCAAACCAATTGACGGCAAAATTATTTCCATCCGGCCTTTCTTTTACTTCCCACATTCGAATAAGTTTCAGCGCATTCCACATTTTATTGCAGAAATTTCGTCCTTGCTCTAAAGAAGATTCATCAAATAATAAATCATTCCCTGCCGGTGAAGCGATCATAATGCCAAAGCGTACTGCATCAGATCCATATTGATCAATTAATTGCAACAAATCCGGGGAGTTCCCCAATGATTTGCTCATCTTTCTTCCCTGCTTGTCGCGCACCATACCCGTAAAATACACATGCCGGAAAGGCTTTTCTTGCTTAAATTCCATACCTGCCATGATCATCCTGGCCACCCAGAAGAAGATGATATCTTGTCCTGTAACTAAAACGGTAGTGGGATAATAATATTTTATTTCCTCATTTTCAGGACGGCTGATCCCATTAAACACTTCCATAGGCCAAAGCCAGGAAGAAAACCAGGTATCGAGCACATCCTCATCCTGCCGAAGCCTCCTCCCTGCCTCCTCCGAAGGAGGAGGAGCGGGACTGCCACTGATTCCTGCTACTGCATACTGCTTAATTGCCTCCTCTTCGGTTTCCGCTACATACACATTTCCCTTTTCATCATACCATGCCGGAATACGTTGTCCCCACCAAAGCTGGCGCGAAATACACCAGTCCTTGATATTCTCCATCCAATAGCGGTAGGTATTCAAAAATCTTCCCTCAGGAAAAAACTGTATATCATCTTTTAAAACTGCATCCAGCGCCTCTTTAGACAACTCATTCATTCTTAAAAACCATTGTGTGGATATCCTGGGTTCCACTACGGCATTCGTTCTTTGAGAAAATCCGTTCTTGTTGACAATGTTCTCTTCCTTAACTAAAAACCCTTTATCCTTTAAATCCTGTACGAATTTCTTCCTGACCACAAAACGGTCTTCACCCGGATAAATCTGTGCAGCAGCGCTCATTGTACCGTCCGGATTGAATACGTCAATCACTTCAAGATGATGTTTTAAACCCAGATTATAGTCATTGATATCATGAGCAGGAGTTACTTTCAGGCATCCGGTACCGAATTCTTTGTCCACATATTCATCAAAAATAACCGGTACACGCCTGTTGATGACCGGCACATACGCAAACTTTCCCTTCAAATGATAATAACGAATGTCCGTTGGATTTACACATATAGCCGTATCACCCGGAATAGTCTCAGGACGAGTAGTGGCTACAGTGATAAACTCATTGCTGCCTTCCAGTGGATAACGGACATAATATAATTTTGAATTCACTTCCCGGTAGTCCACTTCTTCATCACTCAACGCAGTCTGTGCGGCTGGGTCCCAATGGATCATCCTGGCGCCGCGATAAATCAATCCTTTTTTGTACAGTTCGACAAAAGTTTTGATGACTGCTTCATAATAATGACCATCCATGGTGAAAGTGACACGATCCCAGTCACAAGAACAACCTAATTTTTTTATTTGAGAATAGATTATTCCACCATATTTCTCTTTCCATTCAAAGGCATATTTCAGGAATTCTTCCCGGCTCAGATCAGATTTTTTAATACCTCTTTCTTTAAGCATTGCGACCACCTTGGCTTCTGTGGCAATAGAGGCATGATCAGAACCAGGCACCCAGCAGGTATTGTACCCTTGCATACGTGCGCGACGAATGAGAATGTCCTGTACAGTTTCATTTAACGTATGGCCCATGTGCAATACGCCGGTCACATTCGGAGGAGGAATAACAATGGTGAAGGGAGCGCGTTTGTCAGGAACAGAATGAAAATAATGCTGATCTATCCAATGAGCATACCACTTGGATTCGGTTTCGCCGGGTTGATAATTTTTTGATAATGCCATAATTGCAAAAATAGGAGAGAATCAGGGATTGGAGAAATTAATGGAGAAAATGATTTTATGTCAGTGAAAATGAATTCCGAAATTTTAATAAAGCAAGGGGTAATATAAATTCCAAAATTCAAGCATCAAATAACAAACAAATCCCAAACCCCAAATTTTAATGACCAAAATTTTCCCATACAGATCCCGTTTGAAATTTGGAAATTTGAAATTGAAATTTATTTGGGTTTTGTCATTTGATATTTACTTAATTTTTCTCTAAAATTTTAAATCCCATCCAAGTAGTTTTTAATTTAATGTACTAAGTCCTTTCCTCTTATCTTTGCCAAGTCATGCAAATAGATATCATCACTGTTTTACCTGAATTGCTGGAAAGCCCTTTTTCTCATTCCATTCTGAAGAGAGCAAAGCAGAGAGAGCTTTTAGACATCCATGTGTATAACCTGCGCGATTATACTCCTTATAAGCATGGGCAGGTGGATGATTACCAGTTTGGCGGCGGGGCAGGGATGGTCATGATGCCGGAGCCTTTGGCAATAGCGATTGAAAAGCTGCAGGAAAAAATAAAATATGATGAGATTATTTTCCTGACACCCGATGGAGAAACATTCAATCAGCCTATCGCCAACCAGTTATCCATGAAGCAAAACCTGTTACTGATCTGCGGACATTACAAAGGCATTGATGAACGAATACGCGAACATTTTATTACACGAGAGATTTCCATCGGCGATTATGTATTATCGGGGGGAGAACTCGCCGCCGCTGTATTGGTGGATGCTGTCGGCAGATTGATACCGGGGGTGTTGAATGACGAAACTTCCGCTTTAAGTGATTCCTTTCAGGATAATTTGTTAGCTCCGCCTGTTTATACCCGTCCCGCTGATTTCCGGGGTTGGAAAGTTCCGGATATCTTATTGGGTGGCAATCCTACATTGATTGATGAATGGCGGCACGAACAGTCGGTAAAGCGTACGCAGGAACGCAGGCCTGACATGAAGGCAGAATAGCTTTTGATAAATTTGTCCAAACCCCTTTATATTTGCTCTCCAAATTTTCATTTATGCGAAATACGAAAGAACGAATACTGGTGATCGGGGCTTGCGGACAAATTGGAGTGGAACTGACACTGGCTTTGCGGAAAATGTACGGAGATACTAATGTAGTGGCTTCCGACTTAAGAAATGAGCATCCTTTATTGGCAGGTTCAGGACCGTATGTCTCCCTGGATGTGATGAATAAAGAAATGCTGCACGTGCTCGTGATCCGGCATAATATTACACAGGTTTATCATCTGGCCGCCATTCTTTCTGCTACGGGAGAAAAAAATCCTGCACTTGCCTGGCACATCAACATGCAAAGCCTGATCAATGTATTGGAAATAGCTAAAGAAGAAAGTTTACATAAAATATACTGGCCCAGCTCTATTGCGGTTTTCGGACATAATTCCCCAAGGGAAAATACGCCGCAACACACTATTATTGAACCGTCCACCGTCTATGGCATCAGTAAATTTGCCGGTGAGCGCTGGTGCGAATATTATCATAAGCATTTTGGAGTGGATGTACGAAGCGTGCGTTATCCGGGCCTGATCAGCTATAAATCTTCTCCAGGGGGGGGTACTACGGATTATGCCATAGAAATGTTTCATGAGGCATTGGAGAACGGCCACTATAAGAGTTACATAGCTGAAAATACCTATTTACCAATGATGTATATGCCTGATGCCATCCGTGCCACCATAGAACTGATGGAAACAGATGCTGAAAATATTTCACTGCATACTTCCTATAATCTGAACGCCGTCAGCTTTTCACCTAAAGAAATTGCCGCAGAGATTAAGAAACATGTCCCGGGCTTTACCGTCAGCTATGAACCGGATTACCGCCAGGAAATTGCCGATAGCTGGCCACAAAGCATTGATGACAACCTTGCGCGTAAAGACTGGAAATGGAGGCCGGAGTACGATCTTTCCGCCATGACGGCGGATATGCTGAAAAACCTGAAGCAACAGAAAGGTAAATGAGGGATTTTATTTGGAGGGTGGACTGAAGGGTCTTATCAGCTTATTAATAACAGTATCGGGTGTTTTCTTCCTATATGAGTTAGGCATGTTATCTGCACCGTCGTTTTTCCCATTAAACAGTAGAATGACAGGCATGTGATCAGGATTTCCATTTCCGGGAATATAGGCCTCCATATTATCAGGAGATAATGTTATAACAGAGGGAAGACCGCCTAACCTGGAAATCTTTTTATTTAAAGCAAGTAGCCGTAAAGAATCCTCTTTGAAATTTTGACTATATAATTCTCCCCGGTAGTCGTCCTGTTTTGTATTTGGTTGACCAATTTTATTTCTCAGTTGTGCACGGACGCTGATAGCAATGAACAACAAAATGATACTTGTCAAACAAGGAAATAAGATAGATAGGATTTTCATCTCCGCTAAGCTTTTAATATCTGCAGTTTAAGAAATAAAAATTACTTAAACTGAAGAATTTTCGTATTTTGTAACTCTATTTTCACCACTCTTTTATGGAAGTTACGGACCAAATAAAAAAAGTAGCCACCTATAAGCCCAGGCTTAGCTTCTGGCAGATATGGAATATGAGTTTCGGGTTCTTCGGAATTCAATTTGGATGGGGTTTGCAGATGGGCAATATGAGCGCTATTTATGAATATCTGGGAGCCAAGCCTGATCAGATCCCCATTCTCTGGCTGGCAGCGCCATTAACCGGTTTGATTGTCCAGCCCATTATCGGCAGCCTGAGCGATCATACCTGGGGAAGGTTCGGCAGGCGCCGTCCTTATTTTTTCGCAGGTGCCGTGCTGAGTTCCGTCGCCCTTGTCTTTATGCCCATGTCCTCTTACCTGTGGATGGCAGCAGGACTGCTTTGGATTTTAGATACTTCCATCAATATTAGCATGGAACCTTTCCGGGCATTCGTGGCGGATATGCTGCCGTCTGAACAGCGAACTAAAGGTTTTGCCATGCAATCTTTTTTTATCGGTATTGGCGCAGTGCTTGCTTCCATATTGCCTTATTTATTGCACGTGGTATGGAAAGTGGACAAAGTGCATAACGGACACGCTATTCCCGATTCCGTCCGTATCTCTTTCTATGCAGGGGCTGTCGTTTTTTTCGGAGCCGTTCTATATACTGTCCTGAGGACAAAAGAATATCCGCCGGAGGATATGGAAAAATTTCACCGGGAGAAAGAGGATAAAAAGAGTTTTCGTGTACAGGTAAAAGAAATCACCAACGGAATTTTTCACATGCCTGTCGTAATGCGACAATTAGCGCTGGTACAGTTTTTTACCTGGATGGGATTATTTTTCATGTGGATATATTTTACGGTGGCAATCCCCAAGACCTGCTTTGGCAATCCCCCGGTAGGTTCACAGGAGTATATTACCGCCACCCAATGGGGAAGCGTATGCTTTGGCTTTTACAGTTTAATCACCTTTTTATTTGCATTTTTATTACCAAGGATGGCACATGTCTTTTCGAGAAAAACAACCCATGTGATCTGTCTGTTTTTGGGTGGAGTAAGCCTTATAGCAGTCTGGTTTATTCATAACCCCTATCTTTTACTTCTTCCCATGACCGGCGTGGGAATTGCCTGGGCAAGTATTCTGGCTATGCCTTATGCTATTTTATCTACACACATCCCGCAGGAAAAAATGGGATTATTTATGGGGATATTTAATTTTTTTATTGTACTCCCTGAGATCATCTCCACATTGTTTTTTGGTTTCGTGCTTTCTCATTTCCTGCACAATGATACCGTACTGGCTGTAGTGACAGGCGGCGTGGTATTGATAATTGCAGGGCTGTTGATGCTGCGGGTATATGATCATGAGAAGGAGCTTGGCTGAATAATGGCGGCCTAAGGGGAATCCCCAGGCTTTGTGTGATCTTTGCAGGTTTTGCTTTAAAAAAACAAATAAGAACGCCTTTTTAGGGATGCGCTAAATAAACCACTTCCACTTTTTCATTATCTGATGAATTAAGAATATCTAAAAAAGCATGTTTCTTTCCAGGCTCTCCGGATAATAATTGATCCACACCGGCGACAATGATCTTCACTTTTTCCTCCTTCACCCATTCCAGATCCGAAAGCACTTCTTCCAACGCATCTAAATTCCTCCCAAAATAGACAGGCAGGGAAAGCTGCCGCTGCAAAGAATCGTAGCAATCGTTCATAATTTGACAGAAATGCCCATCTAAAAAAATATAGCGGGTATGATCAGATGCGAAATAATTCTCAGGTAAATGCAATACTTTGCTCATCACTATTTTACTTGTACAAATGACCGGTAATGATTATTGGTGTACCATGCCCTTCCGTCGCTGCCGGTAATCAATCTTTCCGTCCCCCTGTTTTCACCTTCTATTTTAGGATTCACATCCCATTCCTGGTATTCAATGGGGTTCCCGGCAGTATCTGTTTCCGGCAGCATCTGTTCCCTGTTCTGAAAGACCCGCCCGCCTACATATCCGTCCATGGCTTGATGGTGGGTAAGCACATAATTTAAAACCACATAAACTTTATGCGGAATGTCCGGATTATCAGGACTGTTTTGAATCTGTTTATTGGCAATGGGAGCCTGTTGGGATTGTGCGGGGACAGAATTATTTTGCGGATTGTGCCCGCTGAATACCTGTTTCCCTGCGAGCAGTCCTATGACAATACCGATAATGATACCCAGGATGAACGGCCCATAATATCTTTTCATCTTTCAAAGATAAGGTATTCATTGCCGAATTGTTTTACAAAATGTATGTTTGCATGGATAATCGTACACAATGGATATCAAAATAGATCACCAAAGCCCCCTTCCCCTGCACAATCAGATAGAACAATTATTTCGTAAGCTGATCCAGTCAAAAGAATATGCTAAAGGCGCTCCATTGCCAAAAGAAGAAGAACTTGCCAACCGCTTAGGCGTTTCCAGAAATACCATCCGGCAGGCCACTAACAAGCTGGAGCATGAAGGATTAATTACACGTAAAAAAGGAGTGGGCACTTTTGTTACCTCGCACGGAGTATCCACTCAGCTTAGCAACTGGCATAGCTTTACCATGGAAATGATGGAAAAAAAGATCGCCCTCAACAATTTAGAAATCAATGTGTCTCTGGTTAAAGCGGATGAAAAGCTGGCTCACTTTTTTCGTATAAGAAAAAATACAAAAGTATTACAACTCAGGCGGCTACGCGCTATTGATGACGAACCGGTTGTCTATTTTGAAAGTTGTTTTCATCCAAGAATCGGGCTTGAGGAAACTGAAGATTTCAATCAGCCGTTATACCAGTTGTTGGAAAATAAATTCGGAATAATTGTGGTACGGTCCAGCGAACATATCCGTGCGCAGTTAGCCGGCGCTATGGCAAAAAAGTTAGGCATCCATACTAATGATCCGGTGCTGGTAAGAGAACGTTTTGTGTATGATCCGGGAGACCGTCCTATAGAGTACAATATTGGTTTTTACCGCGCAGATAAATTTACCTATTCTATTGATATAAAAAAATGATCAGACATCAAAAATTCGGAAATAATCAAATAATATTTCTATTTTTGGCATGTTTAAACATTTATACATGATGTATATTTTAGGACTGGATATCGGCGGGACCCATATTTCAGGCGGATTAACGGATGCATGTTCAGGGTACATATTGGGTGGAAGTCCTATAAGCTGTCCGATCCGGGCGGCTGATAACGAGAAGTCTATCTTAGCTGAATGGGTAAATGGAATAATAAAAATCCTGGGCGGCATTTCTACCGGGTCTCTTCAGGGAATGGGGATTGCCATGCCTGGTCCATTTGATTACGAGAATGGCATTTCTCTTATAAAAGGACTGAGTAAATATGAGGCATTGTATGGAGTCAATGTCAGGAATGAGCTGAAGAACAGGCTACAGTTACGGGATGATTTCCCTGTTTATTTCGAAAATGATGCTGTGTGCTTTGTTATGGGCGAATATGCTTATGGCCGGGCTAAATCCTTTTCTAAAGTATTGGCTGTTACACTGGGAACCGGCACCGGTTCAGCATTTCTGCAGAATGGGCAACCTGTGAAAAGTGGGAAAACAGTTCCCGCCGGAGGCATGATTTATCATCTCCCTTATCAGAATGGCATAGCTGATGACCGCTTCTCAGCAAGAGGTTTGTTACAAGACTATGAAAAGTTGTCGTGTCGAAAAGCAGATAACGTACAGCGTCTTTATGAACTGGCAGAAAGGGAGGAGACTATCGCAGTCAAAGTCTTCGCTGATTTTGGAAAAGATTTTGGAAAATTTCTGGTCCCGCTGCTAAAATCTTTCGAAGCGGAATGTTTGTTGCTGGGAGGCAACGTCAGCCACGCTTTTCCTTTTTTCGGTAAAGCTTTAAAAGAGACCCTGGATCAAAATCAATTAACGCTAAAAATAGTTTTATCGGAATTAAAAGAAAAAGCGGCCATTTTAGGAGCTGCAAGCTTAGTGAAAAAGAAGTTAAAAAAGGATCCTGCGAATACAGGCTTTCGTAAAACAAAAGAGCGTTTATTACCGCTTAAAAAAGACAATCCGGATAATCAATACGATATATACCCTGTATTTCATTTACCTGATCATTCGATTTATACCGGAATAAATTCTTTGATAAATTATATTATTGAACAAAAAACAGTTATCATAGATGGCTATGCGGGAATTTTCTGGGAGAAGTTGAAGCAGGATATAAAAAACTATTTACCTGCGGGCTTAAAAATAAATATGCAGGACACGAATGAATGGTTTTTATCCGAAACGGAGATCGAAAAGTTGGTAACTCCTTATCTCGGAGAAAAAGATGCTGTCTGGGGGACAAAATGCGACAGGACATTATCCGATTTTTTTGATCATCATAAGATAGCATCCTACTCTCCGGACCCCGCATCGGATATTAATATACTTATCGGAACCGGGGCAGCGCTTTCATCCCGGGAGGCTTCAGTTATTTACTTCGATCTGCCTAAAAATGAATTGCAATATCGGATGCGGGCAGGAAGGATTTTTAATCTTGGAACTGATAAAATATCCAATCAGGCTGAAATGTACAAGCGATCCTATTTTGTGGATTGGGTGGTGCTGAACAGGCACAAAAAAGATATCCTGAAAAGGATAAAGATCGTTGCCGATAGCCAGAGACCGGATGCCATTACCTGGATATTTTTTAATGACCTGGAAAATGCCTTGCAGAAGATGAGTGAAAATATATTCAGGGTCAGGCCCTGGTTTGAACCGGGAGCATGGGGGGGACAATGGATCAAAAAAAATATTCCGGGAGTGAACCGGGAAGAAGTGAATTATGCCTGGTCCTTTGAATTAATTACGCCGGAGAACGGGTTATTATTGGAAAGCAACGAGCTGATGCTTGAGATATCATTCGACTTCATGATGTTTCTTCATAACAGGGATGTGTTAGGTGAAAAACATGCTGATAGATTCGGGGATGAGTTTCCCATTCGTTTTGATTTTCTGGATACTGTCCGAGGAGGTAACCTTTCCATTCAATGCCACCCTTCCCTCAACTATATAAGGGAAAACTTCGGCGAGTGTTTTACTCAGGACGAGACTTATTATATTTTAGAAGCAGACAAAGCCTCAGGCGTTTATCTGGGATTTCAGGAAGATATTGACCCGGTAAGCTTCAGAAAAGAGCTGGAAGATAGCTATAACAAAAAGGTAGAGGTGGATATCACCCGGTTTGTGCAATACCATCCTTCAAAAAGGCATGATCTTTTTCTGATACCCAACGGAACCATTCATAGCGCCGGCAAAGGAAATTTAGTTTTAGAGATCAGCGCTACCCCTTATATCTTTACCTTTAAAATGTATGACTGGCTGCGACTTGATCTCAACGGAGAACCCAGACCTATCAATATCGAACGTGCTTTTCATAATCTGCATTTTGACAGAAAAGGAGAAAGAGTAAAAGAAGAATTAATTTCACAACCTTATTTACTGAATGAAGGAGAAGGGTGGAAATGTGATCATCTACCCACCCATCCTGCACATTTTTATGATATTCACCGCTACGAGTTTGAAGATAAGGTAGAAATAGATACGAATGGAAGTTGTCATGTCCTGATGCTGGTGGAAGGCAGCCTGATATTGGTAGCGACTAAAAACGGTTTCCGTCAGCGTTTTCATTATGCAGAAACTTTTGTGATCCCTGCGGCTGCGGAAAGTTATCTGCTGATTAATGAAGGAGCGGGAAAAGCGAAAGTAGTAAAAGCATTTTTGAAGGACTAAATCACAAAAGACAAATTGCAAAATTCAAATAAATAACAAATCACAATAAATAATTTCAAAACTATTGCTTGGATGCATATGAACTATGCCAGAGAATCTCGATTATAAAGGTTTAGCTTGGGGATTGGGGGTTTGAGAATTATTTGTTATTTGTCATTTGTATTTTGCTATTTTATTAAGTCGTTCCCATAATATCTAATATATGCATAAAAATCCTTCTCATTTTAAATACCTGGTATTGATCTGTACCATCGCAGCGCTGGGCGGTTTTTTATTCGGATTTGATACGGCAGTAATCTCCGGGGTCGTTGGTTTTGTCAAAGAAGAATTTTCTATGTCCGCGGCATTGGAGGGATGGTTTGTCAGTTGCGCCTTGTTGGGATGTATTATCGGTGTAACCGCTGCGGGCAAGCTGAGCGACAGCTACGGCAGAAAAAAAATATTATTGTTATCTGCCATTTTATTCACTGTTTCTGCCATTGGATGCATGCTGGTAAAGAGCGAATTTTTACTGATAAGTTTCCGGTTTGTCGGAGGATTGGGGATCGGAGTAGCCTCCATGGTCTCACCTTTATATATCTCTGAATTTTCTCCGGCAAGATTGCGCGGAAGAATGGTC
Source organism: Chitinophagaceae bacterium (assembly GCA_004322015.1). Lineage (GTDB taxonomy): Bacteria > Bacteroidota > Bacteroidia > Chitinophagales > Chitinophagaceae > FW021-bin31. The sequence continues at coordinate 24,038 of SCQT01000178.1, forward strand.
ACTTTGTATCAGCTGGCTATCACCATTGGTATTTTATGTGCTTATTTCTCCAATGCCACTCTTTTAAAATATTCAGGTCAGCATATTTTTTCAAGCACCGGATTTCTCCATTGGATCGTGAATGCCCATGTATGGCGAAGCATGTTAGGCATGGGTTCAATTCCTGCTTTGGTATTTCTTATTTGTTTATTTTTTATTCCCGAATCACCCCGCTGGCTTCTGATGAGGAAACAGGAAAACAAGGCAAGGGAATTGTTAGGGAAAGTAAATGATGAAAAAACAACGGCAAAGGAAGTGCTGGCTATTAAAGAATCTTTTGTCAATGAGAAAGGGAACCTGAAAGAGTTGTTATCTCCTGTTTACAGGATCGCATTGGTCGTCGGTATTTTATTGCCATTCTTATCACAGGTTTCAGGCATCAATGCCATCATTTATTACGGGCCCCGTATTCTGGATGAGGCAGGCTTTACCTTAGGACATGCATTTGGGGGACAGGTGACCATTGGAATTGTAAATGTCGTTTTCACTTTCGTAGCTATTTTTACTGTAGATAAATGGGGAAGAAGACCTCTGCTCTTGCTGGGGGTATCCCTGGCTATTGCAGCATTAGTAACCATTGGCATTTTTTTTAAGCTTCATATAGTCAGCGGCCCGTGGATACTTTTATTCATTTTATTATACATTGCCAGTTTTGCTTTCTCTTTTGGTCCTGTTTGCTGGGTGATCATTGGTGAAATCTTCCCCACCGCTATTCGAGGCAGGGCTATGGCCTTAGGAACACTTTCTTTATGGATAGCAAATTTCTTTATCGGTCAACTGACACCCATGATGCTCGATGGTATCGGGCCGGCCGGTACTTTCTGGATCTTTGCCGTATTATGTTCACCCACAATATGGCTTGTATGGAAACTCATTCCTGAAACAAAGGGCAGATCGTTAGAGGAGATAGAAAAATACTGGAAGCATAAAAGCCAACAACAAAATACCCCTCCTGTAGAGGCATAATGCAGGATGGATAATCCCGCTACCCTTCAACCAGTTAATTAAAAGAATAATAATTCCTTAAATTTTATTTGGAGAATTGAAAAAGTATTTTTAAGTTTGTTCAAACATTTGAACAACATTTGTTCAAATGTTTGATAACCATTAATCAACAGGGTGTTTCATCTTGTAATGAATATTATTCTCAGGTTTAAAAATTGACTTGTGAAAGCAAGTATGGTTAAATGCATGATATTATTTTCAAACACTAAAAACCTTCACCATGAAAAAACTAAGACTTAATGTACCCTTCCCGGGAAAGCGGCTTTTGTTCCTGGGGATTTGCTGCCTGTTAAGCGGTTGGTCACCCCTGATGGCACAACAGGAACCCATAAGAGTGTCCGGTCACGTGGAAGACCAGCATGGTCAGCCACTTATAGGAGTTACCGTAGTAGAAAAGAATGGCGCTACGGAGAATGCATCTTCTAACGGAACAGTAACAGACAATAAGGGAAATTACCAGATTACAGTATCAAACGGCCATGCCCTCCTGCAATTTTCCTTTATAGGATACAAATCAGTATCATTGGAAATTGCAAAAAGCAAACTTGTTGTCCTGCATAACAATAATACCGTAATGGATTCTCTTGTAGTAGTTGCTTACGGAAGTGTAAAAAAGATTGATCTGACCGGAGCTGTTAGTTCAGTTAACGCCAAAAGTATACTTAGCCAACCTGTCGCTAATGTGTTACAGGGATTACAGGGCAAGGTTCCAGGAGTGGATATAAATCTTAATTCAGGTGCTCCCGGCGGGCTCCCTTCCATTCTTATCCGGGGTGTCGGATCTATCAATTCCCCTACAGATCCATTGTATATAGTAGATGGAGTGGCTACAACTAATATTCAATATCTGGATCCTTACGATATTCAAAGTGTAAGCGTACTCAAAGATGCTTCTGCTACCTCTTTATATGGAGCACGGGGATCCAATGGAGTTATTCTTATTACAACCAAACGGGGAGCCACTCACCAAGGTACTGTCGTGTCTTATGATTTTTCCATTAGCGCCGGCTATTTACCCAAGGAACTCCCTGTGCTGAACTCTGAACAGTTTTTGGAAGTGCTGAAAGGGGGTATGGCAAATAACTCACTTTGGGGCGCTACGCCGAGGACGCTTAATACCACAAGTTCAAAACTCTTTGACGCAAACGGAAAGCCGCTATACAACACAGATTGGCAAAAAGCAGTTACCCGTACTGCCATTTCCAATAATCATGAACTTTCCATTCAGAATAAAAGTGAAAATTCATCTACGGGGTTATTTCTTGGTTATAGTAACGACCAGGGCATCATGTTGAATTCCGCTTTACAGCGCTATAATATTCATCTCACTCACGACTTGAAAATTAACGACTGGGTCAATGTAGGTCTCAATCTGCTTTACAATTATTCAATAGATGACGTGGTACCTCCTACCACCGGTGCGAATACCCCCACCCGGACGATGATAGAAATGCCTTCCATCTTCCCCGTAAAATGGCCCGATGGCTCCTGGGCCAATAACCAGGATGTTTCAGACTTTTCTTTCCTGGATCCGGCAGAGAACCCGGTGAAGGTTTTATTACAACAGACCAGAACAGTTACTACCGGAGAAACATTCGGTAATTTGTTTTTCAACTTCCATCTGACCAAAGATCTGCAACTTAAAACTCAATTGGGAGTTGATCTCCAAAATATCCGTAATGACAACTATTCGCCCTCTGACCTGATGAATATTTCTGCCAACCAGCGGGGGACAGCTTCAGTTTCCATCAGGCAGAATCTTTACTGGCAACAAGAGAATTTCCTTACTTATGATAAACAGGTGGGGCAGCAACATTTCAATATCTTATTGGGCGCCTCCTGGCAACAAAGCGAGGACAAGACTTTAGGCGGATCCACTCAAAACTTCGCAAATGATTATTTCCGGGAGTATAACCTGGGAGCAGGGAGTCAGCCTAACCCTCCTTCGAGCGGTTATGCAGCGTGGACGATTAACTCATATTTTGCACGGGTAGGATACACATTTGCCAATAAGTATTTACTTACGCTATCGGGGAGAGAAGACGGTTCCTCCAGGTTTGGGAGCGCTCACAAATATGGTTTCTTTCCCGCAATCGGATTAGGGTATGTCTTGTCAGAAGAACCTTTTTTAAGAAATTCAAAAACTGTTAATTTCCTGAAAATCCGGGGTAGTTACGGGATTACAGGCAATACAGAAATCGGTTCCTATCAATCCCTGGCCACTATATCCAGCGGCACCACCCTGATCAATGGCAGCAGGGCTGCTTCTTCCCACATCAATGGACTTCCTAATCCTGACTTGCAATGGGAGAAAGCCAAACAAACTGATATAGGCATCGAAATGCAACTTTTTAACCAAAGAATTGCCTTTGAAGGGGATTATTATCACAAGCTCACCTCTGATTTACTGTTGAATAATCCTCTCCCCACTTCTACCGGATTCGGCGGTGTCCTCACTAACATAGGATCTGTATCTAACCGGGGTGTGGACTTATCTCTAACTACCAGAAATATAGAAGGCGGAAACTTTACCTGGCAGACCACCTTTATAGCCAGCTATAATAAAAATAAAGTAGTGGCCCTCGGGAGTACGGATGCGGATATCTTCCCGGGGCCCTTCTGGGGACCTGTTTCTCAGGGCTTTACTATCCTGAGAGTAGGTGAACCGGTCGGTTCCTTCTATGGTTTTGAAAGACTGGGAACCTACAGTTCCGCAGAAGTAGCGGATTCTCTCGCGCATAATCCCAATTTCCCCTATCATCCCGGAGAAGAAAAAGAATCAGCTAATAAGAAGATTTTAGGACATGCAGAACCGGACTGGACCGGAAGCTTTGATAATACTTTCACCTACAAAAACTTTTCTCTACTGGTTGACCTTCAGTTCTCTCAGGGAGCCAGCATAGTTCAGGCATTTTTATTTTCCTCAGAAGACAGGACAGGATACAGCAATTCCCTTAAAACAGTGATGAATGCATGGACACCTTCTAATCAGAATACAATGATCCAGCAATGGCGTTTCGCTCCTGATGCAGGCCAGTCAGCGGTTTTCGATAGTCATTGGGTCGCTAACGGTTCTTTTATCAGAGGGCGTAATGTCGTGCTCAGCTACGACATGAACAAGGATGTTATCAAGCACATCGGCCTTTCTTCTCTAAGATTTTATGTCAGCGGTCAGAATGTTTTCCTTATAAAGTCGTCATCATATAAAGGGTATGACCCACAGAGCATCACTTTCAATTGGAACTCGGCGGGCGCTCCTCCGTATGGACAGAATATTGAATTTTATCAGTATCCTAAAGCCAGGACTTTTACGTTTGGGCTAAATGCATCTTTCTAATATGGGCATACACTTAATTCAAAAACAAGAAAATTAAGAATTATGAAAAATTTAGTAATAACAGGTCTCTTTGCAATATTACTTCTAAGTAGTTGCACTAAATTCCTTCAAGAGTCACCTCGAAGCGCTATTCCGGTTAATGCTTACTTTTCCTCCGTTCAGGAAGCGACCAGCGCTGTAAACTGGCTGTATGATAAGAGTCAGGGCCCTGGAAAATTTCTCTCCATTTATGGCTTCCTTTACGATGGATCTGCAAATTTTACCTTAGATAACTTTTCCGGGATGACTAATAATGTAGTGGCTCAAAATCCGGCTATCCGGTATTACACTACATTAACGCAGACGGCAGACAATCAGGACAGCTATCTGGATGGATTATGGTCAGGGTTTTACAGTTCTATTGCCAGCGCCAATTCTATCATTGCTGCCTTGAATGCTAATTCAAAAATAAGTGCTTCAGACAAAGCCCCCCTTTTGGGCACTGCGCACTTTTTCAGAGCTTTGGATTATTACTATCTGGTCAGGATGTGGGGGGCAGTTCCATTAATACTAACACCTTATACTTCTGTAAAAAATGTCAATGCACCCCGTGCCTCGGTAGATTCTGTTTATAACGCTATCGTGAATGATCTGACATGGGCAAAGGATAGCGGAAATTTAGCCGATAAACCAATGGGCAGTAATGGCAACAAAATTTCAAAGGGAACTGTGGAGTGCGTTCTTGCAGAAGTTTATCTGACAATGGCAGGGTATCCTCTTCAGAAAGGACAGCCTGCTTACCAGAACGCGCTGACTACCGCACAAGAGTTACTCGGCAGCAGCGGCGGTTATGCACTTTTCCAATCTTCAGGTAATGTCACTGCTTTCGACAAATTCAGATTGACGAGCTATGATCAGGGCAGCGCTTATTTATATTTTCTCGAATTCAACAGCGCCATTCAGCAATCCGCTTTCCCAGAATATACACTACCCAATACTTTCCCCAATCCTATTCCTAATACAAATCTGAAAGTCCAATATACACTGGTCACTAATCCGTGGGTTCCATCAGCCACTTTACTTAATATGTATGACAGCACTAATGATATCAGAAGGCATGACCATCAATATTATGCCAGCGATTTCAGCTACGTCAATACCAGCGGAACGCTCACCACTATCAAATTCCCGAATCCGTTGCCCTATATTTGGTATGATAGCACGGCGTTATTCAGCACGGCTGCTTCAGGAAAATACCTTTCTGTATATAGAATGGACGACGTGTATCTTATCGCAGCAGAAGCAGCAAATGCATTAGGCCAGGATCCTTCTCCTTACCTGGAACCGATTCTGGATCGCGCTTATGTAAACCCGCCGGCTATACCATCCGACCAGACAGGCCGGCGGAACCTTATTCTCGCTGAAAGATACCGGGAACTGACTATGGAAGGGCACTTCTGGTTTGATATGGTAAGGACAAGGCTTTATCCCGATGTAAGCAGCAATCATCAGGTAAGCTTTTCCAATTTTATTGGACATAATAATGGCAGAGGGCAACAATTTACTGAAAAGGACCTTTTGCTACCTTTGCCGGTAACAGAGATGCAGCGTGATCCCAACCTGAGGCCTCAAAATCCTGGGTATTGAGTGTTGTGGGTAATGAAGTCTTTTTTATATATTTATTGGACAATTGAAATTAAAAAAAACCAGCATGATGCATCCCGGATTTTTAAAATTTACGCTCGGGTTAATTCTCTTAAGCGCTTACAACTTAGTCGAAGCAGCACCTCCGGGAAGGCATGATGGGCATAATATTATATGGCAGATTGGAAAACACGATGGCCATTCTACAGGATTTGCAGGCGGACAGCGGGATTCAATAAATTATATAATAGGTCAAAGTATTTCTTCTAAAGATTTTCCGGCTCTTCAGCTTGGAGACTTATCCACGGATAATGGCACTATACAACATCGAGCTCATCCCTATTCCATCTTATTCAGTAAACCCGCTGATGATGATAGTAGTTATATGCTGGTTCTCTATCTGTATTATTTCCAGGCTTCTCCCAGTGCCATTGACATTCTGATAAATGGCAGAAAGGGAATTTTTCCTGTTTCTTACGAGATAAAGAAAGATGAAAATGATGATCAGGGTAACCAACCCTTACTTTCTAAACAGAAAATTGAGATACTCATCGAAAGCAGTTGGTTAAAAGAATCGCATAACAAAATAACCATTATACCTATGGGATTAGGCAGCATGTATTATGATGCTGTTATATTTGAGAAAAGAGCTCCTTCCCCGAAAATTAACAGGAAGCCTTATTTGAAACCCACTATTTTTTACTATCAGAAAGCAGGAAAACTAACGGAAGAAACAGATTTGCAAATACCCTTTACAAAGAGTTTTACCAATGGAAGCGCTACTATTCATATCGCGGGAAAAAAGATTGCTGTCCCATTAAAAGATGATAACTATTACTTTGGTATTTTAACAAAACAAATAGAACTTCCCTCCTACAATAAGCCTCAAGAGGCAATAGTCCGGGTTAGCCTGGATGGGAAAATGGTTCAGGATTCTCAGCTTTTTATCCCTGCAAAAAAATGGCGGTTTTATATCACCCCCAGAGTACATAATGATGTAGGCTACACAACAGTACAACCTGACGTGAATGAATTAGATACACGGAATTTTGACAGAGTGCTGAAGCTTTTAGGAAAATATCCGGGCTACCAGTATGATTTTGAAGATACGCACCTCATTGAAAATGACTTAAACAGCCGGACTAAGCCCTGGAGAGAAAAGTTTTATCAATATGCAAAACATGGAAGAGTTGGCAACAGTGTATTATATCTTAATCTGCTGACAGGATTATGTTCGGGTGAAGAATTGTTTCGTGCTACCTATGAAGCTTATAAATTACACCTGTTACACGGTACTTCTTTTGATTTTGCAAGTTTGACCGACGTTCCATCCTCCAGTTGGTTTCTTCCGACCATGCTGAATGATGTGGGGGTGCACTACTTTACAGAAGGCAGCAATCAATCGCGTGGGTCTATTCTACAGCATAGCGATTTGAACAGGAATTCTCCTTTTTATTGGGAAGGAATGAACGGAGCAAAGGTGATGATGTGGTATGCACGCGCTTACTTTCAGCTTTCCCAACTGATTTATCCCGGAGGATTTAGCGACAGGCCGGTTCCCAATTATAATGTGCTGGATATTACTCTTCCGCAATTCCTGACACGTTATTGCCGGAAGGATTATGCGCCCGATGCGGTGATGGTTTATGGCGCTTATGTAGAAAATGTAATTATTCCTCAGGATGGAGATATGCCACTGATAAACAAGTGGAATAAAAACCATGCTTACCCAAAATTGATCATGGCGACTGATGACGACTTCTTTAATTATATAGCAAAGCATTTTAAAAATGAATTACCAACGTATCGGGGGGGCGGCGGTGCGTATTGGGAAGACGGCGCTGCATCCTCAGCAAAAGCTACTGAACTTAACCGGCATACCAAACAGCTTTTACCTGTGGCACAAACAGCCGCAAGCGTTTCTTCCATACTAAGCCCGCGTTACAAGTATAAGACTGAACAGTTCAGCAGCATCTGGAAAAACATTTTGCTCTATGATGAGCACACCTGGGGTTCTTATCGAAGCACCTCGCAACCTGATCGAAACGCAGTAAAAGAACAGTGGCAGATTAAACAAAACTATGCCCAACAAGCTAATATACAGACCAAAGTGATGCTGACCCGTTCTTTCAGCCGGCTTTCTCATCTGTGTTGGGTGAAAGGGGATGTAGTGTTTGCTTTTAATTTCCAGCCCTGGCAAAGGACAAATCCGGTTGAGATTGAATTAAATGACGGTCAATATCTTTTTGATTTAACAGCAGATAAGCCGGTAAGGTATGAAGTGCTTTCTCAAAAAGAAGGCTTTCATAAAATCTTATTTCTGGCAAATAATATCCCCGCCATGGGATACAAAGAATATGCAATTCGCTCCTTAAACGAGGCCCCCAAAGGTATTTGCGATACGGAAAATGTGTCCGGAATAGTAGCGGAAAGCCCGTGGTATCAATTAACGCTTGATGAAAAAACAGGGGGTATTAAAAGATTAGTTGACAGGGAGACGGGAGAGCAGTTAGTAGATCCCCATTCAAAATATACGCTGAATGAATATTTATATGTCAGCGGCGGAGAAGGAACCAGAATTTGGAGAGGTGATAATAAAGATGTTCCGCCAACCACTGGTTTAAAGGTGGATCATCCTACCTCTGCTAAAATTATTAAGAATATTTCTTCACCCATTGGCAGACAAATTGTAGTGGAGACTAAGGCAGAAAACACGCCTGCCATTCGTATAACGTATCAACTGTATAATAATATTAAGCGAATAGATATCAAAGATGAGATTATCAAAAAAAATATATTGAAGAAGGAGGCGGTTTATTTTGCATTCCCCTTTATGTCAAAACAGCCACAAATGGCTTACCAGATCCAGAATGGCTGGGTGGACCCCACCAAAGACCTGCTTCCCGGGGCGGATCTGGACTGGTTTGCTACGCGAAACTTAGTTCAGGTAAAGGACAGCAATTATACGATGGTACTGTCCACTCCTGATGCCCCGCTGATTACACTTACTGATATTAACAGAGGAAAATGGTATAAAGAACTAAAAATGACCAATGGTCATGTATTCTCCTATGTAATGAATAATTATTGGTTTACCAATTATAAAGCAAGCCAGGGAGGTAAATTTGTGTTTAATTATGCTATCACAAGTGGAAAGAATTTAAGCAGCATACAGTTAACTCGTTTTGATGCAAATACCCGCACCCCCGTTTTGCTTTATACCGACTTGTTCACCCACTTTTCAACCGGATTAACACCCGAAGGACCGCCGCTGCTTTCATCCACCGAAAACTCTTTCATGAAAATCAGCAATCACCACCTTCAGTTTATCACTTTAAAGCAGGCAGAAAATGGAGAAGGATGGATACTTCGGTTAAAAGCCGCGACTGATCAGACAGGAACAGCCAAAATAACTTTTCCCTTATTTATGGTGCAGAAGGCATATCTGACCAATGGAGTGGAAAAGAATGAAAAAATGTTACCTGTCATGGCACACAGTGTAATGGTATCTTACCAGCCAGATAATTATATTACGCTCAGGTTGTATTTGAAACAGGGCACTTGATAGAAATTACCAGATCTTTATTTAGTGAGAGCCCTACTTCTCAGAAACAGCCTATCAAGTTTAAAGACCTTCCTATAAATTTTACAGGGAAGTTAGAAAATGTAAACCTGAGAAACAATAGTTTATCAATTACTTCAACATCTGACGAACTTAAATTAAATGAAAAAAATGTGCCTGATGAAAAAAAATATCCTTTCTTTTTTAATGATAATAAGCAGCATAGCAGCGATTATACCTGCACAACAGATTTTTGCACAA
>SCQT01000179.1 GCA_004322015.1 Chitinophagaceae bacterium
AAAAAGCATATTGTAATGCCTGACGGGACTGGTATATGGCTGAATGCCGACAGCAGATTGTCGTATAATAATGAATTTGCTTATAAAAACAGGGAGGTTTGGCTGGAAGGAGAAGCTTTATTTGAAGTAAAAAAAGATGCTGAAATTCCATTTACGGTACAGGCACAAGGGATTACAGTTAGCGTGCTGGGAACAGAGTTTAACATACAGGCTTATAAGAATGAACCGGATGTTCAGACTACTCTGATCAGCGGGAAAGTGCAGGTGTCCTTAAATAAGGATCCGGGGAAAAAGATAATTTTATCTCCCCGTGAAAAATTGACGGTGATGCGTGAAGAGAATACCATGGAAAATTCTTCCGCTGATTCCACCGGAAGGGAGAAAAGTAAACGGCTCCCTTTAATACCGGAAGCTAATGAATTAAAATATCAGGTGCAGACATTGCCGGTCAATCCGGCGGATAGTAATTTTTTTACGGAGACGGCGTGGGTGGATAATAAGTTAGCATTTGTATATGAACCGTTTAGTGAAGTAACCAAAAAAATGGAACGGCGTTATGGTGTTCATATCCTTTTCAAGGATGATGGTTTGAAAAAAGTGGTGATGAGCGGCGTTTTTGATAAAGAAACCGTGAACCAGGCATTGCAGGTGCTGCAGATGATCACTCATTTCAATTACCAGGCCAAAGGAGACAGTATTTACTTGTATAAGTAGTTTTAACAGGGGAAGTGAAAGGTGAAAAGCAAATAACAAATAGATACCGAATTGAAAACTATGTGAAGCTGAAGCCAGTGTAAATTTTTTTGAATGTCAAAAATTGATATAATTAATTAAAAAGTATTAAAAAAATATGCATGAAAAGAAAATATATCATTCCGCCTTAAACCAATATCTCTTATCCTGATTCGGGATAGTACAGGATAAAAAAGGGAAGAGTACAAGCTCTTCCCTGAAAAGCAAAACGATTGAAATAGAGTAAGGCGCTGCGAAATCGTCACTTACTCTGAGTTTTTAACCTTTCAAACCAAAGGTATGAAAAAAAATATATTACTTCTTTCTATGAAGATATGCTTCTTCTTATTGCTTGTTTCCTTTATACAGGTATCGGCGCATGTCTATTCACAGCAAAGATTCACATTTGCCTATACTAAAGTAAACGCAGACAGAATATTTGATAAGATACAAAAAGAAAGCAGCTATCGTTTCTTTTATACGTATGATGATATCAGGAGATTGGGAAAAGTGAATCTCAAAGTAAAGGATGCTTCTTTACCCGCTATTCTGGATAGTATTCTTTCGGATGGAATGACCTATAAAATATTAGAAAATAATATGGTGGTCATTTCTTCCTTGAAAAGTATCAATGAACAAATTACCGTGAGTGGCAGCGTGACAGATTCGGCGGGAGCCCCGTTGGTGGGAGTAACCATAAAAGTGAAGGGAGAAAATAAGGGGGTTGTAACCGATGCCGGCGGACGATTCACACTGGTGGTGCCGGATAATGCCGTTTTGCAAATATCTTATATTGGTTATGAAAGCGAGGAAGTGGCAGTAAAAGGAAAAAGTATCCTCCATATTATTCTTCGTCCCAGTGTTTCCACTCTTAATCAATTAGTGGTTGTAGGATATGGGACCCAGAAACGGGCGGATGTTACAGATGCTATCACCACTATATCACCACAGGAATTTAAGTCCATACCTTCTACAGATGTAGCTCAGGCGCTTGCAGGGAAAGTGGCAGGTCTTAATATTACACAAAATAATGCTATCCCCGGAGTATCCCCTTCCATTCTGATTCGCGGACAAAATTCTATCAGCGCTAATACCAGTCCGCTGATAGTCTTGGACGGCGTGCCTTATAGCGGCGATATTAATAGCATTAATCCGAATGATATTGCTAATATCAGTGTACTTAAAGGGCCTTCTGCAACGGCCATCTATGGTACCAGAGGATCGAACGGGGTCATATTAATTACGACTAAAACAGGCACAAAAGGCAAACCAAGAATTTCATACAGCGGCTATTATGGCACAGGTACTTATGCTCATGAATTAAAACCTTCAAGTCCGGGGCAATATCTCGACAAATGGAAATGGTATCAGTTGGAAACCAACGTCCCCCAGAATCAACTAACCCCTGTACCTAATTCACCTGGCGGAAACGAGTATCTCAATTACAAGGCAGGGAAAACGGTTGACTGGCTGAAAGCGGTTTCTCAACAACCTTATATAACCGATCATAACCTGAGCATATCAGGAGCAACTGATCATATCAGTTATTATGTGTCCGGCGAGTTTATGAAGCAGAAAGGAATTATTAAAGGGTATAATTTTACCAGGAATAGTGTCCGCGCTAATATAGACGCAGATCTTACTGCTTATCTAAAAGTGGGTACCAATCTGTCCTATGAATCGGATAATTATGATGGTGGGCAAGCCAACCTGCTGATGGCTGAAGAAATGAGTCCTTTCGGTACATTATATAACAGTGATGGAACTTATAATCAATATCCGGATGCCCCGGAATTATTATATACGAATCCATTATTACCCCTTTATTTAAATCGTATCAGCCGTTATAAGCGACTGGATGGAAGAGGTTATGCCATTCTGACTCCGTCCGATATAGCAGAAGGATTACATTTTCTCAAAGGGTTACAATACCATCTGAATGCTTCTTATTCCTATGACCCTTCCCTGAATGCAACTTACCAGGGCAGAGCCGCCGGGAGTACGCAGAATGGAAATGCCAATATCAGCTATGGGGACAATACTAATTGGCTGATAGAAAATATTCTTTCTTATCAAAGGGATATCGGAGCTAACCATATTGACTTTACGGGACTCTATAGCGCCCAGAAGTTTGCCTATTTTTCTTTCGGCGCTGCGGCTTCAGGGTTTATCAACGATTTGTTGTCGTATGATAATTTGGGAGCAGGTGCTACGCAGTCTGCCGGTTCCTATGCTGACAGCTACACTCTATTATCGCAAATGGCAAGAATTAACTATTCTTATAAAAGTACTTATTTATTGACGTTAACTGCCAGACGTGACGGATATTCTGCCTTTGGCGCCCATACAAGTAAATATGGATTATTCCCGAGCATAGGCGTGGGATGGAATATAAGCAATGAAAATTTTATGAATAATGCGAGGGC